>CAZISX010000036.1:13689-22746 GCA_964542005.1 uncultured Spirochaetales bacterium
GCGATTGCTGAAACTATGCTTTCTGCAAAATTCAACAAACCAGGCTTTGAAATTGTTGATCACCACACATTTATGCTTCTGGGCGATGGCTGCATGATGGAAGGAATCACGGCGGAAGCCCACTCGCTTGCAGGTCATCTCAAACTCGGAAAACTTATCTGTCTCTACGACAGCAACGATATTTCTCTTGACGGCCCGACAAGCTTATCTTTCACAGAAAATGTTGAAAAAAGATACGAAAGCTACGGCTGGCAGGTTCTCGCAGTTAAAAATGGCGACACCGACTTTGCCGCAATCTCAAAAGCAATTGCAGATGCGAAAAAAGAGAAGGAAAAACCGACACTTATAATTGTGAAGACAACTATTGGCTATGGCTCTCCAAACAAACAGGGCTCAGAAAAATCTCACGGTGCACCGCTTGGTGCAGAAGAAGCTGCTCTTGCTAAAAAAGCACTTAACTGGAACTACGAACCTTTTACAGTTCCGGCAGAAGTTAAGGCGTTTTTTGAAGAAAGAAAGGTGGAACTTAAAAAAGAGTACGACAGATGGAACGAGCTTTTTGCCAATTACTGCAAATCATTCCCAGAACTTGCAAAAGAATGGGAAGATACATTTTCAGCCGCTCTTCCGGCAGATTTTGATGAAAAACTTCCTAAATTCAAAGCAGGCGACTCAATAGCGACAAGAGCTGCAAATGGCACAATTATGAACGCAGTTGCAGATATGGTTAGCTATTTTGCGGGCGGCGACGCTGATTTAAGCTGCTCGACAACAACGCTGTTAAAAGGAAAAGGGAGCTTTTTAGCAGAAACAAGAAGCGGCAGAAATATTCATTTCGGCGTTCGCGAACACGCAATGGCTGCAATTGTAAATGGCATGGCTTATCACGGCGGAACAAGAGCTTTCTGCGCAACATTTTTCTCATTTGTTGACTACATGAGACCGTCAGTCAGACTTGCGGCACTCGCTAAACTTCCCTCAATTTTTATATTTACACACGATTCCGTCGCTGTCGGCGAAGACGGCCCGACTCATCAGCCGATAGAACAGCTCTCATCAATCCGTTCAATGCCTGGACTTTTTGTAATAAGACCGTCAGACGCGACAGAAACCGTGGCAGCGTGGAAAACTATTATGAAAATAAAGAACACGCCGGTCGCCCTCATTCTCACAAGACAAAACCTTCCAGTTATTGACAGAACGCTTTACGCACCGGCAGAAAATCTTGAAAAAGGTGCGTACATTCTGGCAGATTCAGAGAACCCGAAAGCAGTTGTAATCGCAACTGGGTCAGAGGTTGATTTAGCAATAAAAGCCTACGAACAGCTCAAGGCGGAAGGAACAAATATCAGAGTCGTTTCAATGCCTTGCAGAGAAATTTACGAGATGCAGGACAAAAATTATCAGGAATCTGTAATTCCGTCCGAAATGAAAAACAGAATTGTAATCGAAGCTGGCGTAACATTTGGCTGGGAAAAATATGCAGGCGAAAAAGGAATAATTATCGGCATAGACACATTCGGAACAAGCGCGCCAGGCAACATAGTTCTCGAAAGATACGGCATGAATGTTCCAAATCTTGTTGAAAAGGTTAAATCTCTTATTTAACTTAGCCCGCCACTTAACCGAGATAAGTAATAATTTATCTAAAAAACTCTGAAGGATTTGAAATATAAATCTTAAACCATATAATAGGGGCAGCATTTTTGAAAAGGAGAAAAACATGCACATTTCTTTGAACTGGTTAAATGACTATCTTGACCTTAGCAATATTGCTCCGGAAGAGCTTGCAAAACGCTTTACAATGTCTACCGCCGAGCTTGAATCAGCTCATTATATAGGCAAACATTTTGAGCAGGTAAAAGCTGCCAGAATTGATAAAATAGAGGATCATCCAAATTCAGACAAGCTCCATCTTGCAACAGTTTTTGATGGCACAGAGTCAATTACTGTTGTTTGCGGTGCGCCAAATATTGCTCTTGGACAGATTATTCCTTACGCTCCTCTTGGAACAATTCTTCCAGGAGATTTTGAGATAAAACCTGCGAAAATTCGAGGAGTTGAGAGCTGCGGTATGCTTTGCAGCGCAAAAGAGCTTGGGCTTGGCGAAGATCACAGCGGTATCTGGCAATTAGAGAAATCAATCCAGCCTGGAACAAAAATGTCTGAAATTTTTGGCGAGAGCGATTTTGTTATTGAGATTGAAAATAAAACAATAAATCACAGACCCGATCTTTGGGGACATTACGGAATTGCCCGTGAGCTTCGGACAATTTTTAGAAAAGAGTGGAAAAAAGAGCTTTCCTACAAAGGAATCAAGGCTGATAAAATTGAGGAATCTTTCAATATTGAGTTTGGTTCTTCAAAGGTTTTGCACTATCTCTGCGTTAAGGTGAGCGGCATAAAAGTTGGCGAATCTCCGCTCTGGCTTAAGAAAAGACTTGAAAACACAGGGCTCCGTTCAATTAACAATGTCGTTGATATTACTAACTATATCATGCTTGAAACAGCTCATCCGCTCCATGCTTTTGATAGAAAAAAACTAGCAGGCAACACAATTTTTATAAAAGATGCGGCTAACGGGGAAAAATTCGTGACGCTTGACAATATTGAGCGGAATCTTCTCGGCAGCGATATTGTTATTGCAGACAGCGAAAAAACCCTTGCTGTGGCAGGCGTTATGGGCGGTCTTTTCAGCGAAGTTGATGAAAATACTACAGAAATAGTTATTGAGTCCGCGCTTTTTGAGCCTGGAACAATCAGAAGAACAGCGAACAGACTTGATCTGAGAACTGATGCGGCGCAGCGTTTTGAAAAAGCTATGTGGCCTGAAAATTCATTCCTCGCAGCAGAAAGATGTATCGAACTTATAAAAGAAATAATTCCGACAGCAATAGTTTCTTCCGAAGTGGTTTCAAGAGATAATTCGGCAGGTTACGGGTTCAAAGGTTCAATTTCAATTACTCCTGACAGAATAAGAAACTACCTCGGAGTTTCTTCTGAAAATATGCCTGATTCTTTAATAGAAGAGATTCTTTCCTTTCTTGAGTTTGGTGTTGAAAAAAATCCGGCAAGCTGGAAAATCTCTGTTCCTCCTCACAGAAGAAGTAAGGATGTTTCAATTGATGCTGATATTGTTGAGGAAATCGGTAGAATTTATGGTTTCAACAACATTCCTGAGAGCGCGCCGCTTTTCCCGATGCTTCCTGCAGTTATAAACAAAGGTCTTGAAAAACAGGAAAAATTAAGAGACCTCCTTTCAAGGAATTTTTGCGCAAACGAGGTTCTTAACTATTCATTTCTCTGCGAAAAAGATAAACAGTTCTTCAATCTTGCGGATGAAGAGGCGGTTGTACTTCTTGGAGTTAAGGATTCTCCATATCTCAGATGGACAATGGCACCTGCCATGTTTAGAAATATTGAGTCAAACCAGAAGTTTTTTCCTGCGTTTTCAATATTCGAGTTTGGAAGTGTTTATAAAAAAGAGAGTGAAAACAAGAGATTCGCAGCCGCAATCTACGGGAAAGAGAATGTTTTTGAGGAGACAAAAAAGATTGTAGAATCAATCCTTAAAGAGCTTAATGTTCCGAATTTCAAGATAGAACGGGTTGCTGAAACATCTCCATTTTTCGGCTCGCTGATACTTCATCCCGGAAGAGGCGGCGTTATTACCTGTTTAAAGCAGCCAGTTGGAATCTTTGGAGAAATTCATCCCTCGACAGCCAAAAAATATGACTTAAAAGGAAGAGCCGGATATATTGAAATTGATCTTGACAAACTCTTCTCTATGCCTGAATCAACAATAAAATTCAACCAGTTAAACAAAATGCAGAGCAGCTTTTTTGAGTTTAGCCTTGTTGTTCCTCTAAAAACCGAAGCAGATATACTTTTGTCTGTTATAAAGAATTCAATTGATAAAAAGATTCTTTCAGAGTACAAGATAACAGACAGATTTGCAGGACACCCGATTCCTGAAGGAATGCAGAGCATCAGCTTCAAAATAGAGCTTAACGCCGGAGACAGAACTATGACAGGCGATGAAATCAAGGGCGTGCAGGATAAACTTATAAATGATTACAGAAAAAAAGGATTTAAATTAAAAGGTGATGAATAATGACAGGCCAAATACTTATCAAAACTCCAGCCCAGATTGAGAAAATCGGGGCGGCAGGGAAAATTGTTGCCGAACTTTTTGATGAGCTTCGAGACTACATAAAACCGGGGGTAAACACCTTTCAGATTGATGCGTTTGCTGAAAAATATATCAAAAAAAGAGGCGGCAAACCTACCTTTAAATATGTGCCAGGCTATCAGAACGCTCTCTGTATTTCTGTCAATAACGAGGTTGTTCACGGAATTCCTAGGAAAAGCAAAATAATAGAAAAAGGAGACATCGTCTCTGTTGATTGCGGCGTAACGCTTGAAGGCTACATCGGCGATGCAACCATGACTTATATTATGCCGGGAGCATCCGAAACAGCTAAAAAGCTGGTTGAAGTAACAAGAAAATCGCTTGAAATCGGAATCCAGAAAGCAGTAATAGGCAACTCCGTCGGCGATATCGGCCATGCGATTCAGCAGTTTGTGGAGTCTCACGGATTTTCCGTTGTAAAAGAATATGTAGGGCACGGCGTAGGAATCGAGCTTCATGAAGATCCTGCGATTCCGCACTATGGCAATCCAGGCGAGGGCGAAAAACTTATCGAAGGAATGGTTATCGCTATCGAGCCAATGGTAAATGAAGGAGAAGACGGCTGCAGAACATTAAAAGACGGCTGGACAGTTGTTACAAAAGACGGCACACTCTCCTGCCAGTTTGAGCATACAGTCGCAATTACAAAAGATGGACCAAAAGTCCTTACAGTGAGGTAAATATGTTTTTTATTATACGAATTCTCAACTTTTTGTTTCTTATGTTTCTTATTGCAAACTTCTGCTATAAAGGCAAGCCTCTCTACAAACACATACTCTTCAAAGCGCAGGAAAAAGCTGAAGAAACAGCAGAAGAGGTAAAAGATGAGGCTGAAGAAAAAATCAAAAAAACAAAAGAGCAGATTTACACAAATATCAAAGACTCAGTAAAAGATTCTGTCAGAGAATCAGTCTCGGACTCGCCAAAAGAGCCTGTAAAAGAATCAGAAAAAGAGCCAAAAGCTGAGCCGAAAAAACCAGTGAAGACAGAATATTCAACCAAAGACAAAGAAAAACTCGATAAAATCATAAAAGAAAATTCCAAAAAATAGAGCAAGAGAATCGGCAACATTTTTTTCATTTTTTAACCTTATCAAAATTTTTCGGGGAGTTTAACAGGTTGGGTTTGGATTGTCAAATAGAGAGATTGTCATTGACTTAAGCAGCAATAAAAGAGAGTATTTCCAGCTCTCCCGTTCTTTTTTCTAAAATTTGTTCCAGCCTTTGAATGGTTTTAGTTTCGAGATATATTTCTCCGCAATTTTCACAAGTTAGACAGGACACATCCTTGATGATTATAATGTGCCCCGTAGCTTCAAACATTTTTGTAGTTGTTGATTTAATAATTTTATAATGTCCACAGACAAAGCATTTTTTCATGTGTTTTAGTAAACTTTCCACCAGAGGATGCGGGCAGGATTGACGGGTACTTTGTAATTTTCAATATCAATAACTTCTAAACCACCATCACCTTTTGTTACATATATTTTTGCATCACCATCTGCTGTGACGGCTAAAACTGGCTGTGATGCTTTTCCTCCACCAAGATCTTTGATTACTCTATCATCTAATGAATCATTTTGATAATTATACATTGCTCTACCACTAAAGGCATTAACTTCGTAAAGATATGATTTGCCAGGATTTACAGTGACACTACATTCCTCTGAATTAATATTTGCAGTTGCATCAAAATCAAAAACTGTAAAATAAATTCTATCATTATATGCAAGAAGATCTCCTACAACACTTCTGTTGTTTGGTAGAGTAAAGTACCAACCTATCGGGTCTTTAGAAGGACAGCCAGTTTCTGTTCCAAGTGTGCAAATACCATTAATATCGCTGTTTCTGTATTTTGAAATGTTTGATGTGTCAAAATTTTTATCTGATGTCGCATTATAAAAATCACTTAAGCTTGATTTGCCTTTGGTTTCGACAGTGCCCTTTAAATGTCTTAATCCTAAGACATTATTTCCTGAAATATTTGTTATTGGTCTTGTTGCATCGCCGGTTCCAATATAAACCCATGATTCTCTATCAGATTTTTCTCTTATTATAACCGCTGGCTTGCCAAATACATTTAAGTCTTCAGTATTTTTGATTGTACCTAAATTTCCTGGCTGAGGCAATTCTAAAAGAGTGTCTGCCGAACCTACTCCATTATAATAAAATAGCTGGCCAACCAAATCAACAAAATAAAGAGTATCAACATTTTTCTTTTTTGATTGAATATATTTGTAATCATACTGAGTTTTTGCATCAATTTTGCTATTTATAAATGCAGGCGCCGCAACAATTGGAGCTTTGTTGTTAAGTCTTGAGGAATAAGGATCCGTTGCATTTGATTCTGAGGTATCGTATTGAATCGGTGGGGTTATTGTTTTATCTATCTTATACCATTTAAGCCCTGCCTTTATTGGTGCTGCTGCAGAAGTTTCTGGAGAATTGTCATTTTTGTCGAACGAGGAGTTATAACCTGCTGAAACAACTAAATAATCGGCACAGGAATTGCAGTCTTCTATATTTGAAGTTGTTTCTCCCCAAGATATATATTCTGGCTGGCTCATTAAAAAATCATGATTAGCAACAGATTCAAAAATTCTTATTGGATTAGTATTTTCTTTAATTAAAGGGTCTTTGTCAAACACAACAAAACCTTTGCCACCTCTTCCAAAACCTGTAAAAATATAAGAGAAATTTGTTCCTTCAATTAGTTTTGGAGTTATGTCAGGACCATAAAGTTTTGATTTATCTTTTGATGTTGCATAATTTGTAGAAAGATGATTTAAAAGCATATCTGTTGAAGGTACAACTGCTTTTTTCTCAACACCATTATTTGCATCAAATACACTTAAAAATCCTGAATTGCTTCCAGCTACAAAAACATTATCAACAAGAAGAGCGGATGAATGCCAAAAATCTCCAGCTATATTTTCTCTTTTAGTGCAAAAATAATTTTCTCCAACAAGAGGTGTTGGCGTTAATTGTAAATTCCAAGATTCAAGAGTTCCTCCATTTGGTGAAAAAACTGTAGAAATATCATATTTACAAGTAGCAGCAGTACATGAATTTGCATAAATTGAAATATAATATCTTCCTTCTGGAAAATCTTCTGATATTTCTTCGTCATTACCTGAATTTGTTGATTTCCAACATTTATTAGCTTCAGTACAAGAAGAGAGTGGTGCAGAAGGAGCACTTCCTTCTTTCATATATAAATCAATGTGTTTTGCTGCAGTTGGGCTTCCTTTATTTGTTGTTTTAACTGTTAATGGTCCCCCTGCATGATAAATATTAATATTATAGGGAAACACACCATTTGCATTATGACTTATATTAGCAGTTGTTTGTGGCGAAAAAGGTGTTAAATCAGCATTGTTCTTAACACTTAATTCCCAAACACCTGCACCATCAGTTCCTTTAAAAATATTTAAATCGGTATCGTTAAAAATGAATTCTGTTGTTAATGCTGGAATGCTTTTGGTAAAACTTTTTGAAACTCCATTGTGTGTTAGCGTAATTATTTTATTGCGGGAGGATGTATCACCTTTTCTTGTTCTAATTTTTGCACTAGCAGTTACCTTTTCAATTTTTCCATAAAAATTTGGAACTGTAATTGTACTTGTTATAGAGCCGGTGCTTTTGGCTGGAATTAATGCAGTGCTTCCAGAACAAGGAGAAGTGCTACAATCATAAACAGGTCCGTCTGATGGAGTTAAACAAATTCCATCATTTTCAAAAGCTGTTTTAAATTCATAGCCGTGCATATAATTATAAATTTTTTTCAAATTATCTGTTGTTGCTTGCGCCGGCTCAAGTTTTTGATACCCAATTGCTGTGTTTAATGTACATCCTGACAAATCAAACCCTGAACAATCGGAAAGACAAGTTGCTGTTCCACCTGAATATTTAACATTATCAATTGTTGTGCATGAAACGGAATTTCCATCACAAATTTCAGATGGCAATGTTTTAATTCCGCAATCTCTACAACTTGATGTTTTTTCGGTAGAACCTTTGGCTAAACCAGAGCCACTACTTCTTGTCACCACTGAATGTCCCTCAATTTTATTATTTCCGCAAATTCCTTCCTGAATAAATTGAATTGACCATGATTTTAAAAATCCTTTATTCCCACTTCCTGTCGTATCTCTATCATAAACCGTTAATTTCCAAGTTCCATTTGGATTTTCACCATACCATTCATCGTAAACTGGAATGCCTGTTGTACCCTTTGTTCCTGTAGCATATTTATCTATTGTTTTTGAAATTATAATTCCGGATGCATTTGAATTTACTACGCCACTATCATTTGTAGAAACATCAGGAATAGATATGTTGTCAAAAAATATATCTCTGCCATTAGGAGAACGAAGTTTTATAGCAACTTTAGCTGGTCTAGGATGAATGAACTCTAAATCCAATTTCATTAAATCTATCTTTTTATTATCAATGTTGTATTTTGCAACATTGATTGTGCTTGATATTCCTGTAACAATATTTACAGCGCCGTCTGATCCTGGAGGCATCCATCCAATTCCATCTTTTGGAGCGATTACACAAGGCTCGTCAGAACAAGAAGGTTTGAAATTATTTAAGTTACTTGTTTCTGAAAAAGTTCCGGAATAATAAATACTTCTTTCATTAGTTTTTAATTTTTGATTAACTCCCAGAGAGGATATGCCGGCATCAGCTTCTGTTTCTTTTTGGCTTGTTAATTTTTCATAAATTTTCGACTTGCTGTTTGGAATTTGTGATTGAGTTCCGTAACCTGTATATTTATCCTGATATTGGAATAAACATTCTCCTATTAGATTGTCTTTTTCATTAAAAACACAATATTTTTTTATGTTTCCATACCAATGT
>CAZISX010000036.1:22756-24013 GCA_964542005.1 uncultured Spirochaetales bacterium
TTTGATATGGTGTTTTTAAGTTGGTCACTACTTCCTGCAAAAAAGGAAGTTTTATCTACATTGCCAACCTCACCAATACGACCTGTTATTCCAAGAGCTTTTACAAAAGATATTGGATAAACTTGAACATAGTTACCGTCACAATCCCCACCTTTGCAAACATCACAATCAGAAGCTGTATTACAGGAAGCGCCACCAACAACACAGAGTCCGGATTCACATTTTCCTTTATCTGAACCCTGTAAATCATAATATAAAAAATTTTCAGTGCCGCCGTATGTTCTTTTCAAGTTCATGAATTCAGCAACTCTTACAACTCTGTTATCATAAATGCCTGTTGTTTCGTTTTGAACATCATTTTTAAATTGTAACCCTCTATCTTTGCCTTTTTGTGAGGATATAGTTGTATAATTTGTTGTCATTGCTACTTCCAGTGTTGAAATATCAGAATTGGGTTCACCATCAGTAATGAGTACAACATAATTTGCTCTACAGGATCTTAATAAATTTTGATTGTTTAAAAAATATGAATAAGCAAAAGACAACCCTTCCCCAACCGGAGTATTATAACCTGAAGAAAGATCGTTTATTGCAGAATCTATCTTTGCTTTCCCAACTCCATCTAAAAATACAATATCGCCATTTGTTGGAAGTTCTCCATTTTGAGAACCAAGTCTTGTTGGAAAAGTTGCAACGCCAACATTTATAGGTTTGTTGTCTATATTTTCGTAAAGTTCTAAGACAACTTCACTAATTGCATCTTTTAGTGTTTTAAGCCTTTCTTGATATTTGGGACACATATCATAAGCTAAAGAGTAATAAGACAAATCTTCATCATAAGTTTCATTGGATTGAGAAAAAACATCGGGGTTATCACAAGTTGTTAATGTGCTAGAAATTTGTTGTCCATTAGTAAAATCAGAGCTAAGCCAATTCTCAGAAGAGGGGTTACTACCATATTTGTAGTCAGAGGCTGTATCTAAATCGACACAATAAAGTTCATCCTTAAAATCAGTTGCAGGCAAACAAACATCACTAGACGCCATTGAACCTGAAATGTCAAACAAAAACAAGACATTTGGTGCTGCCGCCTTAGTTGATGTTTCAATATAATACAAATCATACTCATACGCACCAGCCATGCTAAACAAAAAGCTCCAAACAATAAAAAACCCTACAAGCTTTCTCATTATTCTCTCCCTATATAATTAATAACTTTTTTGTGCTCAATTGTATTTTTTACAGTCGGGGGCTAAA
>CAZISX010000036.1:24023-33517 GCA_964542005.1 uncultured Spirochaetales bacterium
CAACAAAAACTTCTGTAAAGAGTATAATTTTATGCTAATTTGATTTTTTTGAGGATTTTGTTTTTTTTGGAGTTTTTTATAGTTTAATATATCTTCCACCACAGAATAGTTGCGTTTGGTATGGAAGAAATCACTCCTGCTGGCGGAATATCTACAACATCAAGATTTCCTGTTCCTTTTGTAATATAGAGTCTTGCATTTCCTTTGTCATCAACTCCTAAAACTGGCTCTGAGGCTAGGCCTTCTCCTAAATCCTGCATAATCCTGTTTGAGGTGATTCCGTCCGCAAAAGCTCCAGCCGGCCCGCCGTTAAAAGCATTTATTGCATAGAGATAAGAATGTCCAGGATTGATTGTTACATTACAATCTGTTGCGTTTATGTTAGCAGCGGGGTCAAAGTTAAAAACTGTAAAAAAAAGTGTTTTCCCATAAGCGACAATGTTGCTGACAACGCTCTCATTATCGCCGAGTTTAAAATACCATCCTTTCGGACTTGAGGAGCCGCAACCCTTTGCGTCAAATGCACATATTTCATCAATATCTTTGGCCGACTTAAGAGCATCAAAGATAGTGTCTGCTGTTGCATTGTAAAAATCAGCAAAATTAGTGATGCCTTCGTTTTTGTCAGAATCTTTGATATGCTTTATGCCCACAACAACATTTCCTTTTATTCCGGTTATCGGTCTGGTTGCATCGCCTGTTGCAATATATGGCCAAATCTCTCTTTTGCCGCCTTTATCGCGGAGAAGAACTGCCGGTTTGGTAAAAACATTAAGATCTTCGGTGTTTTTCATTACAGTTAAAGCGGCGGGCTGAGGAATTTTTATAACGCTGTAAACCGAACTGCTGTTGCTGTTCATATAAAAAAGTTCGCCAAACATATCAACGAAATAGAGGCTGTCTACATTCTTTTTAGGCGCAATAATGTAGTTGTAATCATTTTGTGTTGTTAGATCAATCTTGCTGTTAAAAAATAGTGGAGATCCGACAACTGGCGATTTTTCTCCAAGGTCAGACGACCATGGTTCTGTCTTTGATGACATTGTTGAATCTGAGGAAATTGCACCTGCAGAAGTTACAGAATACCATTTAACACCTTTTTTCATAGAAGAAAGCTTTATAGAACTTTCCGGAGTTTTGGTGTTGTCATCAAAATCTTTATGATAACCTGCCGCAAGAACAAGATAGTCTGTGCAGCCTGTACATTTTGTCACATCAGCATCGGTCGTGCCCCATGAAATATAATCAGGAGCTGACATAATAAAGTTGTGATTGCCGCTATTTTCAAATTTTCTAAGAGGAATTGTGTTTGCGGTTATCAGTGAATTCTTATCATAAACAACAAATCCACTGCCGCCTCTGCCTGATGCGTCCCAAATATATGTAAATGTGCCGCCATTCATTAAAAATGGAGTAATATCAGGGCCGTAAAGCTTGTTTTTGTCTGAAGATTTTGCGTAATTTTCTGCTATGTGATTTGCGAGAATATCTGTTGATGGAACAATTGCTTTAATTTCTTCGCCTGTTGCTGCATTAAAAACACCTAAGAAACCCGTGTTGCTTCCTGCAATTGCATAGCTGTTGTCATCAACCAGCAGTGCTGATGAATGCCAGTAATCGCCTGCAATATTTTTTCTTTTTACACAAAAATATTCTGTTCCTGTCAAAGGTTGCGGAACTATCTGGGTCGTCCATGAGGAAACTTTAATTTTTCTTTCGGTATGATTGTTTTTAATAAGAAGTTTCCATACACCATTTCCGTTAAATCCTTTAAAATCTGCCGTGTTAAATGAAAATGTTCTTAATTGTGGCGGCTTGGGCAGATCATTTGCCGGATCTGCGGTTAAAGTTACTGCCTTTTCTGTCCCGTTTGGAGCTACCAGTTTTGCTGTGATTAAATTTATTGTGTTGTGATAAGTCACTGTAAAAGTTGGAGGACTGTCGTTGTTGTACTCTCTTCTGAGAACAAAACTCATCGAAATGTTGTCAACATTACCATTAAATGTAAGAGACTTGGAAAGAGTAAGTGTTTGCAGCTGATCTGCTTCGAGATTGTTTGTTGAGGTGCAGCCGGTTGAACATTCAAATGTTGGGCCTGTTGTTGGAACAAGACACATTCCGTCTGATGTGTTTGCAATCCTGTCTTCATATCCATTCATAAAATTATAAACTCTTTTCAATGTATCGGTTGTTGCAGCAGCAGGGACAAGCTGCTTATAGACCGCGCCATTATTAATTGTACAACCTGAAAGATCAAAGCCCGCACAGCTTGAAAGGCATTTTGCATTTCCGCCTGAAAACTTGGTGTTGTCAATTGCTGTACAAGATTTTGTGTTGCCGTCACAAGTTTCTGTTGGCAGAATTTTGTATGATTTTAAGATGCCGGAAGCAGTGTCTCGAACAATATCAGCATGCCCCTGAACCTTATTGTCTCCGCAAATTCCATTCTGAAAAAACTGTAAAGACCAGCTTTTGAATTTTCCTGAGAATCCGTCTCCATATTTTCTGTCATAAATTGTAAGCGTCCATTTACCATTAATATTCTCTTTTTTCCAGTCAGGAAGAGAGGAGATTGAATTTCTGTCAATAACTTTGGTAACAGAAACTTCTTTAGAATCATCATTTTGAATCAAGGAATCACTTACCGAAACACTTGGAATAATTATGTGGTCAAGATAGATATCTCTTTTGTTTGGAGCAGTCAGTTTCATATAGAGCGTTGACGGCCTGCCATGAGAAATAGTCGCTGTAAATTTAATAACTTCAACAGATGGAGAAATATCATAATTTTTAACCTCAATGTCGCTGGCAAACCCCTTGTAGCTATCAAAAAAACCACCATCAGGAATTACCTTGTCTGGGGAAGAGAGACATGGAACATCGGAGCAGTTAGGTTTGCCGGCGTCAAATGAAACATTTTCGGAAAAGTTACCGCTGTAGTAAATCTTGCGGGTAGCGGTCTGGAGTCTCTCATTTACACCAAGCGATGAAATTGTAAGGTTTCCAGAAGCATCAAGTTCGCCATCAACCTCTTTTTTGGAAACAAGCAACTCTTTAATGTTTTCTTTGGCATTTGGAATGTAATCAACATCTGTAAGATGTTTTTCCTGAAAGAGACAATCACCATTAGGGTTTGTCTCTTCATTAAAAACACAGTATTTTCTTATGTTTCCCCACCAATGACCAATTTTTTTCGGCTGAAAAGTTGATAAATAGACAAAATTTCCGGCAGACCCTGAAGAAACCGTAACTGCCGGAGCAGCAGCTCCTGCAACAGGTGATGCATAAACAGAATCAAGAGCATCAAAAACAGCAGAAATCATTTCATCATCATTGCCGACATGATATGACTTTTTCTGAGAGTTGCCAACCTTACCTATTTCACCAATAATTCCGAGGTTTTTTACAAAAGAAATAGGGAAAACCTGAACACTGTTCCCGGCGCATTCGCCATCAGGACAAGCTGTCGGGCACTCGGAATCATCAAAACACGCTTTATTGTTAAATTTGCAAATTCCGGCAACACATTTAGCCTTGTCATCATCATTTAAATCTTTATAAAGAGGAAGAGTTTTGGATGGATTGGACATGAATTCAACAAACTTAAGAATCCCCTTTTCATAGCTGGACTCAGAAGAGACAAGGGTTTTCAAATCTGTTTCATAGTTCCCGTCAAAATTATTTCCAATTGCAGAAGAGAAGTTAGATAGCTCTGAATTAGGCTCTCCGTCAGATGTAAAAACAACAATGTTTGGCCTGCAGGAACGAAGAATTGACTGATTGTTTAAAAAATAAGACCAAACTTTTGAAAAAGCTTCTCCCATCGGAGTTACTCCGCCAGCGGTAAGAGCATTAACTTTTGACTGCAAAATCGAAGATGATATATTTGTAAGAGGAGTTACATCCTGATTAATATCAGCATTTAATCCACCAGAACTTTGAGGAAAACTTGAAATACCTATATTAATAGGTTTTTCAGAAACATTATCTTCAAGAGTTTTTATAATTTCTGTAACTGCATTTTGAAGAGAGGTAAGTCTCACTTTATTTGCAGCGCACATATCATAGGAGAGTGCGTATTCATAATCATTCCTGTCAGCAGGAGTCTCTGAATTTCCCCAGAAATCGGAACAATACGGATGCGCAACAGAATAATTAGGAAAATCGTCACAGATACAATTTTCATAAGGCTTGTTTCCTGATGCAGCACAATCACCATCATTTGCACAGGTGTACCAGTCTGAACAGAAAAGCTCATCAAAAGGATCTGCTGGAATGTCACAGACATCAGCGGAAGACATTGAGCCTGAGCGATCAAAGAGAAACAAAACATTAGGTGCTGCTGCCTTTGTGGTTGTCTTTAAATAATACAAGTCAAACTCATAAGCGTTAATGTAAAAAACGCTAAAAATTAAAGTGAACAGTATTATTATTCTCATTATTATCTCCATCAGTAAGTTTCTAAAAAAATCCTGCAAGAATTATAAGATTAATTTCAGCAAAGTATAGTATAATTTTATGCTAAGACTGGCTTGCCGAGAAATTTATAGTGATATCCGTTAGTTGAATTGAACCGTTTCTAGGATTTTTTGTTTTTATAAACTTTTATAAGTATCTCGGCAACAGCTTTGTAGACCTCTTCAGGGATTTCTTTGCCAACTTTTACTGAAGCATAAATAAATCTTGCTAATGGAGGTGCTTCATAAACAGCAACGCCCGACTCTCTTGCTAATTTTTTGATTTGCTGAGCCATAAAATCAACACCTTTTGCAACTACTACCGGCGCATTCATTCGTTCTTTATCATACTTTATAACAACAGCATAGTGCGTCGGGTTTGTGATTACAACATCTGCGCCCTGAACAGCCTGTTTTGTTTTAGAATTTAAAATCTCCCTCATTTTCTGTTTACGGTAGCTTTTAATTTTCGGGTCTCCTTCCTGATTTTTGTACTCATCCCGCTGTTCCTGCTTTGTCATCATCATATTCTGAGTATATGACCATCTTTGCCAAGCCCAGTCAGCTATTCCCAAAATAATGTAAAAAATCACATTGTTACGAAGAATTTCAAGAAAAATCCGGCCAAGAAGGACCATGGAGCCACTAGGAGAAAGCTTTCCCATTGCCGTAAGATATGGAAAATAATCTATAATTACCATAATTGAAAGAATCATAAAAATAGTGATTTTAATAATGCCTTTTATAAGGTCGGCAAGACTCTCTTTTGATGCAAAAATCTGTTTAAATCGTTGTAGTGGTTTAATATTGGTAAAATCAATTTTAAGACTTTCAGTGCTAAACACAAAGCCGACAACAGCAAGATTTCCCGAGATTCCAGCAATCAGCAGAAGGCCAAAAATACCAACAAGAAGCGGCAATATTCCCCTAATTCCATATTCAAGTAATTTGTTAATTGTCTCAATTGTTATCTCGCCATGTATAACATTATTAAAAAAGTAGGCAAACATTTTGGTAAAACTCATAAAGAAATCTTTCCCAAGTGTATACGCAAAAAGTAGAAGTGCCGCCATAGTCATTGCAGCAGGAACTTCTTTTGATTTAGCAACCTGACCTTTATTTTTAGCCTCGTCCAACTTCCGTTGCGAGGGCTCTTCGGTACGCTCTTGATTGCTGTTTTCTTCGTCTGCCACAATATTCTCCTAATATTTACTCGTTGACAAAATCTTACAATGCAAGATATGTGCCTTTTCATCTGTCAAAAATCTCTTGCTTAAAGTTGACACAATTTTATAAATGTGTATGTTATTTTTGTCTGCCAAAAGCAGTTTACTATATAATCAGCATTTTTAGGGGAAGCCTGCCGAGGGCTTTGAGCATATTTGAGCAAAGAAATTATTAGAGGAAATATCCTTAAAAATCGTCGATTGCTTTCTGAGATTGAGGTTTCCGGGAAAAGCTCAGCCATTGTCTCAGTCATAAGAAACAGCAATTTGTTCAACAGTTCAAAGCACATAGCACTTTATCACCCTTTCCGAAATGAGGTTGACCTCCTCCCTTTATTAGAAGAAAAAAACAGGTTATTCTATTTTCCAAAGGTCGAAGGCACTAGCCGGAAACTTTCTTTTTACAATGTAACAGGACTTCATGACTTTGTAAAAGGAGCTTATGGAATTATGGAACCAGCCGATGAACTTCCAGCCATTGATATTTCATCAATAGATCTTTTTATGGTTCCTGGAGTTGCTTTTTCTGAAAAAGGGGAGCGAATTGGATATGGCGGCGGATATTATGATGCAACACTTCAGCAAAGACGAGCTAATTCTTTTGCTCTTGGAGTTGCTTTTGATATGCAGATTGTCCCCTCTGGCTTTGCAGACAGCCACGACAAATATGTTGATGGCATTATTACAGAATCTCAAACTTTATTAATCAAAACAAAGGAGTAGCACCGTGGGACTTAGTATTTTGATGCTTGTTCTTGGACTTGTCTTCGGCGCAGTAATTTTTGCTCTTGGCCGCGCGCTTATTTTCAAAGACCAGATGGAAAAAGCCAGAAAAGAGGCTGATGTTGCAAAAACTAAAGCAGATGAAATCATCAAGTCAGCAGAATTAAAATCTCAGGAATTGATTCTTGAGGGAAGAAAAGAAACAGAAAATCAGAAAAATGAACTCTTAAAAGAGTTTAAAGAAAGAGAAAAAAGACTCAACAAAAGAGAAGAACAGCTTACTGCTAAAGATGAAGTTTTTCTTCAAAAAGAAAAAGACATTAAAGTAGTGGAAAGAAAACTTCAGGATACCGAAAAAGCTCTCGAACAAAGAGGCGAAAAGGTTAAGGAAGAAGAAGCAAAATCCGCAGCTGAACTAGAGCGGGTTGCAGGCATGACTCAGGACGAAGCGATGGAAAACCTTATCTCAAGAATTGAGGATGAGGCAAAGCATAGAGCAGCAAAAAAGCTTAAAGTTATTGAAGAATCTCTGCATGAAGAGAGTGATAAGATGGCTAAAAACATTCTTGCAAACGCAATACAACGATATGCAGGCGATTATGTTGTTGAAAGTACGGTAACAACTGTAAGTCTTCCAAACGATGAAATGAAAGGAAGAATTATTGGTCGTGAAGGAAGAAATATCAGAACGATTGAATCCATTACCGGAGTTGATCTTATTATTGACGACACGCCGGAAGCTGTTGTTATTTCTGATTTTAACCCTGTTCGCCGCGAAATTGCAAGACTTACCCTTGAAAAATTGATAACTGACGGCAGAATTCATCCGGGAAGAATTGAAGAAGTATTCAATATTGCATCAAAAGAAATCTGGAAAAGCATTAAAGATGCTGGAGAACAGGCTCTTTTTGATCTGGGAATTCACAAGCTTCACCCTGAACTTGTTTTACTTATCGGTCGTTTGAAATACAGAACAAGCTACAGTCAGAATGTATGGAAACACTCAATTGAAACAGGTTTTCTTGCAGGAATGATGGCTGCAGAAATGGGAATAAGTGTAAAAACAGCAAGAAGAGCTGGTCTTTTACACGATATTGGAAAAGCTGTTGACCACGAGCTTGAAGGAAGTCATGCAAGCATTGGTGCAAAACTGGCTGAAAAATATGGTGAAGCAAAGAAAATTGTTACAGCAATTGCAGCGCACCACAACGAAGTTCCAATGGAATCAAGTCTTGATGTACTTGTTCAGGCAGCAGATGCTCTTTCCGGCGCAAGACCAGGTGCTAGAAGAGAAATGCTTGATTCTTATGTTCAAAGGCTGACAGATCTTGAAAATATTGCAAACAGCTTTGATGCTGTTGACAAAACATTTGCAATTCAGGCAGGAAGAGAGCTTCGAGTTCTTGTTGACACAACAAAGGTAAAAGATGAAGACGCCTACATTCTTGCTACAGAAATTTCAAAGAAAATTGAGCAGGAACTCACCTATCCTGGGCAAATCAAAGTTGTTGTAATTAGAGAAACCAGAGTTGTTTCAGTAGCTCAATAAATCCCTCAGGAATTCAAATGAAATCATCAATATGAGTACTTATGCTTGGCGATGTTATTGGCCGGCCGGGGCGAAAATTTTTAAGAGATATTCTCCCTAATTTCAAAAAAGAGAGAGCTATAGATTTTGTGACCGCAAATGGAGAAAATGTCTCTGGCGGACTCGGAATTCAAAGAAGCGGACAGGATGATCTCTATTCTGCCGGAGTTGATATCATAACAACTGGCAACCATATCTGGAATAAAAAAGAGGCGATTTCTCTTTTAAAAGAAGAAAACTCGAGGCTTTTAAGGCCAGCCAACTACCCTGAAAGAACGGCTGGCAAGGGAAGTCTTCTAATTGAAAAATATGATATTAAAATTGGTGTGATAAACATTCTTGGCCGTGTTTTTATGGATCCGATTGAATCTCCTTTTTTTGCGGTAGACAGAGAGATTGATAACCTGAAAAAGAATGAGGCAAAGATAATTATTGTAGATTTTCATGCAGAAGCTACGGCTGAAAAAGAGGCAATGGCTTTTTATCTGAAAGACAGGGTCTCTCTTTTGGCTGGCACGCACACACACATCCAAACATCTGACGAGAAAATATTTCCAGAAGGTATGGGATATATTACAGATTTAGGTCGTTGCGGTTCGTTTTTTTCTGTTCTTGGTGTTGAATATGAATCTAGCCTGAAAGGATTTCTAACAATGGTTCCTCAACATTTTACCCCAGATACAGGAAAATGTGCGATGGAAGGTGTGATTGCTGAAATCAGCGTAGAAACAGGAAAAACACTTAAAATTGAAAGAATTAGGATTTTTTAGTTAGTTTTTTCCAAGAAAATAAATCTCTTCCTGAACCATCTTTTTTTCAGCCGGGTCATCAGTCATCTGCATGTATCTTTTAAAATAATCAAGAGAAATCTTATACTGCTTTTTTTCCTTAAAAATAAAAGCAAGCTGTTTGATGGTTTCGCCATTGTTTTTATTGTATTCAAGATTTTTCTGATAGTACATAACAGCCTTATTCAAGTCTCCGTTATCATAGTAGATTTTGGCAAGACTTGGATAAGCATCCAGGTTGCCCTGCTGAATTGCTTTTATATAAAAAGAAACAGCTTTCAGTGGTTTGCCAAGCTGGACATAGGTGTCCGCAATTTCAGCTGATGCTTTTTCTATAAGTCCTGATTTTGCGTCAATTTTTGAAAAGTCCTTTTAACAGGTAAAGCTCCTGATTCTTCGGATTTATTTTTTCAGCCTCATCAATTTTCTCAATAGCTGTTTTGAAATCGCCTTTTGCGATAAGAATTTTGCCATAAAGAATATAGTTATCAAAATCCTTTAAATCAATCATAATAGCTGTTTCAATCGTGCTTGAAGCCTGATTATAATCTTTTTTTGCAAACAGAATTTCAGCCTTTTTGAAGTAAAGATGGGTTGCTCCGGCGTTATATGAAATTGCATTATCAATATTTTTTAGAGCATTCTCATAGTCTTTAAGATTAAAATAGCTTTCGGCCACCAGCTCCATTTTTTTTGCATTTTTAGAGTTGTC
>CAZISX010000037.1:0-7414 GCA_964542005.1 uncultured Spirochaetales bacterium
CAACACACAAAGTCCGGTTGGCAACTGGATTTTAAAGGTTACAGACAGAGGCTCCGGCGACACGGGAAAACTCGATAACTGGTCAATTCAATTCACGAAATAAGAAAAACTAAAAATTCAACCAAAACATTCTTTGAGCTAATTTTAATATCAAAAACTTAATGTCGAAAAGTTTGTCTATTCTTTAAATATGTGGTAAATTTCTACAAATTTTGAGGAGATATTAAATGAGCATCTCGCAAGTTGTAATTTTGAGAACAAATAGCAATTTCAGCTTTTTAAAAGAACATGACCCAATATTTTTTCAGCTTGCATCTGCTGCTGAGAATTCTTTTGCCAGCGATCCGAACACCACACTGGTGAAGCTCCGGCAGCTTGGTGAGGCAATTGCGCAGGATGTTGCCGCGCGCTGCGGTGTTTTATTCGATACTATGACAACGCACGCAGATTTGATTTATAAACTGAGCCGCGAGATAAATCTTGAACCAGCGATAAAAGAGCTTTTTCACACTTTGCGAATTGAGGGAAACAAGGCGACTCATCAGTTTCGCACAAAACATAAAGACGCAATTGACGGTTTGCGGGTTGCAAGAGCGCTTGCGATCTGGTTTCATCAGGCTTTTTCTAAAAATGGTGCAGTTTTTAAGCCGGAACCTTTTATAACACCGGTTGATCCAAGCAAAGAGTTGACAGAACTTCAGATAAAAATTGAACTGCTTAAAACAAAATTATCAGAAACAAACGAAAAACTTGAGACAAATAAGCAGATTCTTGAGCTTAAGAAAAAAGAAAAGTCAGAGTTTGAATTACTTGCAAAAGAGATGGATGCTGAAGCAAAAGTTTATGAAGAGCTTGCAAAAGAGCATGAAAAAGCACTGCATCAGCAGAAAAACGAGTTTGAAAACAAGCTTGCTCAGATCCAAAAAGAGCTTGAAAACGAGAAGAAAACTGTAGCGCAAAATAGAAAACACACCCAAAAAGCGGCGAAAAGTTTTTCACTAAACGAAGAGTTGACCCGCATTATTATTGATCAGCAGCTTATTTCTGCCGGTTGGGAAGCTGATACAGAGGAAATCACATTTGCAAAAGGTGCGCGGCCTGAAAAAGGGAAAAACAAGGCAATTGCAGAGTGGCCGACAGAAGGAAAACAATCGGCAGATTATGTGCTTTTTGCAGGACTTGTCCCGATTGCTGTTGTTGAAGCAAAGCGCGAAAACGAAAATGTTGCCGGAAAAATTACGCAGGCGGAACGATATTCAAAAGGTTTCAAACCGTTAAAAAATATGATTTCTGCGTGGGAGTCTGAAGGCCGGACAATTGCATGGCCTGATAAAGATGGGGGAAATTATCATATTCCTTTTGTTTATTCCTGCAATGGAAAACCATATATCAAACAAATTGAAGAAAAATCAGGTACTTGGTTCCGCGATGTCCGCCATTATTCAAATATAAAGCTTGCTCTCCACGATTTTCACAGCCCAGAGGGACTTCTTGATAAACTGAAAAGAAGCAAGGCTGATGCTGAAAAAAAATTGCAAAACGAGAGCTTTGGCTATTTAAAACTGCGTGATTATCAGGAAAAAGCTGTGCGGACTGTTGAGGCAGAGCTTGAAAAAAATAAGCGAAATTTTCTTGTTGCAATGGCGACTGGAACAGGGAAAACCCGAACAATTATGGGGCTTATTTACCGGTTTTTAAAGTCCGAGCGGTTTAAGCGGATTCTTTTTCTTGTTGACAGAACTGCGCTTGGCGATCAGGCTTTTGAAATGTTTAATGAGTCGCCTCTTGAGCAAAATCAGACACTTTCAAAGATTTATAATATTGCGCAGCTTGGCGACATGGCGGCAGAAACAGAAACAAGACTTCAGATTGCTACAGTTCAGTCAATGGTTATTCGGATTTTTCAGTCAGATAATCCGCCGAAAATTGATGAATTTGACTGTGTAATTATTGATGAAGCGCACCGCGGTTACACGCTGGATCAGGAAATGACTGAAGGAGAGATGGTGATTCGGGATGCGGAACAGTATATCTCAACATACCGCCGTGTTCTTGATTATTTTGATGCAGTCAAAATCGGACTTACCGCGACACCGGCAAAACACACGACAGATATTTTTGGCAAACCGGTTTACGCCTATTCATACCGCGAGGCTGTTGCTGATGACTGGCTGATTGATCACGAGCCGCCGATTCGCTACAAAACACTCCTTTCACAAAAAGGGATTCATTTTAATAAAGGTGAAAACGCCAGTTTTATCAACACCAAAACCGGCGATGTTGAGATTTCGGAACTCACTGATGAGCTTCATTTTGATATTGAATCCTTCAACCGCAGGGTTATAACAAAAAGTTTTAACAAAGTAATCTGCAAAGAACTTGCAAAAGAGATAGATCCGTCCGGCGATGAAAAAACGCTGATTTTCTGCGTGAAAGATATTCATGCAGACATGGTGAAATCGCTTCTGGACAAGGAATTCAAAGAACTTTACGGAGATGAATACAACGAGGCGGCAGTCCAGAAAATAACTGGCAAAAGCGACAAAGTTGAGACACTCATCAAAAAGTATAAAAACGAGCGGTACCCGACAATTGCAATTACTGTTGACCTTCTCACAACTGGTATTGATGTGCCTAAAATCTGCCATCTTGTTTTTATGCGCCGCGTCAATTCCAGAATTTTGTATGAGCAGATGATTGGCCGCGCAACCCGCCGCTGTGATGAAATCGGCAAAACTGTTTTCAAGATTTATGATCCGGTTGATATTTACGCAACCTTGCAGGATGTCAGCACAATGAAACCGCTGGTTAAAGATCCGAATATTTCACTTGCCCAGCTTGTGGAAGAGCTTAATAATCCTGAAAGTTTTAACGCACCAGGCACGGCGCCGGATTCAACCCATGCCCACGATGTTCTTGATTCAATCAGCCAGAAAGTTATGCGGATACTCAGAAAAGCAGAAAATAAGGCAGAGGAAAAAAAAGAACTGCGGCAAAAACTTGATGAACTCCATAATTTATGGGGCGTAGAACCTTCAAAACTGCATAAACACATCAAGGCACTTGGCCCAAAAGAAGCCGCTGAATTTATTGATAATAACAAACGATTTCTAAACCAGCTTTCGGAAGTGAATGAGATGCTCGGTTCTGAATATTTCCCAATAATTTCAGAGGCAGGCGACAACCTTGAAGTGCGTGAACAAAACTATGGGAAGTATGAGAAACCAGAAGATTATATTGAAAGTTTTACCGAATTTATAAAATCAAACATCAATGCGACAGCCGCACTTTCGGTTGTTGTGAATAAACCAAAAGATTTAACCCGCGAACAGCTCCGCGAAATCAAACTTTTTCTCGATTCCAGCGGCTTTAAAGAAACGAACCTTAACGCAGCGTGGCGCAGCAAAGCAAATCACGAAATTGCGGCAAGCATAATCGGCTACATAAGGCAGGCTGCTCTTGGCGCGGAGCTGATACCATTCCGTGAGCGGGTTGAAAAAGCAATGAAAAAAATCTACGCTCTTACAAACTGGAATCCAATCCAGAAAAAATGGCTTGACCGCCTTGCAAAACAGCTGATTCACGAAGTTGTGATAGATGAAGCGTTTGTGAACCGCACTTTTGCAAAAGATGGCGGAACAAAACAGCTCAACAAAATTCTTGATAACAGGCTGGAAACAGTTATAAAAACACTGGCGGAAAATCTCTGGCAGGAAACAGGATAGAGGAAAAAATGAAAGAAATAGAACATCAAAATATTGAACGGATTTTTACCACCTGCAAGAATGAAAAAGCTCCGAAACCAAAGCTTGAACTCGAAGGAACACACGGACTTTGGATAGAATTCCCCTATATTCAATTTGTCTCTGAAGAAGAAACTTCGGCAGAAACGCAGGTAGAAATGTTGGGTGATAGGTTGGGTGATAGGTTGGGTGATAGGTTGGGTGATAGGTTGGGTGATAAACGAAAACTCATTATGATACTTATCAAAAAAAATAACAAAATAAGCATACCTCAACTAGCTAAAGAGCTTGATATTTCATCAACTGCTGTTGAAAAAAACCTTCAGTTTTTAAAAGAAAACGGTTATCTTAAAAGAGTTGGTTCTGCTAAATCAGGCCACTGGGAAGTTATTGAATAAATTGGAGATATAAATGACAAACAACGACATTGTACAAAAACTGTGGAATCTTTGCGATGTTCTTCGCGATGATGGCATAAACTATTCTGATTATGTGACTGAACTTGTGCTGCTCCTCTTCATCAAAATGGAGTATGAGCAGGTTCAGTCAGAGACAGATTTTTCCCACAAACTGCCGGAAGGCTGCCGATGGAGTGATCTCAAAGGCAAATCAGGGCTTGTTCTTCTCAATTTTTATAAGCAGATGCTTCTTGATCTTTCAAAAAGTGAGGACAAGCTGATTTCTGCGATTTATGTTGATGCTCAAACAAGTCTCCGCGAGCCGCGCCATCTTGAACAACTGGTTAAAAGCATTGATTCTATTGACTGGTTCAGCGCGAAAAAAGATGGACTTGGCGATCTTTATGAAGGACTTTTAGAGAAAAACGCAAGTGAGACAAAATCTGGTGCAGGCCAATATTTCACGCCGCGACCGCTGATTGACGCGATTGTTCAGTGCATAAAACCGCAAGCAGGCGAAACTATACAGGATCCGGCGGCCGGCACTGCTGGCTTTTTGATTGCTGCTGACAGCTATATAAAAAGCAAAACCGACAATCTTTATGATCTCAAAGAAAAGGATCAGGAATTTCAGCGAAAAAAGGCATTTATCGGCATGGAGCTTGTGCCGTCAACCCGCAGACTTGCGCTTATGAACTGTCTTTTGCACGGGATTGAAGGCGATGACGAAGGCGTTGTTCATCTTGGAAACACACTTGGCGATGCCGGAAAAAACCTTGAAAAAGCCCAGATAATACTCACCAATCCGCCATTTGGCACTGCAAAAGGTGGCGGCGGCCCAACCCGTGACGATTTCACCTATTCAACCGGTAACAAACAGCTTGCCTTTTTGCAGCATATTTACCGCGCGCTCAAACCCGGCGGCAGAGCTGCGGTTGTACTGCCTGACAATGTGCTTTTTGAAGCTGGCGTTGGCAGCGATATCCGCAGAGATTTGATGAACAAATGCAACCTTCACACAATTTTAAGACTTCCGACCGGCATTTTTTATGCGCAGGGTGTTAAAACAAATGTCCTTTTCTTCACAAAAGGGACAAAAGAAAACCCGAAACAGGAGGAAAATTGCACAACAAAATTCTGGGTTTACGATCTCCGCACAAATATGCCGAGCTTCGGCAAGCGGACACCGTTTGGGAGCGATCATCTAAAACCGTTTGTTGCACTTTACGGCGACGAACCTGACGGCACAAGCGAACGCACAGAAGGCGACTGGTCATTCATAAAAGAATGGACAGAAAAAACCCCAGAAACAAGCCGCTGGAGATGCTTTGAGCGGAGCTGGGTGCGCGACCAAAAAAATGATTCACTCGATATAAGCTGGATAAAAGATGAAGAGAGCGTTGACGCAAGCACGCTGCCGGAACCTGAAGTTTTAGCAAGCGAAGCGATGAGCGAGCTGACCGAAGCACTCAGAGAAATCAGCAACTTAATGATGTCGCTAGGCTGCGATGAAGAAGTTTTGGCACAAAAAAACCTGCTTGTTGACGCGCTTGGCTTGGAGGGGAAAGAATGAGTTTGGAGAATTTGCCGAAGGAGTGGCGTATTGTTAATTTAGGTAATACATCAGAACAAATTACAAAGGGCACAACACCTACAACATTAGGGTTTGATTATCAGAGCGAAGGCATTCCATTTGTAAAAATTGAAAATATTAATGAAAATGGAATTAATATGAATTCTATCTCACAATATATTTCAGAGACAGCAAACGCAGCATTGCAAAGATCACAATTACAAATAGGAGATATTCTTTTTACTATAGCCGGAACTATTGGAAAGACCGCTCTTGTCACAGAAAAAAACATACCCGCCAACACTAATCAAGCTGTTGCGATAATAAGGGGAACAAAAAAAATATTTGAACCAAAATATTTAAGACAACAACTCAGAGAAGCTTCCGCAAAAATAGCCAAGAATAAGGCTCGCGGCGGAGCAATGAACAATATTTCACTGGAAGATTTAAAGGGATTAAATATGTCACTCCCGCCTCTCGCCGAGCAAAAAGAGATTGCAGTGCGGCTGGATTCTTTGCTTGCTCAGGTTGACACAATAAAAACCCGCATTGACCGCATCCCCGCAATCATTAAAAAATTCAGACAATCAGTCCTCTCCGCCGCAGTAACAGGAAAATTGACCGAGGAGTGGAGGAAGGGGAAAAAGTATCCAAAATTCAAAACACATGAAAAAGAATTGTCGGAGTTTAGAGATGAAGATTTACTAGAAATACCAAGTGATTGGCAATGGTTAAGATTTGATTCCGTTGCAAAGGTTGCGTCAAATCTACGAGACCCATTGTTGACACCTGATGCGTTTCATATTGCTCCGAATAATATAGAATCAAAAACAGGCATATTACTTGAATACAAAACGGTAAAGGAAGATAATGTGTTTAGCTCTAAGCATAAGTTCTTTTCTGGACAAATTCTTTATTCAAAAATCCGTCCTTATCTTTGTAAAGTTGTAATTGTCAATTTCGAAGGTCTTTGTAGTGCTGATATGTATCCGATAAACACTGAAATGAACACCAAATACTTATTTAGATGGATGTTGTCATACAAATTTACAGAATGGGCATCCAATGCTGAAAGCAGATCTGTTCTTCCAAAAATTAATCAAAAAGATTTAGGAAAAATACCAATTCCAGTTCCTCCTCTCCCCGAACAGCACGAAATAGTCCGCCGTGTTGAAGAGCTTTTTGCTTTTGCTGATATTGTTGAGGCTCGTGTCAAAGAAGCACAAAAAAGAATGAACACAATCACGCAATCCATCCTCGCCAAAGCATTCCGCGGCGACCTAACACAAGCATGGCGCACCGAAAACCCCGACCTGATTACGGGCGAAAACAGCGCCGAGAAGTTGTTGGAGAGGATAAAATCAGAGAAAGTTGAAAAAAAGAAATCATGAAAAAAATGGTTTTGAACAATTAAAGCTTTTGACTTTAGGTGTTTTAAATTTATAATAATTCAACTTTGTGGAGGAATTATGACAAACTTACCTATAAAAATAAATCCTTGTCCTATAGTTGAGGCAATTTTTGAGATTAGATTTGATTCAACTTTTCCCTCTTCTGCGTCTGATGCACTTTTTGGAATTATTTACAACTCATTCAAAGACGAATATTCTGAAGTGCGAAAGCTTCCGATTCTTCAGCTACCTGCAGAAATAAGAGAAAACGACCCCAATCTTCAACTGAAACCCCACTATCAGCTTGTG
>CAZISX010000037.1:7424-33335 GCA_964542005.1 uncultured Spirochaetales bacterium
CTTGTGAAAGATAAATATATTTTACAGATAGGGCCTCATGTGATTTCAATAAACTCAATAGGCGAATATCAAGGATGGGCTGATTTTTCCAGAGAAATAAAAACTGTCTTTTCTAAAATAGAGGAAATGAAAATAATTAGTAAAATCAACAGAATAGGTCTTAGATATGTTAATTTTTTCAAGTCAGACATTCTTCAGAAAATAGATTTAAAAATAGAATTGGATAAAAATAAGCTTTTTAACAAAACTATTTTGAAGACGGAGATTGAAAACAATAATATTTTAAGTGTTTTGCAAATAACAAATGATGCGATTAACAGTGGCTCTCAAGGTTCCGCTATCGATATAGATTGTGTACTGAATAATGTCAAAGAAAAAACAATCCCACAAATTCTAACTAAAAATATTGATGATTTACACAATGAAGAAAAAGTTCTGTTTTTCAAGATAATTGGAGAAAAATATCTCTCCGAATTTAGTCCGGAGTATTAATATGGTTGCTGATTTTAGATTTGGTAGTTCCTTAATAATGGGAGTTTGTTTTATGAGTTTAACTAATTCGTTGACAGATACAAAAACTTTCCCGGAACAGCTTAGCTCGGCTCATTTTTTTGATAAGGCTTCATTAATTTCAGAGCCGGATATTGTAAAAAAGGTTGATGTATCAAACAGCTCAATTCTGGAATCTCCAATTAATCCAGAGCTTATTGTTCTTGGTTTTGCTGAAAAAATGATTAAAAACATGAAGCCGCTTGATCCTGAATATTCAAAGATAGTCTCTGAGAATTTTTGGGATTTAGTATGAATTTAGATGATATAAAACTTTATCTTCCTAAATACTTATCTGAAGCTTCTTTTTCTGATTTGCTAAAAGAATTAAAGAGTTTTCCTAAAAACATGGACAAAAGATTTTATTCTGAATATTTGAAAAAAAATCCAACTCTTTTTCAAGGTGATGGAATTGCTAAAGGTTTGCCTATTCTAAATTTGCCATCAACAGATATTAGAGAGAATGTACCTGTTATTGTCTTGTCAAACACTTGTGATATTGATGCTGAAAACAAAAGAGAGTATTTTTCACCTAGAATTTCTTATGCGCCAATACTGAGATTGGAAAAATATAAGGAAGCCATTACTGCAAAAGCCTCTAAAGACCGAGATAAAATAATAGCTCATATTAATTCAATCAAAAACCAGGAAATAACAAGTATTCTTTATCTGCCTCAAGGCGGGGGATTTGATTATGAAGGCATTGTTTTTTTAGACAGAATTATATCTTGCGATAGTAATTCTGTATGTGGTGCAACCTTGCTAAAAGAAAGAATGTTTATTCTCAGTGACTATGGTTTTTATCTTTTCCTTTTCAAACTTTCTCTTCACTTTACACGGGTACAGGAGCAGGTTGAGAGAAGGATTTAGCGTTCTCAAAACCCCGACCTGATTACCGGCAAATGTTAAGGTTTAAGCGATTTTGACTTTTCCTCAATTTTTGTGCTATATTGCATCTGGAAAATAAATTCCCAAAGGAGCTGGTGATGAGAAAAGAGTTTCAATTCCCGCCATTAAGATATATTATGACAACGCTATTGTTTGCACTTCCTGTTACAATATCTCCATTTCTGCTTGGGGGAAGTTACTCGCACATTGACATAAATAAGGGCATTGTTATTTCAGTTGCTCTTTTATATATAGTTTTTGGAATATTTGTTCTGGTTTCCAGAAAAAAACTTTTTATTCCGAATCTGTTTTATCCATTAATTCTTTTGTTTGCCTGGTCTCTTTTGACTTTAATTCCGATTCCTTCTTCTGTTTTGAAAATCATTTCGCCAATGGGATTTTATTTCAACTCAATTGAGAACGGAAATTTTGCCAGGCCGCTCACAATGTCTATTCCTGACACAATTTATTCGGCTCTGCGACTTCTTGTTTTAATGTTTTTTATAATAATGACGCAGCGGGCACTTGATAACAACAAAAGGCAGTGGCTCAAGAGATTTTCAGATATTATCTGTTATTCCGGTGCAGCTTTTTTTGCAACAGGTATTTTTTTTAAGATAACAGAAATAGATTTCTGGCTTGGAAAGCCTGTCACCGAATCGCTGGTTTCAGCTTATCCAATGATAAATCCAAATCATGCGGCGGCTTTTTTGGGGATTTCAGCACTTATTGCACTAACTTTTGCAATTGAAAACACCCACAAACAGAGCAGGATTTTTTATGGTGCTCTTTTTGCGGTAAACTTTTCTGCTCTTTTGATGACTCTTTCAAAAGGGGGGATTCTTGCTGCTCTTTCCTCTATTTTGTTTATAGCTTTGTTTAGAACTTATAAACTTGCTCATATAAAACATCTTTTTTTGCCAGTTCTTTTTACAGCGACAGGCGTTTTTATTGCGTTTTTTGCCGGGTATTCTTTAATTGAAAACGAATTTTTTGCAATGGAGGAGGATTACTTTTATAAGTTTGACACTCTCCCGCTTGCTTTTTCTTATTTTAAAGATTTCTGGCTTACAGGCTCCGGGCTTGGTTCTTTTATGCATGTTTTTCCTTTTTATCAGGCAAATCCTGAGAGTTTTTTTCTGCAGCTCGAAAATGAGCCTATTCAGTTTTTTCTTGAAAATGGCATTTTGATCGGAGGAATCTCTGCTTTTATGCTTTTGTTTTTTATCTTTAAAAGTAATCGCGGCAGTAATATAAGATACGGCTTTCTTGCTGTTCTTTTTTTTGTAATGCTTCACAATACTGTTGATTTTAATCTTCATAATTTTGCGACACTTTTCCCTGTTCTTTTTGTCTATCTCGCTGTGACAAATTCAAAAGAAATAAGAGGGTTGAAAAAAGATTTATTTTTAGTAATTTCAGTGAGTTTTGCTGTTTTTGCGATTGCGTTTACTGCGCTGGCGGAGGATCTGGATTTTAGAAAAAATCAGAAAAATCTTTCCTACGAAAACTTGATTTACAACTATCCATCTGACTATAAAATTCCTCTTGAAAAAGCTGTGTCAATGCAAAATTCCAAAAATGTTGGAGATAAAGCTGGTGCAGGCGTTTATCTTTCTGCTGCTTCAGCAAAAGCACCAAACTACTACTTTATAAAGTATCTTTCAGGAAATTATTTTATAAAATTAGGTGCTTATGAGATTGCTGTTGCTTCTTACAGAGAATCTCTGCTTCACGCTGACAGATCGCTGCGGACGGTTTTGCCTTTGATTTATCGTGATTTGTACAAAAAGAATATGGAAAAAGAGCTTCTTGCAATAATCCCGTTTTCTGAAAAAAACAACTATGAAATTAATGCTTTTCTTGAATCTATTCAAAATCCTGAATTTGTTGAGTTTATGACCGAAGGTCGTGAACCTGATTTTTTTAAAGTCACAGCAGATTCATATCTGAAACTGGAAAAATTCGATGAGCTTCAAAACCTTCTTAATAAAATTGTTCCGAATCTGGAGAAGATGAATGCTTTAGACCGAGGAAGTTACTGGATTTACAAAGGAAAAATTGCAAAGCAATTGCTTGATTTTATCCATGCGGAAGAGTATCTTAAAAAAGGTGCAAATATCCGAAATGATTATGCATCATACTCAGAATATGCCTATTTTGTGCTGGAACATGGCACTTACTCAGAGGCTATGGAAATAGAGGAAAAACTTTATGGGCTTGCGCGGGAAGACAAAAATGCTGTTGCCAATTTTTACAGGTGGAAATCAAGGGTTCTTATGAAGAGCGGGCATTTAAGAGAAGCTCTTGATTTTCTTAAGAAATCTGGCAGAATTTCAAATAATGGCAATCAAAGAATTGAATATGCACAAACGCTTGCAGGTTATGGATTTTTTGCAGAAGCAATTGAGGAACTTAAAGAAACAAAAGAAGAGTTTCCAGAGGCAAAAACCGCCGAGCTTATCAAAAGTTATGAAGAAAAGGTATTGATAAAAAATGACAACTTAATAAAGGAGATGTTGTTAAAAAATGAACAAAAATGATTACTTACGCAAATTTGTCGCGCCTGACATGGATTTTGCGGCAAAACTTTATGCAGAAAATCGCTCCAGAAATGATTTGCAGCCATCAATAGAGCCGGAGCTGGCACGATTTTTGAGCTTTACAATAAGGCTGACAAAAGCGCAGAAAGTGCTTGAGCTTGGGACTTCAAACGGATATTCCTCAATCTGGATTGCAGAGGCGTTGCGGAAAACTGGCGGCAGGCTGATTACAGTTGAAAACAAAGAGCGTATTTACCAGGAAGCTGCTGAAAACATTAAGAAAGCAGGCTGCAGCGACATCGTAACGCAGAAGCTTGGAGATGCAGAGCAGATTGTTAAAGAGCTTGACGGCGGATTTGACATAATATTTCAGGACTGCGGTAAATACCTTTACCCGAAACTTTATGAAGAGCTTTACGGCCTTACAAAAAGCGGCGGAATAATTATTGCCGATGATACGCTTTTTAAGGCTGATCCGACAGTGCGCGGCTCGCTCGGCGATTACACCCACGAGTATAACAAAAGAATTTTTGCAGATGACCGTTTTTATTCAACAATTTTGTCGCTTGGTCACGGCGTGACTGTTTCGATTAAAAGATAATTTGTTCGATTCATGTAAAGATAGGGCTCGGTTTCGATTAGTAATTTACCTTGAAATTGTCCATGGATGCATCAAAAAGCACATCTTTGCCTGCTTTTATTTCAATTTTGCATTCCATGTCTGATTTCCAAAGATCATTTAATTCTGCACCAGTATCTATTGTGTAAGTTGTCCAGTCAGGGGCAGAAAATGCACGATACTGATTACCTGCTTCAAAATGAAGTATTTGATCATCTGGCGTGACGATATTGTAAACTTTGTAGGTGCTATCCGTTGTACAAGGTGCTCCGCATCTTATATTAATACTCATTTTCCCTGAACCTTTCAAATCAAAAGTAATTGATGAAGGAACGCCATCATTTGCATTAATAATTGCTGAGTTGAGAGCATAGAAATTTCCTGTGTATGTTTTATTGAGATTGATTGCGAATCCGTTGGTGTCAGCTCTGTCTATCTTGGTTATAGTAGGAGCGGTAGTTGTTGTCCAGCCTTCAGGTGTTGTGTCGTTTGTCCAATTGCTGAAATCAGCATTTGCTATAAGAATATTTTGAATGCAGGTTCCTGCTACATCGTGATATCCTGTATCGCAACTTGAGCAAGTGTCGCCTGCATAACCTGTTGTACATTCACAAACAGCCGCATCTGTATTGTCAACAGTACAAAGACCATTGACTGAGCATACTTCAGGATCACAAGGATTGTCAACGCAAGTCCCAGGATTTGCTAATGATTTTGTAAATGTTGCATCGCAGGCATAGTCACATTTTGGAGTTGTCGGCCACTCTGTTCCAGTCCAGATTATTTCAACCTGAGCAGGAATAGCAGTGCTGTTTGCAGGAGGATTTGTTTCATCGCAGGCAACTAATTTTGTGTTTGATTCGCAAGTTCCATTATTGTTGTGATAATCTTCATTGCAATCCCATTCACAAGTGGCAGGGTCTGACCACACGCCGTTATTCCATCTTATTTCAACTTCTGCATAGGTTGCTGTTGCATTTTCAGGAGTTACAGACGCATCACAATCAACAAGTTTAGTGTTACTTTCACAGGTATTGGCAAGCTGATGATAGTTTGCATTGCAAGTCCATTCACAAACTGCAGCTGCAGTCCATTCTGTGCCATTCCATGTTACTTGAACATCAGCCTGAGTTGCTGTTGAATTTGCCGGGATTCCTGCTTCATTGCAAGCAACAGTTTTTGTATTGCTTACACATGCGTCGCCTTCTTTGTGGAATAAGTCATCGCACTTAAAATCACATTTTGCCGGAATGCTCCATTCTGTACCATTCCATGTTATTTCAACATTTCCAGCAATTGCAGTGCTGTTTGCCGGAGGATTTGTTTCATCGCAAGGAGCTGGTTTTGTGTTCGATACACAGGTTCCTGATTCATCATGGTAATTTGCGGCACAAGTATCACAATTTGCGCCAGCATAACCTTCTTTACACACACATTTTCCACCAGCACATGTTGCTTCTCCCTGGCATTCGTTATCAAGCGCACATTGTTTTGGTGTAATTGTTACTGTAAATGCAAATTCTCCTTCAGATTTTTTGCCATTTGTATCAAGCATCAGATAGTATGTGCCAGCCGAAAGATCAGTTTTTGAAACCTGGCTAAGCATGTTAGCTCCACCAATATCATCGTTACATCCGAGATCGGCTGCTCCACAAGTTGTTCCAAGCCATATAACAGTGTCTTTTCCGCCCCAAGATGCAGTTGGCCCATCTGTTACAATAATTTCGATATCTGATTTTACTGCAAGTTCAATCTTGAATGCGGCATCCTTGCCATTGTCTTGAACGCTCCTCTCAGAACATTCTTTTGTAGGCGCATAGTCATTTGTATATAATTTATCAGGATCTGCTGTATTTACTGTAAAAGTTCCAGAATCTGTAATTGTTGTTATTGGAGAAGTTCCATCACATCTGTTGTTGTCACCCTGCGGTTTTTCACAGATGCCTGAATTTTCATTGCAGAGAAGTCCTTCGGAACATTCATTGCCTGCTTTGTTGCAGTCTGCGATACATGTCCATGTTGCTGGATCGCAAACATCTTTGTTCTGATCCGCAGGACACTCGAGACTTGTTGTGCATTCTGGCATTGTGTCCCAACTGCCATTAACAATAAGGCAGGAGCCGCCCTGAATCGGTACATATTGGTTAGTAACTTGTATTAAAAGAACATTATCAAGAGAACCTTTTGAATATTGGTTCATCGGACCTGCAGGAAAAACTCTGTCAAACATCATTTTTCCACTTTTCTGAAAATAAATTTTTCCCATTTCATAGTTTTCACCAACCACCTGAATATCTTCATAAACATTAATACACTCATCGCAAGAGGAGTAACTTGTTTGTGTGCTTAAATCTGATTCATAAGGTTCGTCAGCGTATGCTTCTCTCCAGAACTCAATAACTATCGCATCATCCAGTGATTCTTCTCCAATAAAAGGATCAAGAAGACCTGCATACGCCCAGCCAGCTTCAAAAGCAGGCATTGCAAAGCCTGCAGATGCAATATCTATAGCAGATACAGACTTGCATACATCGCTAACTTTGTTGCATGTAGTTCCTTCTGCATTGCAAAGCTCATCAGTAGCACAGCCTGCACCGCAAGTTCCGCCGCAGCCATCATCGCCGCAGATTTTGCCTGTACAGTTTGGAGTGCAGGTATTATCCCAATTGTATGATTCAATTGTCAGGCATTTTCCATTTGGAACTGGAGTAGTGTTGTAGCTCCCATCAACGGTAACTTCTACAAGTTTTGTATTTAAAAGAGTTCCTTTTGATTTGGGCAAAACATCCGGATTCGAAGATTCCTGAACTTTATTAACCACCATTAAGCCTGATTCTTGAAAGAAATAACTAGTTACGGTTAATCCATTTGCTCCCATTTCTGTGTCTCCATAAAGAAGAACACATGCGGTACATGTTGCATAATTATTGTTTGGAGCTGTTGCTAAATCATAATTTCCAACAACAGGTTTGAAGGCAAAAGCTTCATCATAAAACTGGATTGATAGAAGATCTTCTTTAGCAGTTCCAATTTCAGGATCAAATGGAGCCATATAATTTTCATTAAGATTTTCTACTGTTATCTTCGTACAATTATCAACAACAGCATCTTCATCTGGAACAACATCTGGATCTGGAGTTACGACATCTGGATCTGGAGTTACAACATCAGGATCTGGAGTTACAACATCAGGATCTGGAGTTACAACATCTGGATCTGGCGTTACAACATCTGGATCTGGGGTCACAACATCTGTATCTGGTGTTACAACATCAGGATCTGGTTTAACAACATCATTATCACCGTCACCTTTACATTCTGCACGGTTCACATCTTCATTTTCAAAACAGCCGGCAGCTCCACACTCTTTATCAAGTGTCCATTTGCCGTCTTTACATTCCTGAAGCTTTGTGCCATCACACTGCATTGCGCCATTGGTGCAGTCGCTTTTTTTACTTTTGCTGCTTTCATCACAACCTGTTGTCATAACAACCAACAATGCTGCAATTACTAATAAAAATGATTTTTTCATCTTTTCTCTCCCGAAAAAGTTAACAAATAACAGATAAACCTTAAAACTGATTCAAATTTGCCCGATTATATCACTCAACAAAGAATTTTTCTAAAAAAAACAGTGCTTTTTGAAAAAAACATTTTTGTGATACGATTAATTAAATTGCCATAAAAGCTTAGTTATCGCAACATGCCTTATTTGCTGGAATTTATGGGAAAATAAGATTTAAGTTCAATTCAAATATTTATACAAAAACAGAGGTTTAAGGGATTAGTGAGCAGGCGCAGCCATCATTCTCAAGAACTGTAAGATCTCTCGCTGGCAAATCATCCATAATCTCTGCTCCAGGTTCGGTATCGGTTTTTGCTAAATCTTTGTCAACAGCATCATTATCAGCAGGGTCAGAATCAGCCAAATCAGAATCATCGCCACTATTATCATTGTCTGTCAAGTCGGAATCATCGCCAAAGACAGGCGTTTCTTCCCATGAAACATTGTCAAAATAATCAATCTTGCTGTCGCCATTAACATCAATATTAATATCGGTTTCATTTGAAATCAGGTATTCCATAAAATAGAGTGCAGCCGGAATGTTTTCTTTAACTGTTCCTGCAATTTCAGAAGGGCTTAACTCAAACCCGCCGCCACTGCTAAATGGCTGATCTACAGGTCGCAGCTCAATACAAAGCCCGACTTTCTGGTCATGGGCATCATGAAACCAGTCATCTGTTGTTCCGCTTGCCAAATAAAGCTCGCTCGCTTTTTGTGCTGTATAGGTCATTCCAGACTGTTTGAAAATAATTTCAGCCATTGTATTTGTGAGAATTGCCATTTCATCATTTCTTGGTGATTTTTCTTCTGTGTAACCATAAGGATATAAAATCAGCTGAGAATATGAGTGGTAATCAAGAAAACCCTTGACATCATCAGTCCAGCCGTTCATTGGAGCAATTTCTTTGTCTCCGATAAGATTACGGACAGCCTGTGTTTCTTTTTCTGAAAAAGCTTTCGGGCCGCAGTAAGTATCATTATTTGGCTGATCCGATGAGCCTTGTCCGCAAAAATTTGAATCATAGTTACGGTTTAAATCAACGCCGTAAACATCGTTGCCATTTATCTTAAATTTTGTCCGGTTTTTTCTCCAGAGACGGTCGTTTGTGTGGCTGTATATAAATCCGTCAGGATTAACAAGAGGAACGATCCAGATTTCTGCTGAGTCTACAATTTTTGTTATTCTGTCATTTGCCTTGTAGTTTTGTGCAAGAAATTTAGCTAAATAGAGAGAAACCTCTATGCCGATCCACTCTCTTGCGTGGTGTCCGCCAGTAAAAACAACCTCGGTTTTATCGGGCAGGTTTTTTGAAGGATCTGTACTTATTTTGATTGCTCTGATAGGATTTGCTTCGTTTGCTGTAACTCCAAGTTCATAAATTTTCACGAGTTTCGGATAGTTTTTTTCAAGATCATCCATGAATTTCATAACCGCATCAAAATCGTGAAAAGCAGACATTGAGAGAGCTCTTTGAGAATTTGTGATAAATTCATTTTCAGCAATAATTTTGCGGATTGTAACAGGAAACCCTTCAAAGCGGGCAATTTCTGATTCTTCAGCAAGAATAGAATAGTGGTTTGTTCCATCTTTTTCTTTGTGATAGCCTAAAACATCAAGTGTCCCGAAAATTCTCTTTAGCTCATCACTTTTTTGAACAACACCGACATCAAAAATGTACTGCTCACCCGCTGCGAGATAAAAACAAAAAAAACCAGCAAAAACAGTAAATAACAACTTTTTCATAGGAACCTCCTTATTTGCGTGCCTCAAATATTCTATTGTTTCAATTTTTCAAGTCAAGCAATGTTTTTCAGGATTTTGAAGAAATTCAATTTTATTTTCCGGAGCACTCAAAATAATGGGAAAATAGATTCTAATTCCTGAAAAACTATTTGTTTGAGGTGAAAAACTGAATTGGAAACAGGCGGGAATTACCCCGCCTTAATGCTAGATTATTGAACAGCCGCAGCCGTCGTCTTTTTTCTCTTTGAGGTTTGAAGACTTCTCATCATCATCAGTAGTTGCATCTGAATCAGAAGCAAGATCATTTTCTGTATTTGAAGAAACATCGCTGTCTGTTGGTTCACCCTCAGTGTTGTCAATTACATCGGAGTCTCCAATTACATCATCATCTGCCACTTCAACTGGAGGAGCGTCTGAGCCTGCAACTGTTATATTTGTCAGTGTTCCGCCAGCATCGCCATAATTTGCAAACTGGAAGTAATATCTTTTGCCAGCTTCAACCTTGTCAAAGTAGAAAGCATAAGCAGTTGAATTACCTGTTGTTTTTTCGTGATTTTCAAGAATTTCATTGTCGAGAAGAACTTCTGAACCTTTGTAGATAACAGGAGTCTCTTTTTTCACAAAAAGCTTAATGTTTGGTGTTCCGCCGCCGCCCATTCCGCCGCTAAGCATATCCATTCCGCCCGCAGAAACAAGAGTTGTTGTTATTTTGATAAAAGGATCTTTGAAATCGGCTGGAACATCGTAATAATATTCAAGATAAGTCGGCATTATAAGTTTGTCTGTGCCATTGATTGAAACATTGAGGCCTGTGCCACCGCCCATTGCTGAACCTTCTGATGCGCCGTCAATAAATGATTCGGCAACAGGTGTGTTTGCGCTGCGAGCACGGATTTCTTCATAAAAATTGAATTCTTCAAAGATTTTCTGGATTGCAGCTTCGTGATCTTTGAGTTTATCATCATTTTTAAGTTCAGCCATAAATGTTTCTGCCCAAAGCTTGAAATTGCCTTTTGGAGTTCCAAGTGCAGTGAGTGTTTTCATAATCATTTTTGTGAAAATATCTCTCGATTCTTCTTTAGTTGCGCCAATTGAGTTATCTATTGCGTAGTTGTAAATTGCCCAGTTTGCAGCTAACATTGGCTGACCGTCAAAGTGAACTTCGCCTATAAAATCTTCAAAAACTTTGTATTCATGTTCCGCATGTCTCATGCAGTAAAAATCGCCCTCTTTGTCCATTCCAAGTTCAGCACCAGGATTAGCATCAACAATTGCTTTTGACGCATATTCACCTGTGCAAGCATCGCCAGTCATAATAAATGTAAAAGTATCGGCAAGACCTTCATGGAGTGAGCCAGGCTCATTGCTTATACCATACTGATCAGGGTAAGGCATTGATTCTAATCCCATTTTTGACATTGTTGAGTGGCCGAATTCGTGGTAAACAACATCACCATCAAACCCAAAATCTCCTTTTGAACCCTGGAAGAACATCAAAACATCGCCGGCAACGCCAAACTGTTTAAATAATTCATCAATCATAGGATTCGCAGGAATTGAAATCGCGTTGTCAAATGGAGCCAGCGGAATTGTGTTGTTTTCCAGCATAATTGCCCTGTAATCCTGCATAATAACATTAATATCAGGAATCTGGCCGTTTCCGATAACATTGAGTGGATTTTCTTTTGTTGTAGCAGCAAGATAATCAAATCCTGCATTCAGAGAAACAAGATAATCCCAGATTTTGTTGGCATGGTAATACATTGAAATTTCTGCACATCTGTCAATTTTTTCAACAGTCATCTCGCCTTTTACAAACTCATTACCAGTTTCGCAGTCAAGATTTTCACCGTTTTTGTAGATAAAGTTGCCATTATCAATCTTATTAGCGAGCTGCATCGGAGAGCAGAAAGGGATATAAGCATTGGTTCCAGCAGGAACTCCACCAACTAATCCATCTAACGGAACTGTTATTTTTTCGCCTTTATCAGGACAGTTGAACGCTTTTATTTTTCTGATTTCGTTTGCATCTTTTGATGAAGTGAGGAATCCGCGGGCAGTCTCAGCCAGAGCTGCATCATCATAAGGAGAAACGCCGGAAAGGGTAACAAGCTTTGCTTCTGGACTTCTTAACGGGTTAAACTCGTAAACCATTGCTTCATCTGTCGGCGCAGGAGCCGGCTCATCTGCAAACTGGATGTTGTTGGCACTGTAGAGAACTTTTCCTGTTAAAGCGTTTACAAAGAAAATGCGCTGATCAAGAATTGATAAAGGCATAAACTGAACCTTGTAAACAGGAACAAAGCTGTCCATGTAATTCATAACAACAAGTTCTGAAAAACTTTTTGATGAAAGAAGTGTTCTGCTTTTTAAGATTGTTGTTTTTGCTGATTCGATAGCTTTTGCTGCTGGAATGATTTTTTTAGGATCAAAATCAATCTTGCCTAAGGAGTTGTTAATACGGTAGATTTCGCCATCTTTAACAGAAACAGTCGTGAAAGCAGCAACTTTTATTCCTTTGTACGAGTAGGAATATTTGTAGATGTCTGTGCCGTCAATTGTGAGCTTTTTCAAAAAAAGAGGCTTAACTGTCGCAGGAACTGCGAAGTTTGGAAGAAACGAATTTACGAGATACTTTGCAATAAATTTCTCGTTATTTTTCACAGGAATTGAAACATCGGCAATAATCTGCGGGGTAAACCCTGCTTTCATGTAATTGCCGGAAGGGAGCTTGCTGTTTGCTGCAAAGAGCATTGATGATGCAAAAAGCATCGTAAAAACAGCGAAAAAAGATCTTTTCATCCGAAACCTCCAAAAAACAATTGTGTGGGTAATTGCAACACTGCTGGCAAAGATTATATATCGGTGTTTTAATAAATGTCAAATCTAAAAATGAAAAAAGTTGCTAATGGCAATATTATTTTTCGGCAAGTTAGAATTTTGAACTAAATATTGCAGGTAAAGAATGCAGATTAGAACAGTTCTTTAAAGAAAAAGCTCCAGATCATAGCATTTTCTCTCATTGTAACTTCTGTCGAAACGCCCTGTCCATGACCTGCTTTTGTCTCGACATAAAGATAGATCGGATTTTCTGAGGTGGTTTCATCCTGAAGTAATGCTGCCATCTTTTTTGCGTGGAGCGGATCAACACGGCTGTCGTTTTCTCCAGCTGTGAGGAAAACTGCCGGATATTTCAACCCTTTTTTAACATTGTGGTATGGAGAATATTTGTAGATATACTTAAACTGCTCCGCATCATCAGCTGAGCCGTATTCGCTAACCCAGTATCTGCCGATAAGAAATTTCTGGAATCTGAGCATATCAAGAAGCGGAACAGCAACAAGTGCAGCTTCAAAAAGTTCAGGAAACTGCGTAACCATCGCGCCAGTTAAGAGTCCGCCGTTTGAGCCGCCTTTGATTCCAAGTTTTTTAGGATTTGTGTATTTGTTTTCTGTCAAGTATTTCATTGCCCAGGCAAAGTCATCGAAACAATTCTGTTTTTTGGCCATCATTCCTTCACTGTGCCATTTTTCACCATATTCGCCTCCGCCACGGATATTGGCTACTGCGATTATTCCCCCTTTTTCAAGCCAGATAAAGTTGTTGCTTGAAAAGTAAGGGTTGTAACTAACATTGAATCCGCCATAACCAACGATTATTGTTGGGTTTTTGCCGTTAAGCTCAATTCCTTTTTTGTGAACAATAAACATCGGGATTTTTGTGCCGTCTTTGGAGGTGTAGAAAACCTGTTTTGTTTCAATGATTGAAGGATCAGCTTTGACATTTGCCTGAAAAAACTGAGCAAGTTTTTGGCCGTCATATTTAAATATTGTCGGCGGATATGCAAAAGATGAATATCCAAAATAAATGTCGCCTTTCTCTGTTTCGCCAGATAAACCATCAAGAGAGCCAATAACAGGAAACTTAATTTCGTATGATTTAGCTGTTTTGAGATCAAAAATCTTAACTTTTGAAATAACATCTTCCATGTAGGCTACGACAAGCCTATCGGCCGAAATTGTAAAATTTTGGATTACAGAAGCATACTCTTCAGGAATAAATGTCTCCCACTTCATATTTTTGAGATTTATCTTCACAACCTTATAGTTAAGCGAATTGTCTTTATCTGTCATAAGGTATAGATTTTCTTTATAAATTTCGCCATTGTAGATGTTGTCAAAGTTGTCAACAAGAGCAGTTGTTTTCTTAGTTTTAGCATTGTAAAGTGTGAGTCTGGCCTTGCCGCTTGAGCCTTTGTATTCAGAAATTAAAAGCCAATTACCATCATCTGAGATTGATGAAACTATTATTGCCTCTTTGATTGTGGTATTTGCAATTATCTCATCTTTTTCAGGGTCAGTGCCAAGTTTATGGAATCTGATAGTCTGGAAAGAGTCTATCTCATTGCTTTTCTGGCCATCAAGTTTTCGTGTGTAATAAAAGCCTGAATCATCAGGAAGCCAGCCGACAGAAGCGTATCTGCATCCTGAAATAGGTGTGTCGAGATTTTTGCCTGTTTCAGTGTCAATAATATGCAAAACAGACTGCTCGGAGCCATTTTCAGAGAGTCCGTAAGCAACCATTTTGCCGTTTTTGGAAGCATACCACCAGTCAATAGTTGTTGTTCCTTCTTTGTTGAGCGTGTTCGGATCAAGGACAATTTTTTCAGCATTTCCCTTTTTCATATAGAGTGCGCCCTGATTCTGGAGCCCGATTTTTTTTGTGTAGAAAAGTTTGTCACCCCGCGGAACCGGCATATCCATTCTGTCAAAATTCCAGATTTCCTTTAATCTTGAATAGATTTTTTCAGTTTCAGGAATTGCGCCGATTTTTTTCATTGTGAACTGATTTTGCGCCTCTGTCCACTTTGCTACTTCAGGATTTTTTCCATCCTCAAGCCAGCGGTAGTTGTCAACAATCGTGACTCCGTGCAGAGTCTCTTTTACGGGAGCTTTTTTTGTTGCCGGATAATCTGTTTTTGCAAGTGCCATTGCAGAAAAACAAATTAAAGCGGCAAAAAGAACGGTTCTTAAATGTGCCATTGTGACCTCCTTAATAAAATCGAACAGTTAGCCTTGAAAGTGTCTCTTTTATCTTGCCTCTTGATTGCTCAAGCGTTTCAATAAATTGTGCTTTGATATCTCCGATTCCATTATCAGTAACAATTCTGATTGTAGAAATCGGGATTTTGAACTCTTCTGCAACTTTATCAAAAAAAAGCGTTTCCATGCTGAAAAGAAGCGGTTTGTCTAATGAATTCAGCCACTCAGGAGCCATACCCTCTTCGTAGATAAAGTCGCCACCAGTTATGGCACAAGCGGGAAGTGGTGTTATCTGGTTTCGTCTTTTTATGAATGTGCCATCAAAAGAAAAAAGCTCTGTAATTTCATGGATTTTCCCCTTTTCAGAACTGCTTATATTTGCAGCTCCGCCAAACTCAACAATATGCTCTATTTTAATACCTGATTCAAGCGTTTGTTTAAGAATTTCTGCTCCGCCAAAGCCCATTCCCGTAAGTAAAAATCCGGAATTGTTGAACATTTCGACAACGCCTTTTTTCAAAGCAACAGGAAAAGGATTCTCCGGCCTGAGCGGAAAAACAAAAAGAATCATTATGAAAGAATAATAGATTTCAGCTCTTTATAAACCGGCCCCTTTTTCGTGAGTTCAGACTCAAAAAGAACAATTCTTTCCGCAGAAGTTGCTATCGCATTTTCAAGCTCAGGCGAGCCCAGATCGTCTTTTGATGGAGGCGCATCTTTGAGCCTTGCCAGAGTCAGGTGAGGATAAAAATTCTGCTCTTCCTCCAGCTTCATCTGATTCATAAGTGTGGAATACATTGTTTTGACATATTGCGAACCTTGAATAAGTTTTAGGAAAAGAGGAAAGCCCTTGTTTTTCCTGTAAAACCAGCCAATTCTGTTGTCAAAAATAACCTCTTTTGATGGAAATGCAAAACCTTCCATTGATTTTAAAATCTCATCAGCCTGATTTTTGTCCATTTCTCCAAAAAAGCGGAGTGTTATGTGAAGATGTTGTATTTCAACCATTTTGTGTCTGTAATGAAAGCTGGAGAGAGCTTTCCGTGCCTCTTTATAAATCTCTTCTTTTGCAGCGTCGGAAAAATCTAGCGCGATAAAAAGCCTCATGCAACCCCCTAATATTATTTATTTTTCGATTTGTATTGTTCTCTTACATTCCAGATAAAAGATCTGGCTGGCTCAACAAGATAGTCGCTGTATGTCCAGTCAAGTTTTCTGATTCCATCTTTCGTAAATTGAAGCGTCACCTCGACAAAAATTCCGCTGCCAAGATAAACTCTGTGTGCAAAATTTTTTCCGGTTGCAAGCTGAAAATTCTCAAAAGTAATCAGCCCTGGATCAATATTAATTTTTCTTTTTCCATCAACCATAAAAAATTCTTCAATTTCAATAGCTTTGAGCTTTGCCTCTTTAAGCTTTTCCCGCGGAAGAAGTTGCTTGAAAGAATAGATAATTTTTTTTATAGAATTTCCCATTTCCCCGCCATAGTATTCTGAAAGAGCTGGCGACTCGTAACACTCTGAAATCATATCAATTTCGCCGAAATTTGCTTTGAGAAAACCCAGTGCTTTTTCAAGAAGAATTTCATCACAAAACATGACCGACATGGTCAGGTTGCCACTCATCGGCTCACGAAGAATGCTCATTTGACTCTCTTATTTTGTTTATATAAACAAAAAGTTCTGAAGGGATATATGAACTCTCATCCATCCTGATAGCTTGCTCAATTAAATCAAGGCCTTCCACTGTTTTGCCATTTTCAAGAAGAGCAACACCAAGCTCAAAAGTCCATTCACTGTGCTTTGGCACATACTCAAGTTTTGAATTAAGATCATCAATCCTTTCATCCAGTTTTTTTGCAGATTTAAGTCTGCGCATTTCAACCCTTATGTCATTGAAATATTTGATACCTTTGTTAATAAGTCTATCCGTTTTTGCAGAAGGATCTCTTGACTCCCGAAGAAACGAGAATCTGCTTTCAAGCTCCTCAATTTTATTTTTAATTTCAATATTTTTTTTATCAAGATTTTGTGCTTCGAGAAGAACCCCGAAACCGAGATGAAGCTCTTTCTTTTCAATAATATAAAGGTCTGCAAGCCGGAGAAGATGGTCAAGAATTGTTTCTGTTTTCCATTCCATCGGAATCATTCTGCGGAGAATCTCAACCTCTTCATCTATTGAGATAACTCTATTATCATGGTTTTTATTAATAATTTCGCGGAGAATCGGAAGATAGTCGCAATCTTTATGCGAGAGTAAAAGAGCAAGAGCCCGTTCATGCTGGCCAAGCTCGTGAAGGCAGACAATAATTCTGTATGCAAAACGGGTTGCTGGATTTTGATGGTAAATTTCAACAAGAGTAGGAAGCGCAAGCTTATATTGGCCTGTTAAAAAAAGTCTGTCTGCAGAGAAAAACTTTTTCTGCTCTTCATTAGGATAGGCGTATTTTGAAAGAATAATATCAAGCACTTTATCAAGCTCTGGAATCTTGAAAGGCTTCAAAAGATAGGCATCTGCACCGTATTCAACAGCCTGAGAAATCTGATTTTTCAGCATTTCACCAGTAATCATAATTGTAGGTATTAGAAAAAAAACAGGTGAACTTTTTATGTTGTAAATAAGTTCAATTCCAAGACCGTCAGGCATAACCCAGTCGGAAATAACCAGATGTATCGGGGTTTTATTTTTGTAACTTTCTTCAATAATCTGAAAAGCCTCTTTTCCGCTTTCTGCAAGTGTGATATTGTTGTAGCCAAGCATTTTAATCATGTCTTTGATTGTTTTGCGCATGATGTAATGATCATCAACAACAAGAATATTTATATTTTTGAACTTTTCTATCATAACCTCTCCGCAAGAAAACAGAATAACAGGAAAATATAATACTGTAACGCTTCTTAAGCAAGAAAAATGGAGGCGAACCGCTTATTTATTTTTTGCGGTTATAAATGCAGGCATCGTAATTTAAGTTAGAATCTGAAAATCTATTTGTTCTTGAAAACAAAAGGATAATTTACAATAACAATTTTACCATTTTTCGGCTTAGGAAATTTTATCTTTTTAATCTGTTCAGCAATACAGCTTTCAACAATCTCGGCACCCATTGTCGAGCGGCCTACTTTTGAAGCTGCAACATTACCTTCAGCGTCAATAATAAAATTTATAACAATTTTCCCAAAAATATCAGGCTTTGTGAGTAGTACTTTTTCATAACACCAAACAATTTTTCCTAAATTCCTTCTGATAAAAGCATCAATATCTTTGCGATCCATTGCTCCCATTATTACAGCCTGGCCACCGCCAGCTCGAATTGAAGAGGTTCTTTTAGATCCAATCGTGCCGCCTCTTACGCATGGGTTGGTTATATAAATGTCGCTTTTCACACTTTTATCCTCGTTGAGAGTAATCTTTATGTGGCCACTCGATTCAATCGTTTTATTTTCATCAAAATCGTAAGGAGGAATAATTTCAAGCTTATTTACAATATTTGTGTAGTAGTTGCAAAGCTCTTTTTCATTTTCCTGATCGCATTTTATTTCCTCAATTTTTCCCTCTGGAGAGACTTTAAAGCTAATTGAAAAATTCTTTTTTTCTTTCAATTCTGTAATAAATTCAGGCATAACAAATACTGGAGGATTTTTAACTTTTGCCTCGGTCTGATATGGAAATCCTGATTCTGCCAACTTTTGATAAGAGAGTTCTTTTATTTTTTTGGCTTCAATAATCAGACTGTTATCTGAAGCTTTTACTGCCTCTTTATAATCGCCTTTATTAAAAGAAATAGCAGCTATATTGTACCAGGCATCTGGATAGTGGTCTCTGAGCAAAACAGCTTTCTTAAAATATTTGAGAGCTTTTTCGGAATCATTTAGTTTCAAATATGAAACTCCAATATTGTAGGCCGCTTTGGCAAATTGAGGATCAGACTTCAAAGCCTCCTCATAATAATTGATAGCTTCTGTGTATTTATGCTCATCAGACATAGCAACACCTTTATCAAAAAGTATTTTAGATTCCGGTGTTGATGCGCATGATAAAATTACCAAAAGTGCTGTGAAAAAGATACAAAGTCTGTGCTTCATTTAAATCTCCATAAATATTAAAAAACTAATAATAACAAAATGTTGCCCTGTCACCGCATAAAATATTTCTCAAATTTTTCTTCAGGCCAATTTTTAAGGAGTTTGACCAGAATCCAGGTTCCAATAAAGCCAAAAATCGGACGGATTATTAAAATTCCTGAAAAATGGCCGCCCAGCGAGAGCATTAGTAGTGTGTCTTCAATTATTGAGTGGCACAAACTAAGGAAAATCATTGAGAAAAAGAGATCTTTTGGCGCAATCATTCCTTTTTTTGCTTCAGAAATTATTAAAGCACCGCCATAGGCAATGCCTAAAGTCATCCCGATTATTGTAAGTGGAATAACGCTTCTCCCAATCCCGACTATACTGAAAAACGGCATGAAAAAGGTTGACATCCATTCAACAATTCCGAGCTTTTTCAATATTTTCATTAATGCCATAAGTCCTAAAATAATAAGGAAAACAACCAGATAGTAGCGCATCTCAGATAAAAGCCACTGTATAATTGTCTCTTCTTGATTTGCTTTAGGGCTCCAGCTTATTTTTGAGATATTTTGAAGCGTTCCTGTCGCCTTATAAATTAGAGAAAGCATTGTTCCAATAATAAGTCCGCCAAAAAATCTGACTAGAAAAATTGTCCTTTTTTTCACTCCTGATTTGCCTGCGACCTGAAGTTCGACCGGAAAAGAATGGGCAAGCAGCATCATTGTTGTGAGTGTTGTAATCTGAGCAACAGAAAGCTCGGTGCGGGATGAGAGTGAAAAAAATGCGAGAATTCCGCCATAAAGATTTGTTGCCATACCTGAAAACCAGACAATTCCCATATCTCCAGGAAGTCCGACAAGAATCATAAGCGGCGCAAAAAGCTTGCCAATAACTTCTATCATGCCGGTTTCTTTGAGGATTTTTACAACAATAGAAACAGGAATCATAATTTTGAAGATAATCAGACTTGATTGAATAGCTTCTTTGAAGAGCTGTTTAATTGAATTTATCATTTTTTCAAAGGTTCTGTCGGGATTTTTCCCTGTTTTTTAAGCTCTTCAGCAAGTGTTGATACATATTTAAGATAAACAAGCGATTCTTCTGGAGAAAGAGATAAAATCCCAAGGTTTTCAACAACAAAATCGGCTCTGTCTTTGAAATGTTTCAAATCGTTTTCACTGATTGGCTCATTTTTATCAAGTTTGTTGCGGATATTCAGTAAAAATTCCATATATTTTCTGAAAAGTTCTTTGTTTAGCAGTTTGCTGTTTTCTTCAAGCACAACCTTGTGTTCTTTCAATAGTGAGATGTTTTGTTCTTTCTGCTTAAAAAGTTCGATGGAAAGTTTGTCTGCAGAATTTTTAAAGAAAATTGTTCCTGAAATTCCGCCAATTGCAGCAAGCAGCAGTAACGCTGAAATAATATTTTTTTGCATAAAATCCTCTCCTAAAATTGTCTATTTTTTTCTAATTTTTTCTGTTTTTTGAACGCAAAATCAACTCGCAGGTTTATGCGGCACATGGATTCCTCCGATTCAAATTCGTGGAATAATATCTGATTTTGTAATTTTGTCAATTTGAGCCGGTTTTATGTTGTTCTTTCATTGACAAAAAAGTAAATTTTTATTAAAAGATTTGTGTTATTATTATTTCGAGGTTGAAAATGAAATTTCTTGTCTTTATTTTTTTTCTCTTTTTTTCAAGTTTGATTTTTGCTGCTGGCTGGAACAAACAGTCACTTTCTGATAAAGAACTTCAGAGTATGCTGGCTGAGCCTGGCGTAAAGCTGATTGCTGTTGATTTTTTTGCAACCTGGTGCGAGCCCTGCAAAAAAGCTATTCCAAAATGGAGGGCATTGCAGGAAAAGTACCGATCAAAAGGGCTTCGGCTTGTTGTTGTATCTGTAAAATCGGAAAACGGTGCCTGTGCAATGCCGGAATGGAATCCAGATAAAATTATTTGTGATGAAGAGGGCGAAATTGCTGAAAAATGGGATGCTGGCAATCTGCCCCAGGCGTTTCTTTGGAGCTGGCAGGGCAATTTGCTTGTTTCTCATGGTGATGAGAAAACAATTTCAAAAGTTGTGGAAGACTATTTCAGAACCTTGCCGAATATTCTTGTTGAAACTCCAGTAAAATCAGATGGAAAAGTTATTCCAGCCGCTGATGCCAAAGAAATCCGCGATATGATCAGGGGCGAACTTAGAAGAACTTCAAAAGTTGAGGTTGTTCTTGATAAAGAAGAAATAGCTAAAAACGATGCAGTTCTCAAACAATACAAGACATCACAGCGTTTTGACGAAAATATGCAGTGTGAACTTGGTCAGGAGCTTCCTGCAAATTCAAGATTAAAAACAACTGTTAGCGAGAAAAACGGTAAAAAATCCTTATACTTAGAACTTCTTTCGCTTGAAAAAGGGTGTCTAATCGTTTCTTCAAAAGCTCCGGTTGAGGGTGACAACTACGAAGCTGCGATAGTTGAAACAGTCTCAAAATTCTTAAAACAGCTTTTGGGTGATGTTAAAATGCCGCAAATAGGCGGCGATGCTGGATTTCAAACCGGAAAAATCGAAGAAACGACCGATTCATGGAATGTTGGAAAAGGCGATCAGACAATTATAAAGTTCAATTCTTTGCCTCAAGGTGCTTCAGTTCTTTTAAATGGCAAAATGCTATGCCAGCAGACACCTTGTTCAAAAATGGTTCCTGAAGGTCGCCAGAAAATCACAATGCAAAAAGAATTTTACAAAAACAAGTCTGAGTTTGTTGAAATTAAAAAAGGCATCAAAGTTGAGATGAATCTTGAAAATTATTCAGGACTTTTGACAATTGAAACATTTCCTTCAAATGTGCCGATAAAGCTTGATGGCGAAGAAATCGGAAAATCTCCAATAATAGAAAAAAAAGTTGCCCCCGGCCCGCATCAAGTCGAAGCAGAAAGCGAATGCTATCTGATGAAAGGCGAAAAAATCATAGTTGAAAACAAAAAAGAACCAAAAGTCGTGCTTGACTTAAAATATCGTGAATCAGCAATAAGGGTAACCGCTGTCAACAAACGAGGCGATGACATAACTGCCGAAGTTTTTGTTGATGACCAAAATATAGGTACAGCACCCGGCACCTTTAAAATCCCGCTCTGTTCGCAAAACTTAAAAATAGTAAACGGCAGTGAGGAATTCACAAAAGTTATTGCCGGCGATTTGCAGGAAAAACAAGTGCTTGAATTTAATCCTGTTTTCTACAAAGCTCCTGTTTATGACCCGGAAGAAGAGGCAAAAAAACAGGCAGAACTGAAAAGAAAAAGAGAAGAGCTTGAAGAACAGGCTGAAGATTCTCATGAAAAAACAAGCAGTTACTCTGGAAAAAGAAAGGTCGGCAAAACAATCCGACCTTACAGCGGACTCTCTTATGGATTATGGATTGGAGGTGCGGTATCGCTTGGAACAGGACTCTATTTCAACAGTAAAAAAGCTGATTTAAACAAAAAAGCTGATGAATCCTACGACCCAAGCAACGAAGCAAAATCAAAAAAATATCTTGATGATGCAAAATCAGCCGGCACAATGAGAAATGTTTTTTATGGACTTGGTGCAGCGGGAATAGTAACAGGCACAATACTTTTCTTTATCACAGAAAAAGTGCCTCCAGTCGCATTATATGTTGATGACAAAGGTTTTTTGCTCTCCTATAATTTTAAATTCTAATTGGAGTCAAAAATGCTAAAAATGCTACCGATTGGAATACAAGATTTTAAGGAGTTAAGAGAAAGAAACTGTGTCTATGTTGATAAGACAGAAATTATCCACAAGCTAATAACTGAAGGTAAATACTACTTTTTAAGTCGTCCACGCAGATTTGGTAAATCACTAACAATTTCTACACTAAACGAGCTTTTTGAAGGGAATCAAGAGCTTTTTAAAGGCCTTTATATTTATGACAAAATCGAGTGGAAAAAACGGCCTGTAATCAGGATTGATTTCACTTCAGATACCTATAAAAAGTTTGGACTTGAGGAAGCAATAGAAAATATACTTCGTTTAAACTATGAAAAATATGGATTAACTACAGCCGAAAAAACAAACAGGGCACAGCTTAGAGATCTTATTACTCAACTCCATACAAAAACTGGCGAAAAAGTTGCTCTTTTAATTGATGAATACGACAAACCGATAATAGATTATCTGAGTGATTTTCCAAAAGCTGATGAAAACCGCGAGATTTTGAAGGATTTTTACGGCATAATCAAGCCGATGGATCCCTATCTCCATTTTGTAATCCTGACTGGCGTAACAAAGTTTTCTAAAGTTGCGATTTTTTCAGATTTGAACAATTTAAACGACATAACAACACACGCTGATTATGGCAAAATAGTAGGACTTACAAAAGAGGAGATTGACGAAAATTTTAAGGAATATCTCGAGCTTGTATGCGAAAAAATGTCGCTGACAAAAAGCGAACTTGATGAAAAAATGAGATTTTGGTATAACGGTTATTCATGGAATTTTTCCGATTTTGTTTACAACCCTTTTTCAGTTTTGAAATTTTTTGACAGCTGTCAGTTTGAAAACTTCTGGTTTGCAACCGGAACGCCGACTTTTCTCGTTAATTTTATTAGAGATAAAGGTTTAAATGCTAACGAAATTGAGAACAGGAAAGTAAACTCAATATTTTTTGACAAGTTTGATATTGAGAAGATTGATATACTTTCTCTAATGTTTCAGACAGGTTACCTGACAATTAAAGACAGAGATGAAGATGGCTTTTTCACACTTGACTATCCGAATGAAGAGGTGAGAACATCCTTTTCAAGCCATCTGCTTGAAAGCTATTCAGGCAGGGATCTATCAGATATTGGAACAACTACAAAAACACTTTTAACTGCTTTAAGAAAAAACGATGTTGAAACTTTTACTGACGCGCTTAACTCTCTTTTTGCCTCAATTCCGCATCAGATTTTCCTGGAAAAATTTGAGGCTTACTATCATTCAATTGTCTATCTAGCACTGAAACTTCTTGGCGTTTACATTGAATGCGAGATTTCAACAAACAAAGGGCGGATTGACGCAGTTATTAAGACAAAAACCCATATTTTTGTTATAGAATTTAAGCTCACAAAAGCGATTGATGCGATTAACCAAATCAAGGAAAAGGGCTATCACGAAAAATATCTGACAGATGGCAGAGCCGTTATTCTTATTGGCATCGGATTTAGCAAGAGAAGAAAGAAGATTTCCGGCTATCTTGTTGAAAATATTAACAAACAGGAGAACTTATGAGAAAAAATAAAGCAAAAAACTGCTCATATTTGTTGAGTATTCCAATAATTGCCGCACTGTTTTTAATCTCGTGCGAAGGCGATGTAACTATGGATGATTTAAGACAAAATTACGCAGCCGCACATGCAGGCGATTATTATCCAGAAAATGAAGAACAATATGAGCCAGCAAATGATATTTATCAGCCTGATAATGATAGGTATGAGCCAGATGATGATGTTGTTGTAATTGACACTTGTCCTGATTCAAACAAATTCTGCCATGAGCATGACGGACTAAATTGGTCAGACAAAGCAGCAAACACAATGACTTGGGAAGAGGCAAAAACCTACTGCACCAATCTTGGCGGCAGATTACCTACAATAGATGAACTGAGAACCATTATTATCAACTGCCCCGGAAGTATGACAGGCGGAGCGTGCCAGGTTTCAGATCCGGATCATCTGGCGGATAGCGATCGGAGTAATAGTTGTTCCTGTGATGGCAGTGCAGCTTCATACTCGGCGTTAGGTGATGATAAAAACACTGCTCTCTGGTCGTCTTCCGTCCGATCAGGTAATACAGATTACGCGTGGGGTGTGTTTTTCCGCAATGGCAATGTGCACAACGACTACCTGACTAATGAGAAGTATGTCAAGTGCGTCAGTTTAAATACTGTTTCCGCGCCAGTTTGCGGAAACAGCAAGCTGGAAGCAGGCGAAACCTGCGAAACAGGTGAAACAATGGATTGCACATTGATAAGCGGCAATTATGCAAGTGGGACTGCAACCTGTAAAAGTGATTGTCTGGGCTGGGATGAAACTAGCTGTATTGCAAAACCAAAACCAGTTTGTGATGGCAAATTCCCGAATGAACATGACAGCCTCTGTTGGTCAGACAAAGCAGCAAACACAATGAATTGGGAAGATGCAAAAACCTACTGCACCAATCTTGGCGGCAGATTACCTACAATAGATGAACTGAGAACCATTATTATCAACTGCCCCGGAAGTATGACAGGCGGAGCGTGCCAGGTTTCAGATCCGGATCATCTGGCGGATAGCGATCGGAGTAATAGTTGTTCCTGTGATGGCAGTGCAGCTTCATACTCGGCGTTAGGTGATTATAAAAACACTGCTCTCTGGTCGTCTTCCGTCCAATCAGGTTATACAGATCGCGCGTGGGGTGTGTATTTCTACTATGGCTATGTGGACAGCTACACCATGACTGATAAGGTTTCTGTCAAGTGCGTGCGCTAGACCACGAAATTATTTGGTTATTTGGTTGTCCGCTTCTTGGAAGCGGGCGCATTGGATGTTTAGTAATTTCCGCCGAAGGCGGTCGCGATTTTTTTTATGTAGCGGCGTAAAATTTTACGCCGGTGTGTTTTGGATTAATCCCGGCGTTGCATGCAACGCCGCTACAAAAATACGATGCCCCAATCTCGTCATCGTATATTAGTAAGAGAGAAAAAAAATAGCTCTTTTTTCAAAAAAAGTAAACAATAAAAGTTGTTAAAAATTGTGGAGGGAAGGCGAAGAAAAACACTGTTTGTCAGTGGCTCTTTGAAGCCGTTCGCGATGTTAGTTCCGCCTTCCGTTCCCCCAAATCTGGATAGTACATTAGGCATTAAAGCCTGTA
>CAZISX010000038.1:0-2247 GCA_964542005.1 uncultured Spirochaetales bacterium
CTGCAGGTGTTGCTGCCCAGGCAAAGGTTGATCTCACTGCAGCCTATGTTGATTCAATGTCGCGACCTGTTGGCACAACTGTCAATGATATAAGTGGCATGGTTCTTGCCCCTGGCGTTTACTCATCCGGTTCAACAATGAGCATTGCAGTTGGTGGAACTGTTACACTTGATGGCAAAGGTGATGCAAATGCGGTATGGATTTTCCAGATCGGATCATCACTTACAATAAACAACAATGCTCAGGTTCTTCTGATTAACGGAGCTAAGGCCAAAAATGTTTTCTGGGCTGCTTTTGCCTCATCAACGCTAGGGTCGAATGTCATTTTTAAAGGGAACATTCTTGCTGGTGCATCAAACTCGATTGGCCCTGACTCTGTTGTGGAAGGCAGACTTTTGTGCATGACAGGCGCGATAACGCTTCTGTCCAATGTCGTAACTCTACCTGCTCAATAACAGGTCAAGAATGAAGGTGTAACTAAACTATAAAAAGGAGATATTTATGAGACCAATTGAGAAGAAATTAAAAAGATATGGATGGTCTGAGCGGCATGCTTATCTGACCGCCTGTAGCGCAGGACTGGCAGTATGTCTTGCCATACTGTTTACATGGAAGCCTCTTCCTGCACAGGAATTGACATTTCATGTTGAACCTGCTGTCGCCTTATGGCTGGACGATCCACAAGCAACCCGATTTTCTCCAGGATTTTATCTTGCTCTGAGGCCTGGGCTGTCATTGGGTCGCGGCGTTACACTGCAGTTGTCATACGGACTTTTGATGGTTCCGGCAGAGGATTCTTATACCGAAGATGGAGCGGCACACTTTATGATGGCTGGTGTGCGTTTCAGTCCTTTGCCTTTTTTTCAATCGTCAAAGCAGCATAAAGGAGGCATATTTTTTGATGCAAACGCAGGCTCTGTGCGAACAGGAGGCCTGAATCGTTTTGCTTTTGATGCTGGTGCAGGTTATGATTTTCAAGTTACATCATGGTTTGCACTTGCTCCTGTTATTCGATATGTTCAAGTTGTTCAACCTGACAAAAAAAATAATCAGGACGCAAACGATGCACAGTTTCTAACCATAGGTTTGGATTTTTCTTTTGGCTCATCTAATAAGAATAAAGAGAATGCTGTATGCCCACCTCTTTTGGAGTGCGTTCAGAAAAACTATGTAGAAAAAGAATGTGTGCAAAAAGAACAAAAACCAAAATTGGCGGCGGAAGTTAAAAAAGTGCCTCCATGTCCTGATAAAGATTGGGATGGCGTGTGCAATGTCGATGATGCTTGTCCTGACCAGATAGGCCCGATTGCAACATTTGGTTGCCCGATAGATCCGTGCGGCGGCAAACCGTTGTCGCTTCTGGTTCAGTTTAACTTTGACAGCGCAGAGCTGCCTCCGTCAATGTATGATGCACAAACAATGTATCCGGTGCTTGATGAAGTTGCCAAGGCTATTGCGCAGGACAAAGCCTGCCGCGTGTGCATTGTGGGTTATGCCTCAGAAGAAGGTGAAGCAAAACACAATAAAACATTAAGCGTCGACAGGGCGGAGTCTGTCAGAAACTATCTGACCTCTCACGGCATATCTCAAAACAGAACAGCAGTAACCGGCATGGGGGAAAATTGCCAGCTTGTTCCAGAGAGCACACTTGAACTCAATCGGCGAGTCGAATTCCGCCGTCTCAACGAGGGAGAGTCCTGCCAAAAATCGTGTTCAAAATAAAAAATTTAGCAGATTGCTCTTCTCTTTTTGGAAGAAGTTGCAATAAAATCAAATTTTGACGCGAGTCATGGGGCGAGCAATCGCTCCCTGACAATGATTTATCCTTAATTGGAACCGGAGGAGTAAAACAAGATGGAAAACTGGCAGTTGGCAGTAATCATTCTGGCATCAGTATTTATTGGGGCATTGATTCCCTTAATTGTTATGATGACTATTGCGGTATATCGAGCTGCCCGGGAGATTGCCTCCATCAGTGCGCATATTGGACAAACGCTTGCCAAGTATGAAATCATTTTTGAGCGTGTCGAGATACTGAGTCGCGGATTAAAAGGTGGCGAAACAAAGATTGCAGAGCTGCTGTTGTCTGTTGGCGACTTGTCCAGAGGTATTGAGCGAAACATGAAATTTATCAATATCTTTTCGACAATTATAACAACTGTTGGAATAGCTGTCGCAGCTTTTGTAAAAGCACAATTTAGAACAGAAGATTCGCCAGAAAAAAAAGCTGATCCAACAGTATCAGAG
>CAZISX010000038.1:2257-4767 GCA_964542005.1 uncultured Spirochaetales bacterium
ACTAAAAAGAATTGTATACCTTCACCCGAACCAGACAAATTGCACCCGATGTCGAATTTTCTTTTTATAGCTGCTGCAATTGTATTTATTATTTGGGGTATAAGTCAAGCACAGACGGTTCTTGTTGCAGTTCTTGTTTCTGTTTTTCTTGCAGTACTTGCAACACCGCCGCTGCTATGGTTTGAACGGAAAGGGATGCCCATTGTTGTAGCGGTAGCACTTGTCATTGTCACCATGATATTTTTTCTGTTCTTAATTGCGGTGGTAGTTGGCACATCTATTAACAGTTTTTATGAAGCACTTCCTCAATATCAGCAGCAAACTCAGGCGCAGATTGCCGGATTCAAGGTGTTCCTGGCAAGTCATAATATTGCAAATCCTCAGAAAATTTTGCTTCAGTATCTCAATCCGGCAGCAATTATGGAGATGAGTGCCAGCATGTTGAAACGGCTGGGATCTGTTTTTTCCAACATCGTCCTTATTATCCTTTCTGTAACATTTATTCTTCTTGAAGTTACCAGTTTTCCCGTCAAGCTTCGAACTGTTATTGGAGATCCTCAGCAACTGTTTCCCAAATTCACTACATTTGTCAATGATATGAAGCGGTATATGGTCATCAAGACATTGCTTAGTTTGGCTACAGGAACACTGGTAACAATATGGCTCACAATTCTTCAAATAGATTTCCCCATTCTGTGGGGTTTTCTGGCATTTCTTCTCAACTATGTGCCAACACTTGGCTCGAGCTTTGCTTCGGTGCCGGCCATTCTTCTTGCCTTGATTCAGCGCGGAATATGGATGGCTGTTTTTGTGGCTGCCGGATACATGGTTATCAATTTTGTTCTTGATTACGGGATTGAGAAGAGACTTATGGGGAGAAAACTTGGCCTTTCTACATTAGTTGTATTTCTCTCACTGATATTTTGGGGAAGCTTGCTTGGCCCTGTTGGTGCAGTGCTTTGCATTCCACTTACCATGACCATAAAGTTTGCACTTGAAATAAGAGAGAGCACGCAGTGGATTGCATTCCTGCTCGGGCCGGAAAACCTGCCAGGCACACACACGCATACCTTAAAAAGCGGATTAAGTTCAAGGTTTAGAAAAAAATTGAAACACAAATGAAAAAACCATTCACAAGGAGACAAAACAAATGAAAGAAACAACACAAGAAAACAGTATGCAGGGTCACGGCATAGAAAAAATACGCGAAAAAATTGGCGCACTTGCTCAAGAATTGAAAAAACTTGCAGAGAACTCTTCCGAGATGGAGTGTTCCCAAAATGACTGCAGCAAATGGATGAGTATCAAGCACAAACTTGAAAACGCAGGAAAGATTAGCAGTAATGTTGCCAAAAGTATTTCTGAAGGAATCAGGCAGCATCCCCGGAAAAGCGGTGCAGCACTATTTGGACTTGGCTTTGCAATAGCTGCACTTGTTTTTAAAAAAAGCAAAAATGATTTCAAAGAATAAGAAGTTCAAAAAAGACAGGATGCAGATTTTTTAGGAAGCTGTTCCAATTTAGGATAAAAACTATATAAAAGGAGTATTGTTATGTTGATTAATGCAAAAAAATTAGATGGTTACAAGTTACGCTGTATTGACGGGGAAATAGGATCAGCAAAAGAATTTTATTTTGACGATCATCATTGGACAGTTCGCTATCTGGTTGTTAATTCCGGGAATTGGCTTACCGGCAGAAAAGTATTGATTTCTCCCTATGCTCTGGCCTCTGCAAATACTCAAGAGCAATATATTCCAGTTAATTTAACCAAGAAGCAGATAGAGGAAAGTCCTTCTCTTGACAGCAACAAACCTGTTTCAAAACAATTCGAGGAAACATATTATGCGTATTACGCTTGGCCTCTGTATTGGGAAGGACCTTTTATGTGGGGCAATTATTCCACCATCGTGCGTGATCATGAAAAATTAAATAAAACCAGCAACAAAGGAAAAGAATGGGATCCTAATTTACGCAGTACTTACGAAGTGACCGGCTATAATATCCAGGCACGGGACGGTGAGATTGGGCATGTTTCTGATTTTATTATTGATGAAAAGACATGGACAATTCGATATCTTGTGATTGACACAACAAACTGGATGCCAGGAAAAAAAATCCTGGTTTCACCAGAATGGATTACCCGTGTCAGCTGGAGCGAATCAAAGGTATTTATAAATCTTTCCCGATTAGCTATCAAGGAATCGCCGGAATATACAGAAAGCACTCTTATAGACAGATATTATGAAGAAAAACTGCACCATCATTACAATAGCAAAGGATATTGGATGGCTGAAACAGATGAAAAAAATCATGAGGAAATAAGATAAACCTAAAATAGCAGGTTGCGATAGACCTCAAAAATATCGCAACCTTTTTTTGTTAGAACAACAAGCGGTCAACCGGAGGCAACAGATGAAAATCATTGTAGCAATAAAAAGCAAGGAGAGATAACATGGTTCGTAAAAAATCCATTACGAAATCAGAGGAATATGCAGAGAGCATCATAAA
>CAZISX010000038.1:4777-14198 GCA_964542005.1 uncultured Spirochaetales bacterium
GCGGGAGCCTTTAATTACTCTGGATCAGGATTTAAGAGTTGTCTCTGTCAGCCGCTCTTTTTATGATGTTTTCAAGGCAACGCCAGAGGAAACAGTGGGGCAGCTTATTTATGATCTTGGCAATAAACAGTGGGATATCCCTAAATTGCGGGAACTGCTTGAAAAAATACTTCCCCAGCAGACAACTTTTGAAAACTATGAGGTTGAACATGATTTTGCTACCATAGGCCGACGCATAATGCTTTTAAATGCCCGGCAAATTCAAGGAGTCCTTGGAAAAGAACGCATCATACTGTTGGCAATTGAGGATATAACCGAGCGACGGAAACTCGAAGAAGCTCATAAAAAGTTGGCTGCCATCGTAGAGTCTGCGGATGATGCAATAATAGGCGAGGACATGAACGGCATTATTACAAGCTGGAATAGAGGTGCTGAAATTATATATGGTTATGCCGCTGATGAAATCATTAACAAATCTATTGAGTTATTAATGCCGCCAGTTCAATTTGATGAGTACATAAAAGTTTTAGCAAAAATATTGCGGGGCGAGGCTATAAAGCACTATGAAACGCTGCGCTTGAGAAAAGATAGCAAAATAATAGATGTTTCGCTCTCAATTTCTCCGGTTAAAAATGCATCAGGGGATATTATAAGTGTCTCAACCATTGCAAGAGACATCACCGAGCGCAGAGAAATTGAAAACGGTCTTGAAAAAGCCAGGGAAGAACTAAAGACTTTGGCGACTGAATTGAGCCGCGTTGCACGGGTGAAATCTGAATTTCTGGCAAACATGTCACATGAACTCAGAACACCTCTTAATTCTATTAACGGTTTTTCCGAGGTGCTCTATGACGAAACTTTCGGGCCGCTGAATGATAAGCAGAAAAAATATGTCAACAATGTATTAACCAGCGGCAAGCATCTTTTGTTACTGATAAATCAAATACTGGATATGGCAAAAGTTGAAGCAGGGAAAATGACACTTACACCTACCAGCGTACAAATTAACAATCTGCTGAATGAAATTTCATTGCTGGTTTCAGATATGGTCAGCAAAAAAAAATTGCAGATGATTCTTGAAATAGCGGAAGATATGCCAACAATTCAAGCAGATGAGCTCAAGGTAAAAGAGATAATTTATAACCTGCTTTCAAATGCGGTTAAATTTACCCCGGAAGGAGGGAGCATTGGCATTAGGGCATATAAAATTGAATCTGAAATAAAAATCACAGTCTGGGACACAGGTGTCGGTATTGCACCGGAAAACACGGGGAAAATTTTTGAAGGTTTTTTTCGTGTTGACACCCCGTATTCCCGCGTAACAGAGGGAACCGGATTAGGCTTGCCGCTTTCAAAAAAGCTTGTAGAGCTGCATGGCGGCAAGTTTTCTGTAGTTTCACCGGGATTGGACAAAGGGACTTCTGTCCATTTTACATTGCCGATTAACTCAGTTTTGAATGATGCATGATGATAAAAACAATACTTATAAATGAGCCGTCAAAAAATAATCTTGATGAAAAGAGGAAAACTGCCGTGAAATATTCCAGTAAAATCTATGCTTTACTTGTCGCTGTTACAATTTTGATTGTGCTGGTTGTTGCAGGTTCGTTCCTTGCTTTTTCGCAGATTGTGAAAGAAGGTGCTGCGCGAAAGCAGACCTATATTTTAATCAGCAAAGCCAATGGTTTGCTATCTGAAATCAAAGATGCTGAAACAAGTCAGCGAGGCTATCTTTTGACTGGCAATGAGACTTTTCTTGAGCCATATCAAAGTGTGAAGAGCACTATTCCTATACGAAATGACGAGTTGCGACAAATATGGACACTCAGTAATAACAAAAAACAACTGGATACAATAATTCCTTTAGTAGATAAAATGTTGGCGCATATAACTCAAGTCATTGAGCTGCGGCGCAACAGCGATCTGCCAGCCGCATTAGCTTCTGTCCGCTCTGGTCAAGGCAGGGTGATGATGGATTCGATTCGTGCCGGAATGAATAACTTCATTAAAATAGAAGAAAATGCTTTGGAAAATCATGATGCAGAGTTTCAGTCAAACATCCGCTATCTGTTTAGTTTAATTGTTGTCTCAAGTATGCTTATGCTGATGCTTGCACTTTTATTTGCCTATTTGATATACAGCGAATCAGAAAAGCGGCATACCAAAGCGGTTTATCTTGAAACTCAACATTTACTAAAAATCAGGGAAGAGACAAATAAAGAACTGGAGCACGCTAATTTGTCATTACGGATCATTGAGGAAAATCTCTCTGTGACACTCAACTCAATCGGCGACGCGGTGATGGCAACTGACGCAACCGGCCGGATTACGCTGCTCAACCCGGTTGCCGAAGAGATGACGGGCTGGACACTGGATGAAGCTATCGGCTTTCCGGTGGAACATATTTTTCACATAATTGATCATGAAACCCGCCAGCCATCACTAATTCCTGTAAAAGAGACTTTGGCACACGGGACAATTCAGGGGTTGGCAAATCACACAATACTTATTTCAAGAAATGGCAACGAGTGTGCCATTGCAGACAGTTGCGCACCTATTCGTGACCGCGACAATCAGGTGATCGGCGCTGTCCTTGTTTTTCGCGATGTCACAGAACGGACAGAGATAGAAGAGGGCTTGAAAAAAGCACATAAGGAGTTACAAGCGGTGACAGAAGAGTTAAAACGCTCAGCAATGGCAAAATCCGAGTTTCTGGCAAACATATCGCATGAACTTAGAACTCCGCTTAACTCTATTAACGGTTTTTCAGAAATTCTCTACGACGAAACTTTTGGAGTGCTGAACGAGAAACAAAAGGTTTATGTCAACAATATATTAACCAGTGGATACCACCTTCTACAGCTGATAAATCAGATACTTGACACGGCAAAAGTCGAAGCCGGAAAGATGAAACTCTCAATATCTGTTGTGCCGATAAAAAAACTGCTATTTGATATTTCTTTGCTTGTGGCAGATATGGTCAGCAAAAAGAAGATTGATATGGCGCTTGAGATTGCTGCTGATCTCCCCGATATTGAGGCAGATGAACTGAAGGTGAAAGAGATAATCTACAACCTGCTTTCAAACGCAGTTAAATTTACACCTGATGGGAGAAAAATCGGTATGCGTGCAAAAAAAGCAAAATCAAATATAGAGATAGTTGTCTGGGATTCAGGGGTTGGCATAGCGCCTGAGAATCTTGGAAAAGTATTTGAGGGATTTTTTCGTGTTGATACGCCGTATTCACGGTTGATTGAAGGAACAGGGCTCGGTCTGCCGCTTTCAAAAAAGCTTGTTGAGCTGCACGGCGGCATGTTCTCTTTAGTCTCAGCCGGCCTGGACAAAGGAACTTCAGTTTTGTTTACCTTGCCTATTATTGCCAGAGAGGAGGTGTGATATGAAGAAAAAAGTATTGGTTGTAGATGATAATGGAAATAATTTGATGCTGGAAAAAGATCTTTTGGAGATAGCCGGCTTTCAAGTTTTTGAAGCTGAAAATGCTACCGACGGATTGGCAATCACCCGCAGAGAACTGCCTGATGTTATAATTATGGATGTGCGGCTTCCGGATATGCGCGGCACAGATGCTGCCAAAATATTGAGGCAGGAAAAAGAGACAAGCAGTATTCCCATTGTTTTTGTGACTGCTTCAGTTATGGCTGAGGGTCGTGGAGAAATTGATGCCATACCAAACAGCAGTTTTATCGGCAAACCGATAAACACCCGCACTTTTGCTAAGGAAATCAGCAAGTTTGTTACAGGTATGGAGTGAAAAATGAAAGACAAATCATTAATTTTGATTATTGATGATCAGATACAAAATATTGAACTTCTTGAGGCACACCTTCTTCCCTGCGGATATGAAATTGTTGCTGCAGCAAGTGGAGAGGAAGCTCTGGAAAAGCTTGCAAATAATCAAATTGATCTGATTTTACTTGATGTAAGAATGCCGGGCATGGATGGTTTTGAAGTTACCCGTAGAATCAGAGAGGATACCGCCCATCGCTTGCTTCCGATAATTCTGGTTACAGCATTGCATGAAATGGAAGACCGTATAAAGGGAATTGAAGCCGGCTGTGATGATTTTCTTTCAAAACCGTTTGATAAAACAGAGCTGTTGGCTCGGGTTCAATCACTTCTTAAGGTTAAACAATATAATGATTTGTTGCATAATTATCAGAAAAAACTGGAAAAAGATGTAATCAAGAGAACCGAGGTTTTGCAAAGCTCTATTCAGGGCACTATAAAAATACTTGGAGATATTCTTTCACTTACTAATCCGGAAGCTTTTAATACCGCACAGCAATCAAAAACACTGACAAGCAATCTTTGCAAGCGGCTTCAGGTTGAAGATGAATGGGAATTTGAAATTGCAGCAATACTTTCTCAGATAGGCCTAATAACACTACCGGCTGACATTGTTAATAAATCCAACAAAAATCAACATCTTGATGAAAATGAGCAACAGATACTCAAAAGTCACCCGGCCACAGCTCAGCAGCTTATCAGCAATATTCCACGGCTCGGGAAGGTTGCCATGGCAATAGGCTGCCAAATGATGGATTTTTCTGAAACGCTCAAAATTGAAAATAAGCGCGTCGCATTAATGGCGCGGATGCTTAAACTGACGCTTGATTTCGTGACAGCAGAAAGACTCTGCTGGTATAAAATGAATATTCTTGCTGATTTTAAAAAGAAAGGCATTTATGACCCCGAAATGTTAGTTGCACTTGAAGAGGAACTGATGAGTGTTGAGAAAGATTATCTTATCAGAGAAATTTCTCCTTACGCTCTTATTCCAGGCATGGTGCTTGCCAATGACATTTTTGGAGAAAACAGCTTGCTGATTGTAACAAAAGGGACAGAAATAACAGAAATATTTAAAGCCAAACTTTTAACTTTTTTAAAATTTGGCAGAAAAATATCAAATATTAAAATACTTGAACGCATTGAGAGTAAACCATGAGCAAGAAGCCTTTAATTCTGGTTGTTGATGACCAGTTGCAAAACATTGAACTTTTGGAAGCACACCTTGTTCCGCAGGGATATGAAATTGTCTCTGCAACAAACGGAGAAGAAGCGCTGGAAAAACTTATCAGCAATAATATTGATCTGATTTTGCTGGATGTAATGATGCCTGGCATGAATGGCTTCGAAGTTACCCGCAGAATCAGGCAGAATACTATTCATCGCTTGCTTCCGATAATTCTGGTTACAGCATTGTATGAAAAAGAAGACCGGATCAAAGGAATTGATGCTGGCTGCGATGATTTTCTTTCAAAACCATTTGATAAAACAGAGCTGCTGGCCAGAGTTCAGTCACTGCTAAAAGTTAAGGCCTATAACGATTTGTTGCGCAATTACGAAAAAGAACTTGAATTGGAGGTGACCAAGCGGACGGAGGAGCTAAAACATGCTTTAGAAAAGATAAAAACAGCTTCAATAGAGACAGTTCTTCGACTCTCAATTGCGGCTGAATACCGGGATGAAGACACAGGCGCTCATCTCAAAAGAGTAAGCCATTATGCTGTAGCTGTTTCCCGTCGTATGGGCATGGATAAAAACGATGTTGAATCAATTTTCCATGCAGCACCAATGCATGATTTGGGTAAAATAGGTATTCCCGATCAAATTCTGGTAAAACCGACAAAACTTGATCAGACAGAATGGGGAATTATGAAGCAGCATGCTGTTATCGGTGCCTCAATTCTAAAGGGATCGAATGCAGAATTTATACAGCTGGGCGCAACAATAGCCCTTGGTCATCACGAAAAATGGGATGGAAGCGGTTATCCACACAACCTGAAAGAAACAGCCATACCAATTGCCTGTCGTATCATCTCCATTGTTGATGTTTTTGATGCCTTAACCAGCAAAAGACCTTACAAAGAACCTTTTTCTGTGGAAAAGTCTTTGTCAATTATCAAGGAAGGATCTGGAACTCACTTTGATCCTGATGTAGTGGATGCGTTCTTTGCCGTTCAAGAAGAAATACTTCTTATCAAAAAACAATATGGCGATGATGTAGAAGAAGCAATAGATCTTCCAGAGCTTAAAGCTCTTCTGCGGCAATACAGCCGACATTTTTAATATGAAAATTTAGGAGAAAGGTTATAAGCTGGAAGTGGATTCCAGTGCAATAAAAGTAGATTCAAAGCATTTTATTTTACTAAAAAAATCAACAAAACCCTTCTGTTCCATTTTGCAAAAACATTTCTTTACCTCTCATAAAAAACAAATAAAATCAGAAGAGTGATTTATTAGTAAGAGAAAAATATGATTAAATTAGTTGCTGCTCTCGGAAATCCAGGAATGGAATACAAAAAAACCAGACATAATGCGGGCTGGCTTGTACTTGAAAAGCTTTCATTTTACAATCAGCTTGTCTGGCAGAAAAAATTTAAAGGAGAGTATGCCACCTACTCAATTGGCGGAGAAAAAATCATATTTCTGAAACCTGAAACATTCATGAACAAAAGCGGAGAATCACTTCTTCCGGCCATTCAGTTTTTCAAGCTGAAACCTGATGAAATTCTTATAGTTCACGATGAAATTGAGCTTGATTTTGGTCTTTTTGAAATCAAAAAAGGGGGCGGATTAGCTGGCCACAACGGACTTCGTTCTATTGTAAACGCTGGAATAAAAGATTTTTGGAGACTCCGATTTGGAATCGGCCGCCCATTAAAGGGAGATGTCAGCTCTTTTGTTCTTGGGAAATTCATTAAAGATGAAGAAAATTCTCTTGATATCTATCTTAGACACGCCGCTGAATTATTAGAAAAAAAGCTCGGTTTTTAATAAAAAAAAACCCCGACACAAGGCCGGGGTAAAAACTAAAAAATCTGGGAAAGATTACTTGGTGAAAATATCTCCAGCGTTTTCAATAATATAATCACAATCCATCGACTTATCTATTTTTACCATCTCAAAGAAATTTGGAAGAGCAGCTGTTGTTTCATTTTTGTGTGTATACATAGGCATTGGAGCCATTAAATTAAAAGCTGAAGAAGTTGAATCCATAACAAGCCAGTCATAAGCGCCATCAGCATCGCCTGTAATAGCTGTTATTGCATCTTTTTCAATAACTGGCGCGCCTGTAAGCTCAAACCAATCTCTCTGAGCAACATAGTAGTCGCCTTTCATTGTGCCAAGAATAAGTCCACTTGCTTCAATTTTTATAGTAAGGCCATGTTTTCCATCCTTGTCATCATCAACAATTTGTTTATCAGCAATCATTTTATCAACTATATCTTTAGATCCTTTCCCTGGAAAAATAAAATTTTCCAAATCTTCAAATTTTGTTTCATCAAAACCTGGGAAAAGCCAGTTTTTTTCTACAGTATAGGATTTATCTGTTACAGCTGCAACATACTTTCTGTCTGCAACACCTTTGTAATATGTTTCAGGCATTATTAACTGAACAGTATTGTCAGATGTTAATTTATCAGCTCTTACAAAACAGGTTTTTGCAGTTACATCAACTTTGCCATTATCTTTTTTAGTCTGGGTTACAAGATAAAGAGCAGTTACTTCTGGGTAAACTATTGTCTCTTTTCCTGCGCCAGATTCTTTTGTGTTAATCATAAGTGAGTAGAACATTTTCTGAGCATAAGTTCCAACATATTTTGTTGCATAGTCTTCACCTGCAGGTTTATCTTCATCCGGTACCGGATTCTCGTCAGTTGTAGGATTTGTGTCAGTTGTCGGATTCTCGTCAGTTGTAGGATTTGTGTCAGTTGTCGGATTTGTGTCAGTTGTCGGATTTGTGTCAGTTGTAGGATTCTCGTCAGTTGTAGGATTTGTGTCAGTTGTAGGATTCTCGTCAGTTGTAGGATTCTCGTCAGTTGTCGGGTTGGTATCAGTTGCAGGATTATCACTGCCACCACTGCTGCCACCACAGGCAACCATAATAAGAGCAAGGAAAGATACAAGAATAATTGATTTTTTCATCTTTTGTCCTCCATCGTAAAAAAAAATTACACCAAACTTTATGTGAAATATCACACCGCAATAATAATAGTATTTTTATATAAGAACTCAAGAAAATCCTAAAAATTAAACAAAAAAAAGATTTACGCACAAGCAAATTAAGCAAAGCAGCGGGTTGAATTAAGAAGAAAACCTCAAACTGTTTCAAAATTTATAGAAAACAATCTTCTGACTTTTTCTGGGAATTTATTGTTCACAAACTCAAGCCCTTTTTCAATATTTGGAAGATCTTTAACTGAGTGAAAATCTGTGCAAAGGTTATCTATTAAATCAATTTCTATAAGTCGCCCAATTTGTCTTTTCTTTTTTTCCAGGAAACGGGTCGCAAGATTTTTAAGAGAGGCCTGATAAAAAACAGAATACTTTCTTTTTATATCTATCCAGAATTCATCGTTATGTCCATATCTTTCTATATGCGCCAATAAAGGTGTAATACCAATAGAATTAAGCAGATAACAGGATTTTTCAATATCAGCTTTTCCCGACATTAAAGGATGCAGCTCAACAAGAATAACCCTCCAGCCCAAAGGAGATATATAAAGTTCAAAAAGATTCGGCTCTTTTCTTATTGATTCCAGAGAAAACATATACTCAAAACTGAATCTTTTTATGAGAGGTGAATTTATTTCTTTTATTCTTGATTCAACCTCTTCTGTTGGCGGATTGTAAAAAAGATGATGCCTGTGAGGTGTAGGAATTATTTCAGTAAATCCAAAGTCTTCCATTGCTTTTAATGATGAAAATGACTCTTCTGAAAATTCAGGGCCATCATCCAGTTTGTAAAGAATATGGGAATGAATATCAATCATTGGAGTTGATTTCTGCATCAAAAAATAAAAGAGAGTCCGGTGTTAAGGTTGTATGCACCATCAGCACTGAAAGGAATGATTCCTTCAAGATCAAAAGCAAAATTACCTCTCGCAATTTTTACTCCAACAGTAAATCTGTGAAGATTAAATGTCTGTTTTTTAAATCTGAAAGCGTCTCCAGCCACGCCGCTTTCTGGAGAATAGGTAGGTTCATTTTGATTGTTGTTGGTATATTCAGACATATCATAATATCCGCCAAGCCTGTTAGAAGAAGCTGTAACATTTAAAAAACTGTAGGCAAAAATAGGTGTAAATTTGGCCTCAAAAGCTGCTGGAAATGTTTTGCTGACTTTTACTCGCACTTCGTAAATTGACATATTCAGGTCTGTAGCACCATACAATCTGGTGTAGCTTGTTCCTACAGAAAAATCGGGATAATCAACAAAACCTTCGCTGATTGAATATTCTGCACCAAAATTACCGCTCATCATTTCGGAATAAAGGAAATATTTAGTATCTGCAAAGAGTTTCAAGCCAAAAGGAAGTCCTTTTCTTAACCGCAGATCAATACCGCTATAAAAACTAGGAACACCACCATCAACCGGAGCATCACTCAGTGCATT
>CAZISX010000038.1:14208-21532 GCA_964542005.1 uncultured Spirochaetales bacterium
CAAGGCCGACTTCAAAGCCTTCTGCTCCTCGGCTTTCTGCTTCACCAAGAAAAGATGGGGCAATAACTGCTGCAAACTGCTTTGAAACTTTATTAAAATCAGAGTAATTGCCACTTCCAAGATTATAAAGCTCAAAATCCATTTTCTCCTTTGCAAAAAGAATTACGGGAAGAAGAAAAATCAACAAAACTATCTGTTTTTTCATCATAAACCTCATAAATAACAAGTTAAAAAAACATAACAAACAGCTGTTTTAAAGTCAAGATAAAGATTTAAAATCATCTCTGGTTTAAGAGCTTTCATTATTAAAAAGGATTTCCAGAGCAATATTAGCCTCTATCTGGGCAGCAATATTAACTCTTGCAGAACAAAGTCCAAGAGACATATCAGACTCGCCGTCTCCCACAAAATAGATATTACCAACATTAACTACTCTGATTTTTTGAGACATTCCTATTCCGGCAATTCCGCTACCGCAGACAATCGGCCGCTTTGGATAAGCAATCGCCCACTCTTCTATCAGCCACTCTTTGTTTTCAGCTTTATCAAAAGCTTCAATAAGCAGGTCTGCACTTGAAAACAAAGAGGCAACATCTTCTCTTTCTATTTTTTTTGTAATAATATCAAGCTTTATTTCAGGATTAATTGCCCGCAAATGTGAGGCAAGAGCTTCGGTTTTAAACTTACCAATATCACTTATAAAAAAGTGCTGCCTATTTAAATTTGATGTTTCAACCCTGTCAAAATCAACTAGAATCAATCTGCCAATACCTGCTCTTACAAGAGAAACAGCAGCATTCGAGCCAAGCCCGCCGCAACCTGCTATACCCACTGTTTTTTTCTGAAAAATCTCTGTACTGCCCTTAACATTTCGATCAAAAATATTCATAGCAACCCTCTAACTATCTGTTTTAACACAAATATTTTCTATACAATTTCCATCTCCACAATCTTTTTTTTCCAAGCATTTTTTCATCTGACATTTTTTATCAATACAAATAGCCGGGCCAGGACAATCGCTGCTTTTTTCACATGGAATCAGGCATTTTCCCTCAAAACAAAGATTTGTCAGAGGGCAATCATGGCCAGAACTGCACAAATAGCTTCTTTTGCAGGAAAAGTTAAGGCAGGGTGAGTCCTCGCAACTGGTGTCGCATTCAATAGTTTTACAGCTTTTATCTTCACAAAACGAATAAGCAGGACAATCTTTTATTGTAGTGCACATTTTTTTTGTGCAGTAATTTTGAACACATACACCATCTTTACAATCAGTCTGTTTTTTACACGGGATAGACTCATTTTCACTGTAACACCTTTTATCAACTGCACAAGTCAGCTCTGGTGGACAATCATAATCCCTGCAGCTTAATCTGAAATGAGTACAAAAACCATCATAACAAGTTGAAATAATTGGACATTCATCATCGGCTAAACACTGAGATATATTGCAGACTCCCTGTAAACAGGAATAGTTTTCAGGACAATCGCTCTTTTGTTTACATTCCGGAATTTTGCAGACACCACTACTGCAAATTTCGCTCTGCAAAGAGCATTCGTTGTCGCTTTTACAGTACAAATTTTTTGTGTTTTTTCCCTTTCCGTTTGAGCATGATGAAAAGAATAGAATGCTACATATTATTGATAAGATTACGAATTTCATCTGAATTTTTTGCTTTAGGTTTTAAATCAAGATATTTCTGATACTCTGATTTTGCTTCCTGTTTTTTACCTGTTTCACCATAAACATCACCAAGACCAAGATGCGCATCAGCCTCATTTTGATTTATTTCAAGTGCTTTCTGAAAAGCTGCAATTGCTTCACTGTTTTTTCCATTTTCAAAAAATCTTCTACCCTGCAAAACAAACTGTCTCGAAGATAATTTCGGACTTGAATCAGATTTTTTGATATTTTCTGTTCTTTGAACCTCTTTTTTTGCATTCTGTGCAGGCGGAATAATTTTAGGCTCAAAAACAGGTTTTGGCTCTATAATTTTTGGGGCATGAACAATAGGTTTTTCCTGAATTTCCTGATCATTTTTCTCATTTAAATCAGCTGGTTTGTTTTGTCTTATTGCTGTGACTTTGTTTGAGCTTTGATCAATAAAAAGATAGATTCCAGAACCTATAGCTCCAAACATCATAACCAACACAAAAAGCTTTATCCAGGGAATTTTTCTTTCTTCAAAAACAAATGGCTCTTCCTCATTTTTATAAATATCATCCATTGAATTATCTTCAAAAACAACTTTTTCAGGTTCATTTTCAGGAGGAGGTATTGTAAGGGATGAATCTCGCTCATAAACAGGTTCTTTAGGTGGAATAACTGTCTGAAATTTTTCATTTTTTTTATAAACATCAAGCTTTTGTTCTGATTCATTTTCTATATCTGATTCACTATAAACCACAGGATTTTGCATAGCCCTGACTGCACTGAAAAAAGGAGAAAGTTCCGTCTGTTCTGATAATTTTTTCCAGTCAGTTCCATTTGATGAGATCTCATCATTTTCTGTAAGAATTGTCTGAATAATCTTTTTCTGGAGTTCCGCCAGGTCTTTTATTCTAAAAACAGAGCCATCGCTTCGTTTAACCAGAGAATCATCATACTTAAACTGTGCAGTTCCTTTAATTGCACCACTTATTAAAAAAAGAGTCTGACCGTTATTACATTTCAGATTAATTCCACTTTCAGGAATATTTGCAGGTTTTTTATATCTTGAACCACACTTTGGACACACAATAATTTCTGGCAAATCAGACATTTATCTCTCCATAATCTATTTTTCCCGTTCAAAATCTATATGAAATCTGAAAATAGAGCCTTGCGGCACATTGTTTTCAACCCATATATTTCCGCCCATCAAGGTCACAAGCTCTTTGCAAATCGCAAGCCCAAGTCCTGTGCCACCATATTTTCTGGTTGTTGATGAGTCTGCCTGCGAAAACTGCTTAAAAAGAACTGCCTGTTTTTCATCAGGAATTCCGACACCTGTATCTTTTATTGAAAAAAGAATTCTCTCATAATCAGCATTCATCTCAACAGACTCGGCAAAAAGCATAATATATCCCGAATCTGTAAATTTTATTGAATTTCCTAAAAGATTTATAATAATCTGACGAAGTCGCATCGGATCGCCGACAAGCTTATCTGGAACTTCGGAATTTATTTGTATATCAAATTTAAGTTTTTTGTTTTCAGCTAAAACAGCAATTGTTTTTACACTTTTTTCAATTATTTTTCTAAGGCTGAAAGGGATTTTTTCAATATCCAGCTTTTCGGCTTCGATTTTGGAAATATCAAGAATATTATTAATAATTTCAAGAAGTTTTTCAGCTGAGTCACCAATAGTATTAACAAAATCAGATTGCTCATCTGTGAGATTGGTGTCTTTTAAGAGGGTATTCATCCCAATTATGCCATTAATAGGAGTCCTTATTTCGTGACTCATATTTGCAAGAAACCGGCTTTTTGCACTGTTTGCCTCTTCCGCAGCCTGTTTAGCTTTAGACATTGCTATTTCCACTCTTTTTCTAGCAGTCACATCTCTTAAAGTTGTTAAAATATACTCTTCACCACCCATAGAAATCACATTCATTATTACTTCAGCAAAAAAATCGCTGCCATCTCTTGAAACTGTTTGCCATTCAAAAAAATAAAGTGTATTTTCTGTAGTAATATTAACAAGTTCGCTTACTAGCTCTTCTGTTTTCCGCCCATCAAGCTGATACTCTGGCAAATATCTTAAAATGTTTTTTCCAATTATATTTTCAAGTTTTTCGTCAAGAAGCTCTTCTGTTATTTTGTTTGCATCAACAATAACAGGTCCTTTTGAAAGGATTATTGCATCACTTGATGAATCAAAAAGAATTCTGTAAAGAACCTTGCTTTCACGAACTCTGTTTTCCGCTCTTTTTAATTCATTAATATCATTAAAAATCGAAATAAAACATTTCTCTGTTACGCCAAAACTGCACGAAAGAAGCCATTTTGAAAGTCTTTCTGAATAAAATTCATTAGTTATTGCAGAGCCTTTAAGCGTAATTTCATGATATTTTTCAAGCCAGTTTTGTTTACCTGTTTTTAAATTCGGCAAAAATTCCGACCCCAATTTGCCAATAACATCTAACCGGGAAAAACCCATTATTTCAAGATAAGAGTCATTAGCATCAAGAAGAATAAAATCAACTGGTTTTCCAGAGCTGTCTCTTACAATTTCCTGATAAGCAAATCCATCTTTCATATAGTGAAGAAGATAGCTATAAGGACCCTCAACAATTTGTCTGTGATGTTTTTTTAGTTCTGCGAGCTCTTTCTCAAGCTGTAAAATCCGGTCTTCCATGAGTCTCCTTAAAAAAACAATTTTATAGAGTATATCAGGCAGAATTATCTTATCAAGGTTTTTGGAGAATGAATTTAGGAATTTACACTAATTAGATATCTATTGTTGCGTTAAGAGCGTTTTCCTCAATAAAGCGTCTTCTAGGTTCAACATTTTCGCCCATGAGAATATCAAAAATTCTATCAGCTTCAGCAGCATCTTCGGCTGTCACTCTAAGAAGAACACGATTTTCAGGGTTCATTGTTGTTTCCCAGAGCTGCTCAGGATTCATTTCACCGAGACCTTTATATCTCTGTATTTTCTGGCCTTCTTTTGCTGTTTCAACAACAGTAGAAAGAAGTGACCGCCAGCTTCTACATGGCTTACTGTCAGCACTATCTTTTATTTTGAAAGTATATGGTGCGTTACCAAAGTGCATAATATCATTTTTGGTTTTGCTTATTCTTTCAATATCAGAGCTTGTCACATATCTGAAATCAATCATGCTCTGCTTTTCAACACCGTTTATTGTTGTCTGGATTTTCATTTTAAACTGGGAATGAGCCATATCATCTTCCAGAGACATTGTAACAGGCAATCTTTCAGGATAGTTTATTTCAATAAATCCCTTTATCTGCTCAAATTTTTCATTGATTACTGTTTCATTTTTAAGATCATCGCTTGTTATTCCGCCGATTGAGGCAACAGCTTCAACAATTGTTGAGTCATAGATAAACTCTGTTCTTGAAAGATTATCGTTAAGCTCAATCATTTTCTTGATAAAAATCTTAAGCTCATCATCAACAAGAGGCTCATCTCTGCCAGAATCAAAAGAAACAGAAATATCGTTTGTTCCTGTATTTATTAAGTATTCCTGGAACTCTCTCTCATCTTTAACATAAGTAATTTTTTTGCTTTTTGTAATTCCGTAAAGAGGAGGCTGTGCAATATAAAGATAGCCTCTCTCAATAATTTCAGGCATATAACGGAAAAAGAATGTAAGAATAAGTGTTCTAATGTGTTCACCATCAACATCAGCATCTGTCATAATTATTACTTTATGGTAACGAATTTTTTCAATATTAAATTCATCTTTACCAATTCCTGTACCAAGCGCAGCAACAATAATCATAACCTGCTCAGATTTGAGAAGTTTATCAAGTCTTGCCTTTTCAACATTCAAAATCTTGCCGCGAAGTGGTAAAATCGCCTGATTAGCTCTATCTCGACCCTGTTTCGCAGAGCCTCCCGCAGAATCTCCCTCAACAATATATATTTCTGATTTGGCAGGGTCGCGTTCCTGGCAATCTGCAAGTTTTCCAGGGAGAGGTGTGTTTTCAAGAGCACCTTTTCTTCGAGTCATTTCTCTTGCTTTTTTAGCAGCTTCACGGGCAACAGCCGCTTCAACTATCTTATCAATAACTTTGTTTGCAACATCTGGATTTTCCTCAAGAAACTGGAGAAGAATTTCACTTACAGCATTACTTACAAAAGTCTGAACTTCACTTGAAACAAGCTTGTCTTTTGTCTGAGAACTAAACTTTGGATCAGGCATTTTCATGGAAATAACAGCGGTAAGACCTTCTCTTATATCATCGCCTTCTATCTTGATTTTGACATTTTTCTTGCTGTCAACAAGAAATTTCTGGAATACTTTTGTTATACCAAGTTTAAATCCGGAAAGATGTGTTCCGCCATCACGGTTTACAATATTGTTTGTGTAACACATAACAGTTTCATGATAAGCATCAGTCCACTGCATTGCGATATCCATCTCAAAATTTTCCTGTTTTTTGGTAACACGGATAATATTGTTGTGAAGTGGAGTTTTATTCTGGTTAAGATATTCAATAAACTGATAAATTCCGCCTTCATAATGAAATAATCTCTCCTCACCTACTCTTTCATCAACAAGTTTAATCTTTACGCCGCTATTCAAAAACGCCATTTCGCGAAGTCTTTTTTCAACTCGAGCAAGAGAATATTCGGTGTTTGTAAAAACTTCAGGATCAGGCTTGAAAGTTATCTTTGTTCCTGTTTCAGTTGTTTCGCCAATCTTTCCAAGTGGATAGACTGGTGCACCCTGTCTGTATTCCTGAAAATAAACACCGCCCTGTCTTTTAATTTCTATTTTAAGCCACTCGGAAAGAGCGTTAACAACAGAAACACCAACACCATGCAAACCGCCGGAAACCTTATAGGAATTCTGGTCAAATTTACCGCCAGCATGAAGAACTGTAAGGATAACTTCAGCAGCACTTCTTCCCTCTTCCTCATGAATATCAACAGGTACGCCTCGACCGTTATCTTTTACAGTGATTGAATTATCCAGATGGATAAATACTGAAATTTTATCACAATGTCCCGCAAGAGCCTCATCAACCCAGTTGTCTACAACTTCGTATATCATGTGGTGAAGGCCGCTGCCGTCATCTGTGTCGCCGATATACATACCGGGTCTTTTACGGACAGCCTCAAGCCCTTTGAGAACCGTAATACTGGAGGCACCATATTCTTCAGATGCCGCCTGTTTGATCTTGTTCTTAATTTCGTCGCCGCTCATATATACCCTCTTAAAAAAAGTGAATCCCGCACAATATTGCCTGCATCAAACTTTAGATTCATAAATATCATGGAATTTGAAGCCGACAATATTATAGAAAACTAACTTTAAAAAGCAATTTTGAAGCAAAATTTTGTCAATCAAAGAGCAATTATTCCTGTTTTTATTTTATTTTTTAACAACAACAACCAAAACTATTCTCAAATCAAGCAAAAAAGCTTGAAAATCTTCCATTTATAGGTTATTTAACTAATTCTGTTTTTTTATTAATTGTGGTTGGAGGTATTTTTGGAAAGCCAGACGGGAAGTTTTGTTCTTTATAATATTACCGGAATTCTTTTGTGTCTTATTGGAAGTGCTTTTTTTAGCGCAACCGAAACGGCACTAACAGCCTTGAGTCATCCTAAAATGCACCTTCTTATGGAAAAAAGCAGAGTAAATTCTA
>CAZISX010000038.1:21542-29563 GCA_964542005.1 uncultured Spirochaetales bacterium
AATGGATTGAAAAGCCTGGTATGGTGCTTTCGACAATTCTTATTGGCAACAATTTAGTAAATATTCTTGCGTCCGTTCTAGGCAGCCGCGTTGCAAACTATTATCTGAACAACTATGCTGATGCGGTAGCTGTTGGCGTAATGACGCTAATTGTCCTTATAACAGGCGAAGTTACACCGAAAACCTATGCAAAGTTAAACCCTGAAAAAGTAGCCTCATTTGCCCTGTTTTTTCTTAGAATTGTAGACACAATTTTGTTTCCATTTTCATTTGTAACATCAAAATTTGTAAGACTTCTTGTTCATGCGATGGGCGGCCAAAACAGCCTTGAAAATGAGAAAATTACACAACATGAGATAGAATTTCTTATAAAAAGAGGAAGCGATATGGGCGTTTTTGAGGAGGAGGATCAGGGCGATTTGCTCAATTCTGTCATAGAATTCAAAGACACAACCGTAAAAGAGATAATGATTCCAAGGACTGACACAAATTTTCTAAGCAGTGACACAAAAATAAAAGAAGCAATCGAAAAAGCTTCAGGCTGGGGACACAGCAGAATTCCTGTTTACAAAGAGACTATTGATGACATAATCGGAATTCTCTACACAAAAGATCTTGTTAAACTTCTTAAAAATAAAAACAACAACCTTGATTCCGATATTTGCGGAATAATGAGAAAGAAAACAATTTTTGTACCTGAAAGCCAGAAAATCAACGAAACACTCGACAAAATGCAGAAAAAAAGAACCCATCTTGCCATAGTTGTTGATGAATTCGGCGGTACAGCAGGAATCATCACACTTGAGGATATTTTAGAAGAACTTGTTGGCGAAATCATGGACGAAGATGATAAAGAAGAAAACACAATCTCAAAACTTGTTGACAACAGACTCAGCGTTGATGCACACATCTCAATATTTGACCTTGAAGATGAACTTGAAATATCAATGCCGGAAGAAGGCGGATTTTTGATCGAACAGGCGGGAGAAGTTCCTCCTGTCGGATATATTTTCAACTATTCAGGCTACGAATTTAAAGTTATCGAAAGTAATGACAGACACATTTCAAGAGTTGAAATCAGAAAAATTGATTCAGAAAACCAGGAAAATTAATTTTTTCAAGAATGGCATTGAAAACTAACTATTAGAAAAGTAAGGAGAAACAATGAAAGTAGTAGCATTTAATGGCAGTCCAAGAGCAGACGGAAACACTGCTCAAATGATAAAAAAAGTATTTGAAGTGCTTGAAAAAGAGGGGATAGAGTGTGAATTAATCCAGATTGGAGGCAAATATATCCGCGGCTGTCAGGCATGTGGAAAATGTAGAGAAATTCAGAACAACAAATGTATCTACAATGATGATATTATTAACGAATCCATTCAGAAAATGATTGAAGCTGATGGAATAATTATTGGTTCACCAACCTATTTTGCAGCACTTACATCTGAAACAAAAGCTTTTATAGATAGAACAGGCTATGTTTCGCGCGGAAACGGCAATATTTTCAAAAGAAAAGTCGGAGCCGCAGTTGTAGCAGTAAGAAGAGCTGGCGCACTAAATGTTTTTCAGGCAATTAACAACCTCTTTTTTGTTTCCGAGATGATAGTTCCAGGCTCATCCTACTGGAATCTTGGAATGGGAAGAGATTGCGGCGATGTCCAAAATGATGAGGAGGGGATGAAAACAATGGTTACGCTTGGCGAAAATATGGCGTGGCTACTCAAAAAACTTAAGGATTAATCAATTAAAAGCCCTGAATCCAGCCATCAATACCAAGGCTTTCCATTCTTTCCGCAACAGCTGAGTATTCTTCTTCTGTGAGTCTGCGGTTTATTTCCGGGAAATCGTGAGCTTTGTATGCGGGAAAATACTGAGACATAAGACTGAGCTTAAAAACTAGTCCTTTCTGCTGATATTCTGCAAGTTTTTCAAGGACTTGCATTGAACTTTCAATAGCCTCAGGAATAACTAGATGCCTGATTATAAGCCCTCTCTCGAGAAGACCAAGCTCATCTTCAATCCACGGAATCTGCTCTTCAAGAAGCAGATCAAGCCCTTTCCAGACAACATCCATATATCTTGAAAATCTTGAGTATTTTGCGGCAATCTCCGAATCAGAATATTTAACATCGTAAAGAAAAATATCGGCAAATTTCATAACAATTTTAAGAGCTTCCATATCAAAGTATCCGCTGCAGTTATAAACTACCGGAATATTAATCTGAGTCCTGATTTCGGAAAGTGTTTTCAAAACAGGGTAAAGATAATGGTCAGCGGTAACAAGATTTATGTTATGAACATTTTTCGAGATAAGTTTCAAGACCTCATTCTTAAACTCATCATAACTGTAAACTCTCCCGTTGTTGTCGTGTGAAATCGGCCAGTTCTGACAGTAAACACATTTAAGTGTGCAGCCTGAAAAGAAGATGTTTCCAGCTCCGTTCCATCCGCTTACCGGAGGCTCTTCACCGTCATGAACTGCAAAGCTGGCAACTTTTATCCCCTCTTTCTCTGCACCGCAGATTGGTCTTGCTTTTTCACGGTCAATGCCGCATTTGTTGGGGCAGCAGATGCAGTTTTCCCACAAATTCTGCCCTTTTTCAAGAAGTGATGCAAGCTCTGCATCAGATAAATTTTGAAGCAAATTTTTCATATTGGTGATGAGTCTTTTCCAGCTCTTCTGTTGTAAAGGAATTATAAAGTTTCGATGCGGCAAACCGCTCTTTTTTAAGGAGAAGAACTGAAAGAAGAAACATAAGATAGGTGTGGGAATACTCCCCTTTTTCCTTAAATTCCTTTTTCAGTTTTTTGAAAAAAGTCATATCATTCATCTGGACAACAAGAGAGTTTCTCCCCTCAAGAAGCGATATCGAACTCTCTTTTATGGTAAAAACACCGAGAATCATCTCTCTTTCCTTGAACCAGGTCATTGAAAGCTCTTCTTTTTCATCAAAGGAAAATTTCTCTTCTGTAAAATAATTTTCACCTCTGAGCCTTGAAAAAAGCGAAGGATAAAAAAGAAATATTTTAGCAGGTTCAAGATGCAATCTTGATGCTGTTGTTTCACTGTTTCCTGAATCGTAATGATAGAGAAAAAAGAGGTTGAAGAACTGCTGCCAGAAATTGTAGTTTTCAAGTTTATCTCCAACATAGTAGAAGATATCGTGCTTGAATTCTTTGAGGAGCAGAGCTTCAGCCTCTGTTAATGATGAAAAAATAAAGGTTTCTGAATCCATCAGAACTTTTTGCTGAAAACAACTTTCCCATCAACAATTGTTGTAAACGCTGCTCCCTTCACATGAAAACCGTGGAACGGTGTGTTGCATGATTTAGATTGAAACATGTTTTTGTCAATTGTCCACTGGTAGTTTGGATCAAAAATTGTTATATCTGCTGGTTTTCCTTCTTCAATTATTCCACCTTCAAGGTTGAAAATTTTGTATGCGCCTGTGAAAAGCTCAACAATTTTTTCAAGAGAAAGGTGTTTTTCGTGGTAAAGCTTGAGCATGAGAGGAAGTGCTGTTTCAAGGCCGACTATGCCGCTTGGAGCATTGTTGAATTCAACATTTTTCTCTCTTTCGTGATGAGGTGCGTGATCTGTTGCAACAATATCAATAACTCCTTTATGAAGAGCTTCGATAAGTGCAACCCTGTCCTCTTCGGTGCGAAGAGCTGGATTAATTTTGGTGTTTGTATCGAAACTTCCAACTGCCTCATCTGTAAGTGTGAGGTAGTGAGGAGCAGTTTCAGCAGTAATTTTAGCACCTTTTGATTTGTAAAACTCAATAATATCAACTGTCATTTTTCCGCTTACATGGGCAATGTGAACGGGAAGATTGCAGTAAAATGCCATCATGCAGTCTCTTGCAACCTGAGATGCTTCGCCGACAATCGGGTTGCCGTTCATGCCGTAAACTGTTGAAAAGTATCCGTCATTCATCTGGGTGCCTTTTGAAAGATAGGTATCCTCAGCGTGTGAAACATAAGTCATATCAAAAGTTGAGGCATATTCCATAACTCTTTTAAGGAGTGATGTATCTTCAATCGGTTTTCCGTCATCAGTTACAGCTACTGCGCCATTTTCTCTGAGTTCGCCCATCGGAGAAAGAGCTTTGCCTTCCTGATTTTTGGACGCTGCGCACATCGGGTAAAGCTTTACGCCGTTACCTGAATTTCTAGCTTTTTCAAGCATATAGCGGATTGTAGCAAGATTATCAACTACAGGATTTGTGTTCGGCATTGTAATAACTGCGGTAAATCCGCCAGCTGCAGCAGCTTTAAGACCGCTTATAATATCCTCTTTGTGCTCAAAACCAGGATCTCTGAAATGAACATGGGCATCAATAAAACCTGGCGCAACAATAAGACCTTCTGCATCAATAATCTCAGCTTCTTTGTCTTTTATCTCTTTTTTATCAATTTTTTTGATTTTGCCGTCTTCAATAAGAATATATCCCTTAAAATTCTCTTTTTTTGCAGGATTTATAATTGTTCCGTTCTTTATTATAAGCTTCATTAGTTTGATCCTCCGAGAAGTAAGTAAAGAACTGCCATTCTGACAGCAACGCCATTTGCAACCTGTTCAAGTATTACTGAACGGTCTCCATCCATAATGTGATCTTCTATTTCAACACCGCGGTTTGCCGGGCCGGGATGCATAACAAGCGCGTCTTTTTTTGCGTGTCTTAAAAGCTCATCATTAAGGCAGAAATATTTTGCATATTCGCGTCTGTCAGGATAGAGAAGATTACTTGCTCTTTCATCCTGAACTCTAAGCATCATAACAGCATCAGCATCTTTAACAGCTTCTCTCGGTTTAAAAGTTGCTTCAACACCAAGCTTTTCAATTCCTGTTGGAATCATTGTTGCAGGGCCGGCAACAGAAACATGAGCGCCCATTTTTGTGAGGAGATAAATGTTACTTCTTGCAACACGGCTGTGAGCAATATCACCTAAAATCGCAATTTTAAGACCTTCAAGTTTCCCTTTTCTCTTAATAATTGTGTAAGCGTCAAGAAGTGCCTGTGTCGGATGTTCGTGGTAACCGTCACCAGCGTTAATGATTGAACAATCCATGATTGAAGCAAGAAGATGAGGAGTTCCTGAAACTGCGTGACGGATAATAAGCGCATCCGGCTGCATTGCCTGAAGATTGAGCGCAGTATCGGCAAGCGTTTCGCCCTTTTCAAGTGCGCTGCCAGAAACATTCATGTTGTAGGAATCAGCACTTAACCGCTTCTCTGCTACTTCAAAGGACATTCTAGTTCTTGTTGAAGGCTCTGCAAAGAAGTTGATAACCGACTTTCCTTTCAGCGTCGGAACTTTCTTTATTTCTCTGCGGTTGATTTCCTCAAAATTAACCGCTGTCTCCAGAATTTTCATAATCTGGTCGCGGTTTAAGTGTTCAATACCGAGAAGGTGTTTCATTGTTCTCTCCTAAAAACCAATAAATTTTTATTTTTCGCCGATAACTACTTTGTCTTCACCATCTGTTTCTTTTAAAAAGACTGCAACAGCCTCTTCTTTTGAAGTTTGAACTGATATACCCATGAAATCAGGCTGAATTGGAAGTTCTCTGCAACCTCTGTCAACTAAAACCGCAAGTTTTATTGAACGAGGTCTGCCATAATCCATAACAGCGTCAATTGCTGCACGGATTGTTCTTCCTGTGTATAAAACATCGTCAACAAGCACTATGTTGTAATTGTCGATTTTGAAATCAAGTTTAGTCGGGCCAATCGCAGGAGAAGCAAGACTCTTAAAAAAATCATCTCTGTAAAGAGAAATATCTATTGAGCCTGACATAACCTTGGTTTTCTCAAACTCATTGATTTTTCTAACAATTCTATCTGCAACAGAAACGCCTCTTGTTCTGATACCGACAATAGCAAGATGCTCCAAATCACCAACTTTTTCAATAATTTCGTGCACCATACGATTGATAACTTTCTCCATCTCCTGTTCATTAAGGAGCGTTTTTTTGATATTTAGTCCTTTTCTTTTCAAGAGAACCTCCTGCTAAAAATATTTTTTTCCTGATTTTTTTTCAGTAACACTTACAATAAACGGGAACTTTGTAACCGGATAAGTAAAGATATTCACAACCTCTTCATACTGAATCTCAATAGTGGTTGTACCTGTCTGGGAGTCTCTAATCACAGCAAACTGATTTGACTTAAAAGGCCTGCCCTGCTCTGTCATAACCTCGTCAAGCTTTGCTCTGATTGATTCATCTGTCGCACCGTCAAGAGTCCCAACCATAGCAACATCTTTAAGCTCTTTGTCAAGCCAATACTTGTTCCAGTAAGGCTGCGCAAACATAACTCCAATGTAAATTAGAACTCCGATTAATGCTAATTTGAAAATCTCTTTTAAATTAAGTTCCATCTCCGCCTCCTTTAGCTCTTTTCAAAAGCATTATTTATCAGAAATGATAGGGCAAGTCAAAAAAATGAGAAAAAAATGAAAATCAAAAATCGTTCTAAATATAAAATTGCAAAAACATCTCCTTTCTGATAGACTCAGCCGTTTTTTAGAATTGAATCGAATTTGTAGAGGATTATATGACTAACTTAATTGGAGAAAATCATGAAAAGAACAGCTTTTGCACTCATTGCAGTATCACTTATCGCTATTGGATGTGATAAAATGAAAACATCAGAACAACCAAAAGAACTCACAAAAGCAGAACTCAAAGAATCAAATGACAAAGTAAGCTACGCTATGGGACTTGGAATGGGAAAAGATTTCAAAGAAATGGGAATAAATCTCAAACCGGAAATTCTTCTCAAAGGTCTCAAAGATGGTCTTGCGGCTAATCCGAATGCTCTTATGAATGAAAACGAAATAAAAGAAACCATGATGGCTTTCCAGCAGGAAATGATGCAGAAATCCATGGAAAAAGCACAGAAAGATTCTGTAGCAAACAAAGCTGCAGGCGATAAATTTCTTGCAGATAACAAAGCAAAACCTGGTGTTACAACAACAGCAAGTGGACTTCAGTACGAAGTTATCACAAAAGGAACAGGCACAGAATCACCTAAACCAACAGATATCGTAAAAGTTCACTACAAAGGAACTCTTATGAATGGCGAGGAATTCGACAGCTCATACAGCAGAAACGAACCTGCAGTTTTCCCGCTTGACAAAGTTATCAAAGGTTGGACAGAAGGCGTTTCTCTTATGAAAGTTGGCGACAAATTCAAACTTGTTGTTCCTTCAGAACTTGCTTACGGAGATAGAGGCGCTGGCAAAAAAATAGGACCAAATCAGACTCTTATTTTTGAAGTTGAACTTCTTGAAATCAATCCAAAAGAAGCTGCTCCAGCTGTTGAAGCAAAACCAGCTGGCGAGCCAAAACCAGAAGCAAAACCAGCTGATAAAAAAGGCTAATTCTCTTCTAAATTTATCACGATAAAAATCAAATTTATTTCAGTTGTTGTCAGACCAGAACTTTTCCAGACATATCTTTTGGAATATCAACACCCATCATCTTGAGAATTGTAGGAGCTAAATCTGCAAGTATCCCATTTGATTCGAGCTTAAGCCCAGCATCTCCATTTACAACAATCAGAGGAACCGGATTTGTTGTGTGGGCTGTGTGAGCCATTTTTGTTTCATCATCAAACATAACTTCCGCATTTCCATGATCTGCGGTAACAAACATTATCCGCCCTTCCTCTTTTGCTTTTTCATAAACCCTTCCAAGACATTCATCAACAGTTTCAACAGCTTTTACAGCTGCCTCAAAAACTCCGGTATGTCCAACCATGTCAGGATTTGCAAAATTAAGAACTATAAAATCATATTTTTCCATATTTTCAATAACCTTGTCAGCAACTTCGTAAGCCGACATCTCGGGCTTTAGATCATAAGTTCTGACCTGAGGTGAAGGAATGAGAATCCTCTCTTCCCCCTCAAAAACCTTTTCCTCGCCACCGTTAAAGAAGAATGTAACATGAGCGTACTTTTCAGTTTCAGCAATTCTAAGCTGACTAAGACCTTTTTTTGAAATCACCTCA
>CAZISX010000038.1:29573-33105 GCA_964542005.1 uncultured Spirochaetales bacterium
AGGGAAAAGAGTCGGAAATCCGAAATCTGCCCGATACTCTGTCATAGTCGCATAAATAGACGGAATTACCCGTTTTTTTCTTTCAAACTTGTTGAAATCATCAAACATAAGAGCCATTGAGAGTTCCCGAACCCTGTCTGAGCGGAAATTAAAGAATCAAACCGCATCATTGTCTTTAATTGTTCCCGCAGAATCAATAACTGTCGGTGCAACAAACTCGTCACATTCATCGCAGGAGTAGCTTGTTTCAACAGCTTCCATCGCATTTTTTGCAACCTTACCTTCGCCTAAAATAAGGGCATTGTAAGCTTTTTCAACCCTGTCCCACCGGTTATCACGATCCATTGCCCAGAATCTTCCCGAAACTGTCGCGATTTTTCCAACACCGATTTCTTTTATCTTTTTTTCAAGCAATTCAATGTATTCTAGCGCACTTTTAGGTGGCGTGTCGCGCCCGTCAAGAAATGCGTGGATAAAAACTTTCTTAATATCATTTCTGGCCGCAAACTCCAAAACTGCATAAATATGCTCCATCGCGCTGTGAACTCCGCCCGGACTTACAAGCCCCATCAAATGAAGAGAACCACTTGTTTTTTCTAAAGACTCTTTTATTTGAAGAAGCGTTTTGTTATCCATAATTGAGCCATCTTTTATGGATTTGTTTATTCTTGTAAAATCCTGATAAACAATTCTTCCAGCACCGATATTTGTGTGACCAACCTCTGAATTTCCCATCTGGCCATCGGGAAGTCCTACAAATTCGCCAGAAGCAGAGATTGTTGTGTGTGGATAATTTTTCCAGAGCTTATCAAAATTTGGTGTTTTTGCGGCAGCAATAGCATTGTATTTTGTCTCTTCCCTGTAGCCCCAACCATCAAGAATTACAAGAATTGATTTTTTTAATGACATAGATTTTTCCTCCTTTTTCCGTTTTTGCAATAGCGAAGTTTACTTTTAAAGCTGTATAAGGCAAAAAAATAAATAACAGATCGCCGATAATGTTGTGACTACAGGGAATGAAAAGTTGTATCACTATGATAGTTAGATAATTCCGATAAGGAAACCATCAAAAGCAGATCTAAAACAGGAATGAATTCAAGAATCAAACGATTCAGGTATTAATAAAGTCTAGGCATTGTTGGTAGATTTTTACCATAGAAAATTTCATTCATCTCTTTCTGAAGCTTTTTCTGAATTTTCCGTTTTTCATAGTTGTTTATCTGTTTCTGAGAAATTCCGAAAAGATAGTTGTCAAGATCAAAATCTCTTAAAATCATCTTTGTATGAAAAATATTATCCTGATAAACATTAACATCAACGCAGTGATATAGGTCTAAAGTATCTGTATTTACAAAGTTTTGGATTGAGTTTATATCGTGATCAATAAATATTTTTCTACCATCAACCATTCTTGTAAATCCTCTGACACGGTAGTCAAGATTTACAATATCAGCCTCAAAACTGTCAATAAGAAAGTTGAGTGCGCGAAGAGGTGAAATCTTTCCGCAGGTTGAAACATCAATATCAACTCTGAAGGTTGAAATACCATTTTCGGGATGGCTTTCAGGGTATGTGTGAACTGTTAAATGACTTTTGTCAAGGTGTGCAACCACATCGCCCCCATGTCCATGAATATCACGGTCAATAACTTTCTCCTCTGATATTAAAACAGTAACACTGGCTCCTTGCGGATAATAGTCCTGTTTTGCGATATTAAGAATATGAGCACCAATAATATCGGCAACTCTTTCAAGAATATCGGTCAGACGGTTTGAGTTGTACTTTTCATCAATGTATGCAATATATGCGTCACGATCTTCGTTCGTAATCGCATAGCAAACATCATAAATGTTAAAGCTGAGGGTTTTAGTAAGGTTGTTAAAACCGTATAATTTCAATTTTGTCTCAGATTTTTTTAAATCTTTCAATGTTTGAGTCTCCTAAAAAATAAAGAGGTTAACAAAATTATAAATTTAACCAGTCTTATCAAAGAACGGTGCGTGTATAATAATTCAAAAGACAATTTATGCAATAAAAAAAATGTTCTTACATTTTTATGCTTGTATATATCTTGTAATTCTGTATAGTTATGGCTCTGAAATCTTTAAGAAGGTGAAATATGTTTATTCCGGCAACAGTTGAAGAAGTAAACGCTCTTGGTTGGGAATCCCTTGATATTATTCTGATTACGGGAGATGCCTACATAGACAGCTCTTATATCGGGGTTTCTGTTATTGGTCATGTACTTATTAATGCAGGCTACAAAGTTGCGATAATTGCACAGCCTGATATAAATTCTCCAGCAGATATAACCCGTTTTGGAGAACCGAATCTATTCTGGGGCGTGACAAGCGGTGCTGTAGATTCAATGGTTTCAAATTACACAGCATCAAAAAAACCTCGAAAACAGGATGATTTAACACCTGGAGCCGAAAACACGAAACGGCCTGATAGAGCTCTTGTTGTCTACACCGGTCTTATCAGACGGTTTTTTAAAAACACAAAACCTATTGTCATTGGCGGAATAGAGGCAAGCTTAAGAAGGATTTCTCACTATGATTACTGGTCTGACTCCATAAAAAGAAGCGTCCTCTTTGACTCCAAAGCAGATATACTTGTTTATGGAATGGGCGAAAAAACTATTCTTGAAATTGCCGAATCCTTAAAAAACGGTGGCAATTGCAATAAAATAAAAGGCTTATGCTACATAACAAATACTCTCTTACCTGAAACGAGTCAGTTTATTCAGCTTCCTCCTTATGAAAAATGTGTGGAAAACAAAAAGACATTCCAAGATACATTTGTCACATTTTATAACAACTCTGATGCCTCATCAGCAAAAGGTCTTATCCAAAAACATGGAGACCGTTTTTTAATACACAATCCGCCGCAAGATTCACTTTCAACAAAAGAACTTGACCTTGTTTACAACCTTCCTTACGAAAGAGACGCTCACCCCTACTATAAAAATATGGGAGAAATCAGAGCACTTGATACAATAAGATTTTCAATAACAACACACAGAGGATGTTATGGCGAATGCAACTTCTGCGCAATTGCTGTCCATCAGGGGAGAAAAGTTGTTTCAAGAAGTGAAATCTCAATAATCAAAGAAGCAAAAGAAATATCGACAAATCCGGCATTCCGCGGCATAATTTTTGATGTCGGCGGACCAACAGCAAACATGTATGGAATTGAATGTGAAAAGAAAATAAAATCAGGCAGCTGCAAAAACAAACGATGCCTCTTCCCTTCACCCTGTGAATCGCTAAAACCAAATCACAAAAGACAGATTGAACTCTTACAAAAAATCAAAGAACTAACTAGAATTAAAAAAGCTTTTGTTGCAAGCGGCGTTAGATACGATCTTGTTTTTGCTGATGAAACAAATGGTGAACTCTATCTCGAAAATCTTGTTGCAAACCATATCTCTGGTCAGATGAAAGTTGCACCGGAACATTCAGAAGATAGCGTATTAAAAATAATGGGGAAACCATCAAAAAAACTTCTTGGAAGATTTAGAGATGTATTT
>CAZISX010000039.1:0-587 GCA_964542005.1 uncultured Spirochaetales bacterium
ACTTCGCCAAGGCTAAATAAATTTACTTTTAACGGCGGAATTGGCAAGATATTTCAAGCGTTTTTGGTCTATATAGCTATTTCGGCTTTCTTACACACAAGATTTTCGTGTTACTCTGCACAATTTTGCACCATTCGTTCGCTGTGCAAAAAAATGCACTCAGGTTGAATTGTAAAGAGTGCAGATAATTTCACCTTTTAGGCAAAACATCAATAAATTCAAGTGTTTCATATTGAGGCACGCTCGTTGCTCCTATAGTGCTGTACTAAGCAAAAGGAGTGTGCCATGAACGAAAAAAATTTATATCAAATATTGGGAATAACAAAGAATGCTGAGAGTTCTGAAATCAAAAAAGCTTACCGGAAGCTGGTTTTTGAACTTCACCCTGATAGAAATCCTAACTATGATGAGAAGGTTTTTTTTATGGTGAGAAAAGCTTACGAGGTTCTTGCTGATGAAGAAAAAAGAAGAAATTATGACAGATTTCTTTCGGGAAAAGAGAATCTTATGAATTCTGTAAAAGCTGCATACTCATCAAAAAAGAACAGTGCCGAGGCTATTCAAAAACATGAGATTACAATATTTAT
>CAZISX010000039.1:597-1106 GCA_964542005.1 uncultured Spirochaetales bacterium
GAAGAGATGGCAAAAGGTAAGGTGCTGCCTGTTAATCTTCGCGGTAAAAAAATTCTTGTGAAGATTCCGGAGAAGAGTTATTCCTCAAGAAAAATCTCTTTTGCTACAGATTTTGAAGGTGTTCCAACAAAGATTATTGTTACTGTTGTGCAGAAAAAAGGGAAGGAAAAACTTTTTAAATCAAATGGCGATGTTTATATGGATTACACTATTGATTCAAACTGTGCAGCTCTTGGTGGAGCTGAAAGTGTTGAGACTCCGCTTGGTCAGAAGGTTGAGATTAATTTCAAAGGCGGCACCAGAAACGGCCAGATTATGAGATTAAAAGGACAGGGCGCATTCACAAAAGAAGGTACTCGAGGCGATCTTTATATCACAATCAATATTAAGGCTGTGATTTTCAGTATGAAGGGTGTTTTCGCGAGAGTGTAATGACCTTATTTTATTAGATAATTAAAGATATAACCGCGTAGCAGAGAGCTGCGCAAAGTGCTGTGAACGGGATTGTA
>CAZISX010000039.1:1116-16548 GCA_964542005.1 uncultured Spirochaetales bacterium
CAGAGTATTTTTCTGGCTGTTACCCAGCGGACTGCAGCCGCGTTTTTGGTCGCGCCTACACCCATAATCGAGCCTGCGATTACATGGGTTGTTGATACAGGAATTCCGGCGTGAGCTGTGAAAAGCAGGGTAAGTGCGGATGCTGAATCTGCGCAAACGCCTTCCATTGCCCTTATTTTTGTTATGCCGGAGCCCATTGTTTTTACAATTCGCCAGCCGCCAAACATTGTTCCGAGTGAAATCGCGGCGTAACATGAGAATACAACCCAGTGATTCTGCTCAAGTGCGTGGTCAAGATTTGCGGTCATTCCACCTGCAACAAGTGCCATTGCAATAATTCCCATTGATTTCTGGGCATCGTTGGAACCGTGGCCGATTGCGTTTACGGCTGAGGAGAAAAGCTGCATTTTCTTGAATTTTTTCTGGGCACTGGCAGGATTTGAGTTGCGGAAAAGCCACATAATAAGTGTGGTGAAAAACATTGCGCCTAACATACCAAGAAGCGGTGCTATTATGATGAATGAGAGTATTTTTAATACTCCGCTAAAAACAATTATTCCTGCTCCTTTTGCTGCAAATCCGGCACCTATTAATCCGCCGATAAGTGCGTGGGAGCTTGATGTTGGAAGTCCAAGCAGCCATGTCATAATGTTCCAGACAACTGCTCCAGAAAGAGCGGCGAGAAGAACTTTAAGCATAACTCCGCTTTGTATGAGAACTTCGGTGTCAATTATTCCTTTTCCTATGGTTTTTGCGACTGCAACGCCAAATAGAAATCCGGCAAAATTTGCTAAACCTGCAAGTATTACTGCCTGCACTGGTGTAAGAGTTTTTGCCATAACAAGGGTTGCTATCGCGTTGGCTGCATCGTGGAATCCGTTGAAAAAATCGAATATCAGCGCCACTCCGACAACAATAATAACGAGAATCAGTGTTTCACTCATGATTACCCCTGTTTGATAACAATTCTTCTGATGATTTTCGCGCAGAAATCAACAGAATCAACAACTGATTCGAGGTGTTCATAAATTTCCTTGTTTTTTATAATTTCTATTGGTGAATGATCTCCGTGGAAAAGTTCAGCCAGACAGATGTGGAAAAGATAATCAGCTTTTGTCTCAAGATCGTGAGACTTTGTTATAAGAGGTATAACATTCTCTTTTTTCTGGAAACTTGTCATAATGGTGAGGAGAAGTTCTGAAATTTCTGATGCAATATCACAGAAATTAAGAATTTTCTCAGGCATTTTCTTAATATTATAAATATCAATCTTGTTGGCTGCAGAATTTAAAATATCTATTGCTCTATCAATATTTACTGCAAGAAAATGAATGTCTTCTCTGTCAAAAGGTGTGATAAATGTTTGATTTAACTGGTCAATAATATTTGCCTCAATTTTATCGCCTTTATGCTCTATGTCTTTGATTCTAATGACATATTTTTTTACTTCTTCGTCACTTATCGAGCCGATTTTCCCTGCAAATTCTCTGAAAAGTGAACAGCAGCTTACAAGAAGCTTGATTTGTTCCTGAAAAAAATCATAAAATTTTGTCTCTCTTGGAAGAAGAAGATCGAAAATGTTGAATTTCATTTTTGCCTCGTATAAAAATTAGTAATGGATTAATTTTCTGTTAAAAAAACGCTCTCCACCCCGTTTATATTCAGCAAGCCTCTTTTTTGCAATTAATTTTCAATGAATTTTTTGAGTTTTAAAGAAAACCTTATATTTTGTTAGATAAATAGAGTTAAAATTGCGTATGATAAAGCAGCGCAGAGTGCTGTGAACGGGATTGTAAGAATCCATGCCCAGAGAATTTTTCTGGCTGTAACCCAGCGGACTGTTGCTGCGTTTTCAACTGCTCCTACACCCATTATTGAGCCTGAAATAACATGTGTTGTTGAAACAGGAATGCCAAAATGTGAAGCTCCGAGAAGAACCATTGCTGATGAGGTTTCTGCACAGAAGCCCTCGAGAGGCCGGATTCTGGTGATTTTTGTCCCCATTGTTTTAACAATTCGCCAGCCGCCAAACATTGTTCCAAGACCAATTGCTGAATAACATGAAATTACAACCCATGAGTCAAGATGAAAATCTTTGTTTATTCCACCTGCAACAAGTGCCATTGCAATAATTCCCATTGATTTTTGAGCATCGTTTGTCCCGTGACTTACTGAATAAGCAGTGGCAGATACAAGCTGAAGTTTCTTGAAGATTCCTGTAGCTTTTTTTGGTGATGTTTTCTTAAAGATATGGATAATTATTGTTGTAAAAATCATTGAGCCAATCATTCCAAAAAGTGGAGCTACAAAAATAAAAGCAACAATTTTTAAAACTCCGCTCAATACAATTGCCTTCAATCCGCTTGATGCAAGACCTGCACCGATAAGTCCGCCAACAAGTGCATGAGAACTTGATGTCGGAAGACCCATAAGCCATGTTATGATATTCCAGATAATTGCACCAAGCAATGCTGCAAGTATGAGGGGGAGGGTTATGCTGTCAAGCTGGACAACACCTTTTCCAATTGTTTTTGCAACAGCTACTCCAAAGGTAAAGTATCCGGCAAAATTTGCAAAACCTGCAAGAATAACCGCCTGACCAGGAGTCAGGGTTTTTGTTATAACAATTGTTGCAATAGCGTTTGCTGCATCATGAAATCCATTAAAAAAATCGAAAATCAAAGCTGCCGCTACAACAATAATAACTAGAATCATTGTTTCAGTCATAAATTACCCCTGTTTGATAACAATTCTTCTGATTATTTTTGCACTGAAATCAACCGCATCAACAACAGATTCAAGGTGTTCATAAATTTCCTTATTTTTAATTACATCAATCGCTGAGTGCTCACCGTGAAAAAGTTCAGCCAGACAGATGTGGAAAAGATAATCAGCTTTTGTCTCAAGATCGTGAGACTTTGTTATAAGAGGTATAACATTCTCTTTTTTCTGGAAACTTGTCATAATGGTGAGGAGAAGTTCTGAAATTTCTGATGCAATATCACAGAAATTAAGAATTTTCTCAGGCATTTTCTTAATATTATAAATATCAATCTTGTTGGCTGCAGAATTTAAAACATCAATTGCACGGTCAATATTAACAGCAAGGTAGTGGATATCTTCTCTGTCGAAAGGTGTAATAAATGTCTGATTTAACTGGTCAATAATATTTGCCTCTACAGCGTCTCCTTGATGTTCAATGTCCTTGATTCTGGCAACATATTTTTTTACCTCATCATCGTTGATTGAGCCGATTTTGCCTGCAAATTCTCTGAAAAGTGAGCAGCATTCAATCAGGAGCTTGATTTGTTCCTGAAAAAAATCATAAAATTTTGTTTCTCTTGGAAGAAGAAGATCGAAGATGTTGAACTTCATTTGAACCTCATATAAAAGTTAATAACGGATTAGTTTTCTATTAAAAAACGCTTTCCATCCCGTTTATATCCATGAAGTGTCTTTTTGCAACATAATTACTGTTAATTTTCGATGAATTTTTGGTTTAGAGATTGTTTTCGCAGAAGGTTGGACGCGAAATGTCTTGTTAAATCAGGTTGTTGATAAAATTGACGGTTTATCCTTGTTGCTTTTCAGCAGCATCTCTTAGTCTTAGTTCTGTATGATAAAAACTAATTTTTTAGAATTTTCAGGGCATTTTACTTATTAATAACAATAAAAAATTCCCGGCCTTTTCTCTCAATCAGGAGAAGAAGTGCATTGGTGTTTTTCATAACTTGCTTGAATTCATTAATATTCTGGATTCTTTTTTTGTTCAGCCCTTTAATTATGTCACCTTCAATAAGTCCCGAAGTTGCGGCAAGAGATTCCTGCTCAATTTTATCAACAACAACTTTTTTGTTCTCCATTTTTACGGAAAAGCCGAAATCTTCAGAAAAATAAGCATCTTCGCCAATTGAATAGTCTGTATTGTTAAGGATAACGCTAACAATTATTTCCTTGCCGTCGCGAACAATTTTTACTGGAATTTTTTTGCCCAGATCTGTAAAAGCAACAACATTTCTGAGCTGCGGAACAGATTCAACAGATTTGCTGTTAAACTCAATTATAACATCGCCTGCTTTAATTCCGCCAAGCTCTGCCGGGCTTTTTTCTGCTACGGATGAAACAAGAATACCGGCTTTATCGTTTTTGATGCCAAACTGTTTTTTTAGTTCGTCGGTAAGTGGCTGAATTACAACGCCCATTTGGGCACGGACAACTTTTCCGCCGGTTTTGAGCTGCGCTACAACTGATTTAATCATGTTGGCTGGAACTGCAAGACCAATTCCCATATATCCGCCGGAGCGGGATAAAATAGCCGTGTTCATACCAAGAACTTCGCCCTGAACATTAAGAAGCGGGCCTCCCGAATTTCCTGGATTTATTGCTGCATCTGTCTGGATAAAATTCTCGTATTCTGTAACATTCAAATCACTTCTTCCTGTTGCTGAGATTATTCCAAAAGTTACGGTGTGAGAAAGTCCAAAAGGATTTCCTATCGCAATTGCAAAACTGCCGACTTTAATTTTTTCTGAATCGCTGAATGGAAGTGCTTTTATATCGCTGCTCGAAAAATTCTCAAGTTTGATAAGACCAATATCTGTTTTCGGATCAGTTCCAATCAGTTTTGCGTTAAATTTCTTACTGTTTATGGTTATTTCAATTTTGTCAGCACCGTCAATAACATGATTGTTTGTTACAACAAGTCCCTCTTTATCATCAATTACAAAGCCTGTTCCAAGTCCTTCTCTTTTTGGATTAAATTGAGGCGGTATTTTGCCGTTATAACCGAACTGACGAAGAAAATCGTATAAAGGATCGTTGCCGTATTGCCCTTTCATTGTTTTTGTGGTTTTGATGAATGCAACACTTTTTTTAGCACTTTCGCTTATGTTTACAATCTCATTCTGGAGGTCGATAATATTGTCAACTTTCCCGATTGATGATGAAATTGCTGCCGAATTATAGCTGCCAGCCGAAAGTTTGTCGCCTGATCCGATAAAAAGCGTTGTACAAAATGAGATTACAGCTGCAGCCGCAACTGTTGAAATTAAATTAGCGAGATTTTTTTTCATGGTTCAACTCCTTGAACAATTAATTTGCAGAGATAGAACACGGTTATTAAGAAAAATATTCCTCAGAATTTAAGAGCAGAAAGCACCTCCTCTTCATCAAGTCCGGCAAATGCGCAAACACCGCGACAACCGGACAAAATAGCGTCTGGTCTGTAAATATGTTTTTTGCCCTGAGCATCAAAAACCTTGCCACCAGCCTCTTCGAGAATAAGGGCTCCAGCCGCATGATCCCAGATTTTTTCCTCAGGTATTGTTTCGCGCGGCGTTCTAATATAAAGCGATGCAAAACCGGCCGCAACAAATGCGTATTTAAGCTGGGAATCAAGTTTTAAAGGCTCCGGCAAAAGTGAAAGTTTTGCAGCAATTTCAGCATCTTTTCCTTCGTTTGAATGAGTTTTTTCGTAGCTTACAACAAATTTTTTCTCCCGCTCAACCGGCGAAACAACATGGACTCTCTCATTATTGAAACTCTGCCAGAGGCTGTATTCATATTTTCTGGCGGAAAACAAAACTCCGGATTCGCCCTGTTTTATCTGAAAAAGCGGTGCGGCAAGGGTTGACGCGACAACCTCGCCTCGATCTGAAACATAGGCAAGAGCAATTGAATACTGGCTTCCACGAAGAAAACCTTTTGTGCCATCAATTGGATCAACCGCAAAAAACGGATCCTTTTCTCCAGGCTCTTTTATCCATTCTGAACTTTCAGAAAAAGCATGAAAAATATTGGAAAATCCCGATTTGTCAAAAAAATAACTAAGCCTTTCCATCGAATCTTTTGATGCCATTTCTTTAAAGAAATTAAGGTCTTCCTCAGCTATGAAATAAAGGTTTCCCATATTATTAAGAAGTGTGTGTGTAATAATTATTTGAGCACCAATATCTGCGATTGTTACAGGCGAATTATCTGATTTCAGCAAAGCATCTTCATTTCGTATTTCACTTCTAACTGTTTCTGTAAAAATCGCAGCGTTTAAAACTGCTTTTTTCATTACTGCCATTACATTACTCATATTAACCTCACTTGTGGAACAGATTAGCGTCATAATATACCCTAAAAAATTATTTGTCAAAAAGGATTTGATTCTGAATTGCTGCTTAAAACTTTGAAGCTTTTGACTTATCCGCAAATTTCTGATATTTTACAAACCACAAAACTTGAAAAGTTATGTCTGAAAAATTAAACAAAATGGAGTTAATATGCCGGAACAGTTGAAGAATCCGCTTCACGGAAAAACGCTGGAGACAATACTTGGCTATCTTGTTGAACAATATGGATGGCAGGTTTTATACAATAAAATCAACATAAAATGTTTTAGCGAAAACCCAAGTATCAAATCAAGTCTTAAGTTTTTAAGAGTAACACCCTGGGCAAGAACAAAGGTTGAAAATCTTTATCTCGACACCCTCAAAAACAAAGAAAAATGAACAGACTCCAAAATTATCTCTCAAAAACTGGTAAAAATTGAATTTTCGCCGAAAAATGCTAGATTATAGCAGCTAACAACATGATTGGAGATGGTTATGAGGAATTTTCTTCTTATTTTATTTACATTTATTGCTATTATCGCTGCTATTGTTTTCTACAAATTCAAGGAGTATGAGAGCTTTAAAACAACAACTATTGAGTTTTCAGCCCCGCTGACTGTTGAGCTGGAAAGAGGTGACACCTGGAAAAAAGTTGGACAAAAACTTGAGAAAGCAAGGATTGTTCAAAATGGCCGCTACTTCTACTATATGATTAAAGAAAGCGGCTTAACAAAACCTGTCAGAATCGGAGAATTCGAGTTTTCAGGCACACTTACACCAATGCAGATTGCGCAGATTATTGTAAGCGGCAAAATAAAACTTCACCAGTTTACAATTCCTGAAGGTTACAACAAATACGATGCAGCCGCTGTTATTATGAAGCAGGATTGGATAAAAAACCACGACAAATTTCTTGAATACTGCAATGACAAGGCATTCCTTAGAAAAATTGGAGGCGAATATTTTGAAAGCTGTGAAGGGCTTCTTTTCCCTTCGACCTACCGTTTTGAAAAAAACATCGAACTATCAACAGTGCTCTCCAGAATGTCAGATTATATGTTCAAAATTCTTGAAAAGTACAAAAGAGATATTGCAAAAACCGGATTTTCAGCTTATGAAGTTTTAAAACTTGCCTCAATAATAGAAAAAGAAACAGGCGTTTTTGAAGAGCAGCCTAAAATTGCATCAGTATTTTTAAACAGACTCAAAATTAACATGCGCTTACAATCAGATCCTACCGTAATTTATGGACTTATGCCTGATTACAATGGAGATTTGACAAGAGAAAATCTGCTTGATGATAACAACCTTTACAGCAGCTATGCTAAAAACGGACTTCCTCCGACACCGATTGCTTTTCCTGGAGAAAACGCAATAAAATCAGTCCTTTTCCCTGAAAAAACTAAAGATATTTATTTTGTGGCAACAAACAACGGCTATCACTATTTTTCAAAAACGCTGGATGAACACAACGCAGCAGTCAGACACTATCAGAAAAAAGGTAATTCAACACCATTTGTCTGGAAAGGAAAGTAGCTACACGGATTTTTTCGCCAATCAATTCAGACTCTTATCTTTTTATATATCTGGTTCTGATATAGTTTTGAATAGGAATTTCAAAAAGATGGTGGACAATTACGGATGAAACAATTGTCAGAAAAGCAAACATAAAAAGAGCAGAGCCAGTTCTGTAATCAATCTCGAAATTGGTAAATTCACAGAAAGTAACAATAGAAAGCTGAACCGGAAAATGAAGCATATAAACAGTAAACGAAATATCTCCAAGATAGGTAAGCGGCCTGACGGAGAGAATTCTCCCAAGCAAATTGATATTGAGTGCAAGCAGTATAATCGCTGGATAAACAACCAAAGCATTGATAAGTCTCCAGTCTCCGACAAATTTTTCGTATCCGACACCAATGCTTAGAGCAATTGAAACAATGGAGACAAAAGCCGCTGTCAGGATAAAACTTAGTCGCAAAAAGCTATCTTTCGCAATTTTTTTATTTGCGATAAATGTCAGACATCCGATAAAAAATCCGATAAAAACTCTGGAAGTAGTGCTGTTGAATCCAGGATAATTCAATCTGGTTTTTACGATAAAAAGACCGATAAAAACACAAAACGCGAACAAAAACAAAGGCTTTTTGAATTTAATGAGAAGATAGAAAAAAAGCATGTACGCAAAAAATTCAATTGAAATTGACCATGAAGGCCCATTAAAAGAATAGCCGGAATCAAAAAAACCTGATTGAAAAAAAACTGTGTTCAAAACAAAATGGTAGCCATCGTTGATATCATATATAAAAAACTTTTCTTTATTAACAAGGAGGCGAATATGCTGAAAAAGAAAGACATAAACCAAAGTGAGGAGATGTAGCGGATAAAGCCGGCTAAGTCTCAAAATTGAAAAATCGGCAAGAGAGATTTTTTTTGCCGCAATTTTTTCCGAGTAAACATGCATAAATACAAAGCCGGAAAGAACAAAAAAGAAATCCACAAGATTTGCACCGTAACGGTAAAACCAATAAAAAATCTGATAATAGGGCTGTTCTTTTTGAGAACCCTGAAACAACGCCATATTAAAATGCTGATAATGCCAAAAAATAGCAACACCCAATGCTGCAATTCCTCTTAAAGCATCAAGAGGAAGAAGTCTAAATCCAGGATTTTCTTTCATCTCACACCACTTTTATAATTAAAAAAAAACGGATGAATATAGCTTAAAAGGTTAGGATTGTCAATTGGAATTGAAAAAACATCAACCCTGAAAAAATAGAGCAAAATTTTCAAAGAATCTTTTTATTGGCTAATTACAAAGATGGATTCCAGCCTTCGCTGGAGTGACAGGGGAATTGATCTCGAACAACTGTGAGAGATCTTTCTTCTTTCATTGTTTTTGAGAATCAGCGGAGACTCTTTTTCAGTGTCGGGTGTAACTTTTCACGCGTGCACTGGAATTGCTATTGCGACAAACAATCTTAATTAATTTTCTTTAAAATTGCCGAGATATCTGAAATGGAAAATGGCTTTTGAATAAAAGAAAGCACCCCAAGCTCGAGAAGTTCATCAATTCTTTTATCAATTCTGTGACCCGATGTAATTATAAATTTTGTGGACGGCACAATCTTTTTTATTTGTTCAAACGCCTCTTTTGAGGAAAGTCCTGGCATAGAAATATCAAGAAAAACCATATCTGCCTGCATATTTCCTCTAAACATTTCAACAGCTTTCGCGCCATCTTCAGCTGAAAAAACATTATATCCGCATTCTGAAAGCATAAGGATTGATGTTTCTCTCATTATTGGATCATCATCAACAACAAGAATTGTTCCTGTTCCTTTCATAATTTGATGTTTGGATTCTGTGACTGTTCCTTTTAAGTATGCGCCCTGTTTTGCCGGAATATAGAGAGAAAATGTTGAGCCTAAGCCCAATTCTGAATAAACATCAATAAATCCATCGTGTTTTTTAACAATACTGTAAACCATTGAAAGTCCAAGCCCAGTCCCTTTTCCCTGCTCTTTAGTTGTGAAAAATGGTTCAAAAATCTTGGCAATTGTTTTGGAATCCATTCCAACACCGCTATCGCTTATTTTGATTATCCAGTAAGGAATCTCCTTTGCTTCCTGATGGTGTTCGCAAAAGAGTCTATCTGCATAAATAGACGCTATTGAGATATCAAGAGTTCCGCCCTGTTTTTCGTTAGCACTTCTCATTAATGTCATTGCATGAGCAGCATTTATGCAGAGGTTGAGAAATACTTGCTCAATCTGATTTTCATCAGCTTCGCTATTTGCCGGCTCCGGGAAAAGAGATTTTTTTATTTCAATGCTTTTGTCAATAGAATTCTTAATAATTTCAACAACATTTGTTATTGAAGCATTAAGGTCAACTGTAGAAAAATTCATTTCCTGTTTTCTGCTTAGCGTAAGAAGCTGTTTTGTCATTGAGGATGCTTTTTTTACAGCATCGCTGGCAAGATTGATATAGTCCCGGATTTTTTCAATATTTGGTTCGTTATTTGAGTCAAGCATAAATTGAATCAGACTGACAACGCCCATTATTCCGCCAAGAACATTGTTAAAATCATGGGCAAGACCACCTGCAAGAGTTCCCACAACTTCCATTTTTTGAACCTGTCTAAGTTGGGCATCTTTTTTTTCAGACTCGGTAATATCGTCAATAATTATAACCGAGCCGCTTACCCCGTTGGAAATAAGAGGATATATAGAAATATCGCTGTATCTGGTTTCATCGTCAGTCAAATGTTCGCGTCTGAGAATTTTCTTTTCACTGTTTTCAACAGTATTTTTTAAAATATCTTTGTATTTAATAAATGCCGGAATTATTTCATATATTTTTTTTCCGACAGCATAGCTGGCAGGAATTCCGTAGATTGATGCTGTTGCCTGATTCCACTGTGTTATTATGCTGTTATTATTAACAGAAATAAGCATTGATGGCATAGATTCAATAATATTTGAAAGATAGTTTTGGAGATGACGGATTTCCTTTTCAGCCTCTTTTCTTGATGAAACATCTGAAAGTGTTCCAATAAACCGGTTTAAAAAAATTTCCCCGGCAAAGATTTTACCTCTTGCGTGAACCCATTTAGTTGTTTCGTCCTTGCAGAGCAATCTGTGTTCATTAGAAAAATCTTCAGTTTCTCCTTTTACATGAGCGCGGATTGCTTCATAAAGAGATTTTCGATCTTCTGGAAAAACAGATTTAAACCATGTCCTTACTGATGCTGAAGTGCTGTTTTCATCAATGTTAAGAAGTTTGAGCATCTTTTTTGAGTAATAAATCCTCTTTTTATCAATCTCCCAGTCCCACACTCCGTCACCTGTTGCTTCTAGTGCAAAATTCCACCTTTTTTCGCTTTCTCTTAATTTAGACTGAGATTCAAGCAGTTTTTCAGCCATTGCATTAAACGCATTTCCAACAATTCCTATTTCATCCTTCCCAGGTTTTTCAACTTTTATTTCAAAATTGAGCTCTTTTGTCGCTTCTACAAGATTTTTCAGAGGAACAATGACAGCTCCTCTGAAAAAAAATCTAAATCCAAGAAAAACAAAAAGATAAACACCCATAAGAACAAGAAAAAGTTTAATAGATATTCCGTGAACAAATGAGAGATACTGACCATAATCAAAAAGATAAATGTGTTCTTTGTACTGAACAGCTTTCATTATAATTCCATTCTGAAAAATTGAGTCTTTCACCTCTTCAGACATAGGAATTGTTTTTATAAAATCTGCAGGTAAAGGTGTAATTCCAAACTCAATAATCTTTGCAGATTCAACATGTGACCTGTTGTATGAACTGTCTCGTTCAACAAGTCCAGTATATCCTGCAATAAGAAAAATCAGAGAATAAACAGCGAGTGAAATTATAGTGATTTTAGACATGAGGCTTGTTTTTTCTTTTGTTGTGTTGAAGTAGTAAACAGTGACGATAAACCAGCCTAAGATAAAGATAATATTACAGATTGAGTAATATGCCCTGTGACTCAGTTCTCCATAATTTCTTAATATATTAAGAATTGCAGGAGCAGAACTTAAAAACAAGAAAAAGAATAGAAAAAGAAGAATTTCAATCCGCTCTTTTCCTTTCAGTTTTATGCTTCTGAATATTGCAATTACCGGATAAACAAGCAGCAGAAAAAAACTGAGAAACACAAAAAACAAATAAATTTCTCGAGCTTTTGAATCAAAATAACTTCCATCAGTGTTGTAAAACCATCCCTTTCGATATGTCTCTACAATAAAAACAATTATAACTGCCGAGCAAACAGCATAGAGAGCTTTTATAAGATAACTATGCCATTTTTTCTCATCTTTTTGATAGATAGAAAGAAAGAATCCAATAGTGTGAATAAAAGCCCACATTGCTCCAGCCATTCCAATAGCACTTGCATAAGCTCCTAAAGGATTTTGAATCATAAATTTAAGACCAACACCAAGATTGTGAAAAATTTCTGCAAATAAAACTGCGGTTAAATGATTTGATGCTTTGGATTTATCAGGAATTTTCCAAAGGAGGAAAAAAACTGTTGCAATAAAAATAGCTGTAACAAAAAAACTAAATGATAGTAAATTAAGAGAAAAAAGAGTCATCTAACCACCTTTATTATTTATTTTGTTAGCGTAAAGTCTTCCCTGCAACTTCGTATTAATTTGACTCCCAGATTAAAAGAACTCGCAAAAGTGAATCAAATCAGCAAGATTCTAATAATCAAAAAAAGAGTTGTTGAGATGACCCAACAAGATTGTAGCAAAAAATTTGCAACAGTCCAGTTTGTAATAAAAATGAAATTTCAGAATTACAGGAAGGAGCAGCAATTTTTTGAACAAAGCAACGAAATTGAACAATTCATGGTGCTTGATGTAAGAATTTATACGCGGACTGAAGAAGTCAGAAACTAGATAATCTTTTCAAGAATTGCATAAACTTTCTCAGAAATAGCACCGGATTTATCATCAGCTTTTCTGCAGCTTACCTCTGTGTAAAGGATTGAAATCAAAAGATAAAAAATCTTGAGAGCCTGCTGTTTAGATTTTTTGGAGTCAAGCCATTCTTTCACAAAAGAGGTAAAATCATGAAAAAATGCGTCAAGATTCTTTGTTCCAACACTTTTTTTCTTTTCTGTAGCAGACATGTGATCAAAAATAAGATCAAGAAAGAGAGAATTTTTGATAACAGCTTCAATAAGGCCGGCAATTCGGATCTGAAGCTTGTATTCAGTCGGAAAACTGGAAGGAATAGGGTTGGCAATAACAGCAAGCAACTCTTCTGATATATAATCAAGAGTTGCATCATGAATTTCCTCTTTTCCTTCAAAATAATGATACAAAGTAGGAGCTGTTACTCCTGTTACATTTCCGAGCTCAAGCATAGAGATTTTTGTTGTTGTTTTGTTCTTTTTAAGAAGCTCTGCGTAAGCCTTAATAATTTCAGATTTCATAGACGCTTTCATAAATACTACCTCCCAAAGTTAGTCGCTTTTCAAAACTATATCTTAAAAAAATCAAAAATAAAGATTTCAATTTTTTTTTTTAGAAAAGGCTGATTTTTATAATTGACTGTTTAATCTAATTTTTATAAGCTATTGCACAGGTATTAATAAATTTGGAGGAGAAAACAATGATAGAACTTATAACTTCAGTAAAAAACCGTTCTGTTCTTGAGAAAACAGCAAAACACTTTAAAGAGAAAGGAATTATTCTTCCAACTTTTGCACAGATGAGAAATCCTGAATTAATTCCGGGGAATATTATTGATAAACTTAAAAAAATCGGGCTATGGGAACTTCATCCGCTCAACCTTTTTCGCATAACATGGAAAAATGAGCCGAAAGAACATGGCGGCGGGTTTGGCGGTGTAAATTATCTCGAAATTCCTAAGGAAATTTCAGGAGTTGATGCGAGAATTGTTGTTTTAATTGGCAAATATTTTCCGACAGGTGCACACAAAGTCGGCGCAGCTTATGGCTGCCTGGTTCCTCGAATTATTACTGGCGAATTTGATCCTTCCTATCACAAAGCAGTATGGCCATCTACCGGAAATTACTGCCGAGGCGGCGCATTTGACAGCTTTCTGATGGGCGTTACTGCTGTTGCAATTTTGCCTGAAGAGATGAGCAAAGAGCGATTTGACTGGCTACAAGAAATTGGTGCGGAAATTATTGCGACTCCAGGCTGTGAATCAAATGTAAAAGAGATTTATGATAAATGCTGGGAAATTAAAAAAACTCGAAAAGATTGTGTAATCTTTAATCAATTCGATGAGTTCGGCAATCCTGCCTGGCACTACAATGTTACGGCGCGAGCAATCGAAGAGCTTTACAATTCTCTCAAAACTGAACGAAGCAATCTCGCAGGCTATGTTTCAGCAACAGGTTCAGCGGGAACAATCGGAGCTGGCGATTATTTAAGAAAAATTTCGCCTCATATTAAGGTGGCAGCGTCAGAAGCACTTCAGTGCCCTACTCTATTAATGAACGGATTTGGTGCGCACAGAATAGAGGGAATCGGAGACAAACATGTGCCGTGGGTTCACAATGTGAAAAACACAGATGTTGTAACAGCTATTGATGATGAAGATTGCATGAGAATTTTCCGGTTTTTTAATGAAAAAAATGGCAGGGATTTTCTTAAAAAAGAGGGCGTTGACAGTGCTTTCATAAACAAGCTCAACTACTTAGGAATTTCCGGCATATCTAATATTCTTTCATCAATCAAGCTTGCAAAACACTTTGAGATGACTTCTGACGACATAATCTTTACCCTTGCAACCGATTCTGCCGATATGTACAAATCAAGACTTGAGGAACTAAAGTCAGAACGGGGAGAATACAAGAATAATCAAGCAGTTAAGGATTTTGAAAGATGTCTGATGGGGCAGAAAACAGACAACATGAAAGAGCTTAACTTTATTGACAGAAAAGCTATCCACAACCTTAAATACTACACCTGGGTTGAACAGCAGGAAAAAGATATTGCAGACTTAAATCAGCTTTGGAATGACCGCCAAATATGGGACAAGCTGCTCACTCAACCGGAAAGATGGGACGAACTTATTAATGAATTCAATGACATGACAGGATTGATTTAGGAGGATTTATGGAATTTTTAGGAATTTCTCTTTGGGCTTGGTGGGTTGGCTCTGCGTTTTTATTTTTTATTCTTGAAATTATTCTTCCTGGATTTTGGGTTGCAACACTTGGAATAGGTGCGCTGGCTGGTGCTATGGCAGCTCTTTTTGTTGGGAATTTTAACATTCAACTACTTGTTTTTGCTATAGTTTCAGGGATATCGTTTATATTTGTAAGACCAGTCGTTACAAAATACCTCTATCAAGGAAGAAAAGAACTTAAATCTAATGCTGACGCTCTTGCCGGACAAAAGGTAAAAGTTCTTGAAACTATTGATAATATTAATGAAAAAGGAAGAATTAAAATTGGTGCTGATCACTGGATTGCCCGCACAATTGACAACTCGATTGCCTTAGAAGGTGAAATAGTCGAAATTGTAAGAGTTGACAGCGCAAAAGTTATTGTAAAAAAAATAGGAGGCTAGAATGTCAGCATTTCTTTTTGTAGTTATCGCAATTATTGTTTTTGTTGTTATTATTATCTCAAAAGGTGTAAGAATTGTTCCTCAGGCACACTGCATTATTATTGAACGACTTGGCAAATACGACCGGACACTGATAAGCGGACTCAACATTATCATCCCGCTTGTTGATTCACCAAGAGATATGGACTGGAAAACACTAAGAAAAACACTCGATGGCAGAACTGTGCTTGAAATGAGAAAAATTACACTCA
>CAZISX010000039.1:16558-20922 GCA_964542005.1 uncultured Spirochaetales bacterium
ACGATTTTCCAAGACAGAATGTTATCACAAAAGATAATGTCTCTATTGAGATTGATGCGATTATTTATTACCAGATAACAGATGCTGTAAAGTCTGTTTATGAAATTTCCAATCTTCCGGAAGCAATCGAAAAACTTGCGAAAACAACGCTAAGAAACATTATCGGCGAGATGGATCTTGACGAAACACTTACTAGCCGCGACCAGATTAATCACAAACTCCGCGATATTCTTGATGAAGCAACCGACAAATGGGGCGTAAAAGTAAACAGAGTTGAAATTCAGGATATCCAGCCGCCAAAAGATATTAAAGAGGCAATGGAAAAACAAATGAGAGCTGAAAGAGACCGCCGTGCAGCAATCTTAACCGCAGAAGGTGAAAAACAGGCTAACATACTGGAATCTGAAGGTATCCGCCAGAAACAGATTAATGAGGCAACGGGTCAGAAAGAGGCAAATATTCTCCATGCGGAAGGTGAAGCTCAGGCAAAAATTCGTATTGCACAGGCTGAAGCTGAATCAATCAGGCTGGTTACAGAAATCCTGAAAGAGGCTAAAACAGATCCAGGAACTTATCTTATTGCAATAAAATATATTGAAACGCTTCGCACAATAGCTGAAGGTCAAAACAACAAAATCGTCTACATGCCTTACGAAGCAACCGGACTTATGGGCTCAATCGGCTCAATCAAAGAAATGTTTAAAGACGCAAATTAGCCAGCACATTTCACAATAGTGTTTGATTTATAGCTATAGATATTAACTACTTAACGATTATTGTTCCGGTTTTGCCGTTTACACCGTCAAGAAGTTTGTCTTCGGTTGTAATAAGAACTTTTTTATTAGGACTGTTTTCTACAAAATCAATTGCAGCCTTGATTTTCGGGCCCATACTTCCTTCCGGGAATTCACCCTGCGCATGGTATGCTTTTGCCTCTTTTGAGGTCATTTTGTCAAGCCATGTTGGTGTGCCTGATTTGAAGTTGATTGCAACTTTTTCAACGCCGGTAAGAATTATCACCATGTCGGCATCTATTGTTTTTGCTATCATAACTGAAGCTAAATCTTTATCGATAACAGCATCAATACCCTGAATATGTCCTTCTTCGTTGCGATAAACAGGAATTCCGCCGCCGCCGCCCGTTATAACTGTGAATCCGGCTTCAAGCAGTGTGTTTAATGCTTCAGGATTCAAAACTCTAAGAGGCATCGGGCTTGGAACAACTCTGCGGTATCCTCGGCCTGAATCTTCTTTCATAATCCAGCCTGTTTTCATGCGGGCAAGAGCTTTTTCCTGTGTATAAAAAGGGCCGACAGGTTTTGTCGGTTTCTGGAAAGCAGGATCATTTTTGTTTACTTCAATCTGTGTGACAAGTGTTGCAACGCGCGGTCTTTTTCCGTGCATTGTAAGGCGGTTCATCAAACCCTGCTCAATCATGTAGCCCATGCTGCCCTGTGTATCGGCAACGCAGACAACAAGCGGATCAGGATAAACTTCTGTCGCGCCCATCTCATTTCTTATAAGTCTTACACCTGCCTGAGGTCCGTTGCCATGAGTCACAACAACCTGATGTCCCTCATTCATAAGATCAACAATGCCCTCAACAGATGTTTCAACATTTTTAATTTGTTCTTCTATTGTACCTTTTTCTCCCGGCTTAATAAGCGCATTGCCGCCGAGTGCAATAACAATTCTCAAGAAATCCTCCATCAAAACAAAAAAAGAAAGAGGGTTGTTACACCCTCTTTCATGGAAAAATTGAATCCTAAATTCTTATTTGAAAAGCTTCTCTTTAATTGCGTTTTCAATTACATTTTCAAAACCAGGTCTTGGCTGAAGCGCATAGTCAACTCTTACGATTGGCTTGTTTGCTTTGATAATTCTGTTCAAATCAATTGGAGTTCCTGAAAGAACGATATCAGCAGGAACTGCATTGATAGTTGTTTCAAGATCTTTTTTCTGCTGTTCGCCGTATCCCATAGCTGGAAGGATAAACGCGCCAATTCCTGTGTATTTTTCATAAGTTTCTTTGATTTTGCCAACCGCGTAAGGTTTTGGCTCAACCATTTTAAGTCCTGCTCTCTGCGCTGTGATAAACGCTGCGCCGATTTTCATTTCGCCATGTGTAAGTGTTGGACCGTCTTCAACAATAAGGCAGCTCTTGCCTTTGATGTCGATGTCGCCCATAACTGTAAGAAGAGAATCAGCATCAACAACTTTTGCGTTTGGAGCAAGTCTTGCGATGTTTGCTTTTACAGTTGCAATATCTTCAGGTTTTGCTGAATCCATTTTGTTGATAACAACAATGTCAGCCATTCTGAGATTAGCTTCTCCAGGGAAATAATTTTCTTCGTGACCTGGTCTGTGTGGATCAACAACAACAATTTTAAGGTTGCTGTCAAAGAAAGGAATATCATTGTTTCCGCCATCCCAAAGGATAACATCTGGGTTGTCGGTTGCTTCAGCTGTTCTTAAAATCGCTTCATAGTCAACACCGGCATAAATAATGTTGCCAGCTGCTACATGTGGTTCGTACTCTTCCATTTCTTCAATTGTGCATTTGTTTTTTTCAAGATCAGCAAATTCAGCATATCTCTGAACTTTCTGAGCTACAAGGTCACCGTAAGGCATTGGATGTCTAACTGCAACAACTTTTTTGCCCATTTTTTTGAAAATCTCATAAACGAATCTTGTTGTCTGTGATTTTCCGCAGCCTGTTCTGATTGCGCAAATTGAGATAACTGGTTTAACTGATTTAAGTTTTGTTCTGTTGTAGCCCATAACTGTGAAATCAGCTCCAAGAGCGTTAGCCATTGCGCTTCTGTTCATAACATATTTGTAAGGAACATCGCTGTATGCGAAGATAACTTCTTCAACGCCGAATTTTGTAATAAGTTCAGCAACTTCGCTTTCGTCATGAATTGGAATTCCGTTTGGATAAAGATTGCCGCAAAGTTCAGCAGGGTATTTTCTGCCTGCGATATCAGGAATCTGAGTTGCGGTGAAAGCAACTACTTCGTACTCTTCGTTGTTTCTGTAGTAGCAATTGAAATTGTGGAAATCTCTTCCAGCTGCGCCCATAATAAGCACTTTTTTTCTTGTCATTGTCTCCTCCAAATTTGAGTTAAAAAAACATCCAGTAAACCGAAATGTTGTAAAAACATAGCACATTAAACTTTAGTGTCAAGAAATTGTAGAACTATTAAAAAGATAAGTGTTTACGGCAAGTTATTTGTACTCTTTTGCAGCCTCTTCTTTATCAATTACGCGGAATGCTCCTTCAGCAAGAGCAGGAAGCTCGTTTTCGCCTGGACAAGAATGAACCGTAGCAAATGTTCCGACATAACCCCTTAAATTCTCTACAAATTTTTTGTAGTAAGCGCAGCCTCCGGTAATAATAATACCGTCAATATCACCTTTTAAAGCAGCAACATAGGCTCCGATTTCCTTTGCAATCTGATATTCGTAAGCCTCAAAAATCTTTACAAATTCTTTGTCACCAGCTTCAACTTTGTTCTCAATTTCTCTGAAATCATTTGTTCCAACATAACCTTTAAAACCGCTCTCTTTTGAAAGAAGATTTTTAACTTCATCCTCTGGTTTTGAGTAACAAAGTTTCATAAGAGCACGAAGAGGAAGTGCACCAGCTCTTTCCATTGAGAAAGGTCCCATACCTAAAAGCCCATCGCAAACATCAACTATTTTGCCGCAGTCAAGAGCTGCAATCGAATTACCGCCGCCAAGATGAACAACAACAAATTTTGCCTTGAAAAAATCTTTTCCAATCTGGTTTGCTATTTTTCTTGCAGTCGCCTTTATATTAAGAGCATGAACACGGCAAGCTCTTTCAATACCGGCAACACCGCTAATTCTAGCCTTATCCCACATATTATCGGTAGTTACAGGATCGACAATATAACTCTCAGAAATATTGTAGTCCTTAGCCATTTTATCAGCGATCATAGCACCTAAGTTGCTGGCATGATTGGAGTATTTGCAACTTTTTAAATCTTCAAGCATAGAGTCGTTTACTCTGAAAGTTCCACCCTCAACAGGCTTTGAGGGGCCGCCTCTTCCAACAGAACCAACAACTTTAAGACCTTTTTCCGCAACAGCTTTATCAACCGATTCTTTAATCATTTTGTAGCGGAACTCAAACTCTTCAGTTACAAGCTTAAATTTTGTAAGCTCTTCCTGCGGATGTCTTACTGTTTCTTCATAAACCGAACCGTCTCTGTTAAAAAGTGCGAACTTTGTTGAAGTTGAACCCGGATTTATTGCCAGTATCAGTCTCTTTACCATAGATTTAAGAATGAAAAGGTATATTAAAAAAGGATTATCACGACATCAGGCAGGCAAGAGCT
>CAZISX010000039.1:20932-23665 GCA_964542005.1 uncultured Spirochaetales bacterium
GTTTCTTCATAAACACTGCCTTCTCTGTTAAAAAGTGCGAATTTTGTCGAAGTTGAACCAGGATTGTTTACAACAACCACTTCATTTTTTGTCATTTGCTACCCCTTTCATTTCTAAAATTGAATATATTTCTACAACAGACCATCTACCGTTAACATAAACTATTCTACCGATATTCCAGCTTTTTTTGCCAGTTTTACCGTTAAAAAAAATAACAGAATTAACATGAGAAAAATAAGTGCGGCCATCAAAATCTTTGACAATTTCAACACTGCCAGGAATAACCGAAACAATGCTTTCCGCACCAGAAAAATATTGGAGAGCAACATCCCCAATCAGCGTAGAGCGATAAATCTCATATCCGTTTTCTTCATTAAAAAAAAGGGGATACTCATTTTTCATAAGAAAAAAACTCTCTGCATAACCGCGAATTGATTGTTTGAAAAAATCTGTAAGCATAGTGCTGGCAGTCTGCTTCTTCTCTATTTCCTCGGGAAAGTAGCACAATTTATCAACACATTTTCTTGTAAACCTGCACTCGGCATCGCTTAAACACTCAGCTCCGAGAAGTAGCGAAATAAAAAAAAGTGCTCCCGAAATCACTGTTTTCAACTAAATAAACCTCATTTTTCTGTCATATTAAAGAAAGAACAGAATTTTCTAACATAAGTAAAAATTGTTTGCAAGATTTTGAGTGCAATTATCCCCAAATCAGATAAATCCATAAGGTTTTGCTCTATTCACAGCCCTTCTATTCTCAATGCAAAAAAAAACTTCTCAAAAATCCCTTTTTTTCTTGAAAAACGAATCCCTAAAATATAAGGTAAGAATCGTATTGTGACCAGTTTAACAGCTTTAATCAACAAGGAGGAAATAATGAAAGTTCTTATCATTAATTGCGGAAGTTCTTCAATTAAGTACCAGCTTTTTGACATGACAAATGAGCATGTTATAGCAAAAGGAATCGCGGAAAAAATCGGGCTTGAAATGGGCTGCATCACACTCAAAATAACCAACGATGAGAAGAAATTCTATGAAGAGCTTCCTCTCAAAAACCATGACATTGCACTCAATGAAGTTATGAGCCTTCTTTCCCGCGAAGGAGTTATTAAGGATAAGACAGAAATCAAAATAATTGGTCACAGACTTGTTCATGCTGGCGAATTCTACAGCTCTGCTGTTGTTGTTACAGAGGATGTTCTTGAAAAAATGACAATATGCAATGATCTCGCGCCATTACACAATCCTCACAACATAACTGGCGTAAGAACCTGCGAAAAACTTTTTCCTGGAACTTTCCAGGCTGGCGTTTTTGATACAGCATTTCACCAGACAATGCCTGATTATTCATACATGTATCCTATTGATTACAAATATTATGAAAAATACAAGGTCAGAAGATATGGTTTCCATGGAACTTCACACTACTTTGTATCCAGAAAAGCTGCTGAATTTATTGGCAAAGACATCAATCAGCTCAACATCATCACCTGCCACCTCGGAAACGGCTGTTCAATTGCAGCAATTAAACACGGAAAATCAATGGATACCTCAATGGGCTTAACTCCGGTTGAAGGACTTATGATGGGAACAAGAAGCGGCGACCTTGATCCTGCTCTTGTATTTTTTATAACTGAAAAAGAAAACGGCGACCTTAACGCGTTCAACAAATTAATCAATAAAAACAGCGGACTTTTTGGAGTTAGCGGTATTTCAAACGATATGAGAGATATAAGAAAAGCAATGGCAGAAGGAAATCCTAAGGCAAAACTTGCTTTTGATATGTTCTGCTATCGCATCAAAAAATACATCGGTGCTTACGCGGCTGCAATGGGCGGTGTTGATATAGTTGTTTTCACTGGTGGAATTGGTGAAAATGTTGCTCATGTCCGCAAAAATTCAACTGAAGGTCTCGGATTTATGGGAATCACACTTGATATTGAACAGAACGAAAAAATCATGAGCGAGCTTGCCTGCATTTCTGAGGAAAATTCAAGAGTTAAAGTTCTTGTTGTTCCTACAGATGAAGAGCTGGTTATTGCCCGTGAAAGTTACGAACTTTACAAAAAAGCTCACAAATAATTTCAGAAATTAAAATAGTTTATTATAATAGGGCAGGTAAAACTGCCCTATTTTTTTGGAGGAAATTATGAACATTAGAAAAAAAATTATTGCCGGAAACTGGAAAATGAACAATATCACAAAAGAAATCAATGACTTCTTTGATGCTGTCGGCTCGGAATGCTCTCTTTTAAATGACCGTGAAGTAATTGTTGCACCAGCTTTTCCATATCTTGCTATGACAAAAAATCTGGCAGAGAAAAAAAACATAACAGTTTCAGCCCAAAACTGCTGGAGCGAAGAGAAGGGAGCTTTTACAGGCGAAATAGGCTTTGAAATTCTTAAAGATTTAGGAATTTCAACAGTAATTCTAGGCCATTCCGAAAGAAGACACATAATCGGCGAAACACTTGCTCAACTGAGAACAAAAGTTACAACTCTTCAAAAAAACAGTATCAGAATTATATTTTGTGTTGGCGAAACACTGCCTGAAAGAGAAAGCGGCAACCTCTACAAAGTTGTTGAAGAACAGATAACTTCAGCGTTTGACAACAATCTTACAGCAAAAGAGGAAGATATTGTTATTGCTTATGAACCTGTCTGGGCGATCGGAACAGGCAAGGTTGCAACTTGCGACCAGGCTGAAGATATGCACCGTTTTATCCGTGAAAT
>CAZISX010000039.1:23675-32532 GCA_964542005.1 uncultured Spirochaetales bacterium
ATGAAGAAAAAATATAACCGGGAAAATACAAAAATTCTATACGGTGGTAGCGTAAAACCTGATAATGTAAAGGAACTTATGTCAATGGAAAATATTGACGGAGCTCTTGTTGGCGGCGCAAGTCTCAAAGCAGAATCATTTCTCAAACTTGTTTTTTATGAAAAAAATTAATCTTTTCTAAATAATAAAGCTGAGATTCTGACACTAATCTCATGTAAATTCTTTTTTGGGAGGCTGATATGAAAAAAATTCTTTTAATTGCAATTGCAATTTTGCTTTTTGCTGGTTGCGGAAATGACAAAAAAAACGACGACAAAAAACCGCTAAACGACAGCGACACAACAATTTCAGACGCAGACACAACTAATCCAGACACAGAAAATCCTGATCTGGACAGCGACTCAGAAATTCCTGACAATCACGATGAGGATGGCATAACGCCTGATTCAGACAACAAAACGATTGAATGCGGAGATCTCAAAATCTCTGTAACAAATGAAAGTGGCGTGGTTACAATTAAGAGCGAATCACCAAAACAGCTCTATTTTGAAACCTGCAGAACCCAATACGAACTCTTCAAAAAAACAAGTGCCGGATATGAAAAAATCGTAACATCGGCTGAAGAATTCGGTAAACGCATGGAAGGATATTATGAAAATGACAAGTTTATTGAGCCTCGTTGCGATGAAGGCTGCGATGTTATTTCGTGTCAGCAGATAAAATCGCCTGAATACTCTTTTTCCAACATTGTGGAATGGAAAAAAACAGGGACAAAAAAATCTCCGACAGAATATCAGGGAAGCGAATTCTGCAAAGCACCTGAAACTGTTGATGTTATTGAGAGTTCTACCGTAAAGGAGGCGAAAATAAAGCTGGTTTTCAAATACTACACAGATGAAAAGTGTAACTATGAAAACACCAAAGAATTAAGCTGCGAAGTTGAATTTGACAATCCTTCCGAGAAATCTGATGATGATGCAACTTCTGATAGTGATGAAACGCCAGACACAGATTCTCCTTTAAAGCCGGGCGAACCAGTGAATGGAAGAATCGGCGTTATTTCCTGGAATAATCAGGATACTCTTCAGGTTATGGCTGACATCTACGACAAACCTGTAAGAATTGATGCATTCGCACCTTTTCCTGCTTCTATCCACAAAAAAGTTCTTGAAAAAGGTGATTGTGTGATTTACAAAGCGGGCGATAATGCCTGCGAGCTTGGCTGCAAGGAAAACGAGTTTTGTAACGCTTCAAATGTTTGTGAAAAAATGGCTGTCAGAATCTCGGCCGGAGATATAAATAACAGTTAAGGATTCCTACAATTCAGTAACACTCCAAATGTCTGCAATTCCCGATTATGCAAGCTATATTGCTGGAGAATTGCCAGCTAAAGGATTTTTGGAAGGAGATCTTTTTGAAGCCTCCGCCGCCGGAGATGAAGTTGCTGCATTTGCAATGGCACTTAATGCACCGGAAATAGACAACTCCATTGAAATCCCTGCCGAAGTTAAGCTTTTTGATGACAAAGATACTGTAATTACTTGGAAAAAAGGCGTAAAAACAGAAAAGATAATGCTTATTCTCAATTTCGGCTGGCATGGAGCTCCGCCTGAGACAATGATTTTCTGTGAGGCTCCTGACGCTGCGGAAAAAATTGTAATTTCAAAGGAAATATCAACACTTGCGCCGCTTGCAGGCGGGCCTAGCCTTCTTCCTCATCCATCATATCTTTTTAAAATGAATAGCAAAGAAACCCTTGTTGACGGGAAATTAATAGAATTTCTAACAGCTTACGGATTCGGAGTAAGCCCTATTCATTAGGCGATTTTTCCCCGCAGCCAGCACAGCAGCTACAGGATGAACCGAAAACCGATTCGCTATCTTTATTCATTAAAATATGGCTGATTGCATCAATATCTTCTGTTCTGAATAAAATCTGCTCACCTTTTGCCATATCTTTATAAATAATGCGACCTTCCGCAAGCTCAGATTCTCCGAAAATAAAAACATGGCGAGCCTCAAACTGGTTTGCTTTTCGAAGGATTGCCTTCATCTTTTTTGGAGAATAATCAGCAATAAACTTAAAAGGCTGACGCGTCATTTTCTCAGTAAATTTAATCAGTTCCTCAACGCCGCCATCAAACATTGTAAAAACCATGACAGGAATATCTTTATTGTAAAAATCCTCAGCAATAACAGACAAAAGTCTTTCAAGACCAAAAGCCATTCCAGTTGCAGGCGTTGAAATTCCGCCAACATCCTCAATCAGATTGTCATATCGGCCGCCGCCGCCAATTGCATTTTGAGAACCGCCAGTTTCCGCGGTAATCTCAAATGCAGTTTTTGTGTAGTAATCAAGACCTCTTACAATAAATGGATCAACAACAAAGCTAACACCGAAAATATTGAGTGCTTTTTTCACCCTTTCAAAATCCGACTTGCAGCATTCACACAAATGTTCAGTTATTTTAGGGATTTCAGGATATTTTTCACGGAGGTTGTCTCTTTTGCAATCAAGAACTCTTAGCGGATTCTGCTCAATTCTTGATTTGCAGTCTTCACAAAAAGTCTCAGCTTTCGGCTTTAAAAACTCAATCAGTTTTTCGCGGTATAACGGTCTGCACTCCTTGCATCCTATTGAATTTATTCTGATTTCACTCTTAACTCTGAAATATTCAAGTATTCTTGATGCTGTATAAATCAGTTCAGCATCCATCTCAGGCGTTGAATCACCCAGAACCTCAAGGCCAAGCTGATGAAACTGGCGGTATCTACCTTTCTGCGGTCTTTCATATCTGAAAAAAAGGCCAATATAAAAAAGTTTGTGCGGTGCAGGAAATTCAAGATCCATCCTTCTTTCAATAAAAGCTCTTGCTGCCGCCGCAGTTCCTTCCGGCCGCAAAACAAGCATTCGACCGCCTTTATCCTCAAACTGATACATCTCCTTTTGCACAACATCGGTTGTCTCGCCAACACCTCTTTTAAAAAGGGCAAGCTCTTCAACAATTGGAGTTCTAAGCTCAGTATAACCAAAAGTTCTCAAAATCTGTTTGATATCCTCTTCCATCCGGCCAAATCTAAGAGCCTCAAAACCGTATAAATCGTTCATCCCTTTAACTGCCTGATACTGCATATTTTTCTCCTGCAAAAAGTTTTCTCATGAGTTTTACCAGATTTATTTAGAACTCTCAAGTTTTGCAATGAGTCGCGAGCAATCTTTTATAATTCAGCTATATTTTTATGATGAGGATGGATTTCATGCTCGACTTTCTGGGATTACTTGCAATTAACTGATTTTTCTGGTAAAACCAGCTGGACTTTTTGATAAGAAAACATGGAAAAATATAAATTACAGCACAACATAACCTATGAAAATTACAGTGAAATATTAAAAAAGACAGCGCAGAATATTTCTAACATCCCAAAAGTTGAACTTGATCTTGAAAATGTTAGACTCAACTCTGCTGCAAAAGCTTTTATTCGTGAAATTACTGTTCTTTTTCCTGATAAAATTGTTATTGATAAAAAATGGGAAAAAGAAGTTTTTTATCAGAGCGAACCTGAATTTACGCAGAACAACATCAAAAGAGAGGACGATTTTCTTCTTCAAACAGGCAATCTGGTGATAGCCCGTTACGAAAAAGTCCGTTTCTTTCTAATAATTTTTGTTGATATGCTTTACTACTCAATCCAGTCACTTTACAACAAAAAAGATCTCCTCAAAAATGATACTTTAAAAAACAGTTTTTATATTGGCTGGAAAGCAATTCCCATTGTTTCCCTTCTCTCTTTTCTTATTGGGTTCACAATTACGGTTCAGGCTGCGGTTCAAATGGCCAAATTCGGAGGTCAGGGTTTTCTTGCAATGCTTATTGGACTTGCAATGTTTAAAGAACTTGGGCCTCTTATCACTGCGATAATTATTTCGGGGAGAACCGGAAGCTCGATTGCGGCTGAAATCGGCACAATGGTTGTTATGGAAGAGATTGACGCTCTAACAACAATGGGGGTTAAACCCTTGAAATTTATACTTGTTCCAAGATTCTGGGCGTTCACACTTTCTATGCCAATTTTGACCCTTATTTCAGATTTTGCAGGTGTTGGCGGCGGTCTTCTTGTCTCTGTTGCCTACAATGTTCCGCCTAGCTCGTTCATCAATCAGCTTATTGATGTTTTAAAAATGAGAGATGTTTTCTGGGGTGCTGTAAAAAGTCTATCATTTGCTTGGGTTATACTTGCGGTTGCAAGTTATAAAGGGCTTAATGTGCGCGGCGGTGCAGATGCGGTCGGCAGAGCAACAACAGAGTCAGTTGTTGTCTCTATTTTTATGGTTGTTATAATTGATGCAATTTTCTCAATATTTCTTTATATGTAGTGGTAAAAATGAAAAAAGATTCAATAGAAAAATTCTTCAGCAAATGGATTGATTTCTCAGAGAAACATTTTGTTCTGCTTCTTGTTTTATTTATTTCTCTTTTCATATTTGAGCTTTTTTATCTTAAATCAGACTTCAAAATGAATAGCGATCTTAAAGCTATGTTTAAAGGGACAAATAAAACTGTAATTTCTCTTGAACAGCTATCCAAAAAAATGGGTAGCGAGTCCAGCCTTCTTGTCGTGGCAAAAAGCCCTGATACAGAAAAGAACATAGCTTTTATGACAAAGCTGAAATCTGTTGTTGAAAAATCGCCTCTTGTCCGTCTTGTTGATTTTGAAAGAGATATCAAATACTTAGAGGATCATTCACTTCTATATCTTTCAATGGATGAGCTTACCTTGATAGAAAAGGATATTAGAAAAAAAATTGCAGATGAAGTGTCAAAACATCTGACAATGGATGATGAGGAAGTTTCTCCGCAAGATGAAAATGAAAAGAAAAACAATATAGATGCAAACGCCAGAATTGATGCCGAAATTGATAAAGTTCTTCTGAAAATGGAAGATCAGAAGAAAAAGTACAATATTTCCAGATACTTCACAGCAGAAAACGGCAAGTTTGTTGCAATGAAAATACGACCTTCGGGAAGCGACACCTCAATAGAAGAGACAAAAAAACTGATAAGTTTTGTTGAGCATGAAGCCAACAAATTAAATCCTGCAAAAGAGGGGATTGAATTTGAAGCTGGCGGCTCATTTAGAAACAAATTAAGTGAAGTAAAATCAGTTCAAAGTGATCTTTTTTCAACCATAGGTCTCTGTATCGCGCTCCTTGCTTTTTGCATAATATATTATTATCGTTCGCTTTTTTCTGTATTTATTATATTTTTACCACTCTCAATTGGAGTTGTCTCTGCTATTTCTTCGACCCTTTTTATTTTGGGGGAATTTAACCTGATTTCTGCTTTTAGTTTTGCGGTAATCTATGGTCTTGGAATTGATTTTGCGATTCATCTTCTAACCCGCTATTCAGAAGAAAAAGAAAACGGGGCAAAATCTATTGATGCGATGAAAAGAACATATAAAGCAATTGTTCCTGCAATTCTTTCTGGCGCATTAACAACTGCAGCCGCATTTTTCTCAATATTTTTTATTGAATTCAAGGGGTTTTCAGATTTTGGACTTGTAGCCGGAGTCGGAGTTGTTACCTCACTTATCGCAATTTTACTTTTTTTTCCTATTATTGTCTTCTATTTCGAGAAAGCTTCCAGAGGAATCGGCCTAAAAACAAGAAAAGTCAGAATTCTTGAGACTAGCTATCTTTTTATGCTAAAACATTATAAGATATTAATTCCATTATATATTGTGGCAATAATCATATCATGCTACAGTCTTTTTAAAATTCCTTTTCAGTACGATTTTGACGAACTTACTTTTCCAAAAAAGGAAGATTCCAGCCTCTTGACTGTTCAATATCAAAAATCTTCCAAAAAAGAAAACAGAGATGTAGGAAGCAGTAGCATGGCTTCATATATTTTTACAAATTCGCTTGAAGAGACTGAAGATGCGGTAAAAGCTCTTGAAAAGATGAAAAATGATCCGAAAAACAAAATTCAGATAAAAGCAATAACTTCAATATTTACATTTGTCCCTTTTGAACAGGATGAAAAACTAAAGAAAATTGCATCAATAAAAAGACTGATTGAACGAAAAATCAATCTTTTTGATGAAAAAGTTCAGAAAAAAGTAAATGAAAAACTTATGCCGCTTCTTTCGATTGAAGAGAAAATCACTATTGATAAATTGCCGGTATGGATAACAGACAAATTCAAAGAAAAAAATGGTCAAATAGGTAAAATTATTCAGGTAAATCTTGGCGGCAACAAATCAAGCATTCTCTCTGTTGTTGAAATAAAAAACCTCTACTCGCAGATAAAAGGCGAGCTGAAAACTTATGATATGGTTGCTTCTTATTTTCTTCTTGCAGATATTAAAGATGTTATAAATAAAGATGTTCCACTAGCCATAACCTTGGCCATACTTGTTGTTTTTATTATACTTTTACTCACCTTCAGGTCATTCAAGGATGCTGTAATTGTAATTCTGCCTCTTTTTGCCGGCATGATTCTTATGATTGGGGTTGCCTGGATTTTGGGGGTAAAACTCAATCTTTTCAACATGATAGTTATCCCGACAATTGTTGGAATTGGAATTGACAGCTCAATCCACATATTTCACCGCTACAAACATAGCGGTGGCGCAGACAAATTTCCACTCATACTAAGACTTACCGGCGGCGCAGTTTTATATTCATCAATCACAACTTTTATTGGATTCGGAAGTCTTCTTACCGCAACTCATAAAGGCCTGCAATCACTTGGAAACATTGCATCAATCGGAATAGCTACAGTAACAATTACTTCGCTTCTCTTTTTTCCTGTTGTTATTGCTATTTTTAATAAGAAAAAAATCTAAATTCCCATTTTCTTCCGTATTATGTAAGAAAAAACAGAATCAGGAATAAACTTTCTGATGAAAAGAAGTATCGGTGCTCCGCCGCCAATAGGATAACGAAGCTTTCGTGAATTATCTGTGGCTGCTATATATATTTTTTTTGCCACGATTAAAGGACCTTGAGCATTAAAACCAATTTTCTGCATTGCCGGAAAAACTGTTTCAACAAAAGAATCGTAACACTCTAAACCCTCTTTTTTAAACAAATCCTGCGAACGGCTGTAAAAATCTGTCCTGATTGCTCCAGGCTCTATAATCTTGATTTTTATGTTGAATTGACGCAGTTCATAAGCTAGCGATTCGCTAAACCCTTCAACCGCCCACTTTGAAGCATGGTAAATCGAATAAAGGGGAAACGCGAGCCTTCCCGCAATCGAGGCAATGTTTATTATTGTTCCGCCGTTAGTCTCTCTCATAAAAGGGATTACAGCTTTTGTGACATTCATAAGCCCAAAAACATTTGTTGAAAATTGTTGTTCAATCTGACTGGCTTTTGATGCTTCAAAAATACCGACAGCACCATAACCAGCATTATTCACCAAAACATCAATTTTCCCGAAAACAGCAACCGCGCCCCTTATCGCATTTTCAATACTTGATTCATCGGTAACATCAAGTGTAAAGAGCCTGCAATGAGGCAGATTTGCAAGTTCGCTTACTTTCTGAGGATTTCTCATAGTTGCAGCAACATTCCACCCTTTTTCATGAAAATAAAGAGCACACGATTTTCCAATTCCGCTTGATGCGCCGGTAATAAGTACAGTTTTCCGATCCATAAAATTCTCCTTAAAACAAATACCGGAATCAGTTTAGATTAAATCAGATAAAAAGTAAATTTTAGAAGAGAGTTATTCCTGTTCAGGCGGGTTATTTCCGGTTGCGACCTCAACCATTGCAGGGCGAAGAACTCTATCAAAGAACTGATATCCTCTGCAATATTCAATCACTATTTCGTTAGCCTCTTTATCCTGCGCATCAACCATTCTTATAGCCTGATGGAGATTCGGGTCAAACTGAGTTCCGATAGAATCGTAGCCAATAAGACCAGCTTTTGACATAGCTTTTTCAAGATTTGTATTTAAGTGGCGCATTCCTTCGGCAAAAGCAGAGGTATCGCCTTCAGCAAAAAGGAGTGCTTTTTCAAAATTATCTTTAACAGGAATAAATTCCTTAAAAAACCCCTCGAGGGCGTACTTAACAGCTGTCTCTTTTTCTTTGTCAAGCCGCTGTCTCTGATTTCTGTTTTCAGCAATAAGCTTTAAAGTGTCTGACTCCATATCTTTTATTTTAGCCTCAAGCTCTTGTATTTTATGGCCTTTTTCAATCAGTTTGGCATCTTTTTCAGCAAGCTTTGACTCAAGTTCAACAATTTTTTTGTTGAGACTCTCTTTAGAAATGACTTTATTAACAATCTTGTCTTTAAGTGATTGTTTTTTTTCATCCTTTAAAACATCAGTCTCTTCCGGCACTATAATTTCTATGTTTTCCGCCTCTTTTTGGATATCTTCAGAAAAAACATTATTTATCTCGTCTGCCCCAACATCCTCTTTTCTTTCACGAATCTCATTTTGTTCAGCCGCTTTTTTGTATACTTCTTCGCCTTTGTGCTTATGATTCTGTCCGTCCATTACTCCTCCAAAAAAAATCAAATCAAAAGATACAATGCTTTATATAATAACAGAGCTCTCTTTGTCAAGGTAAGAAGGATAATTTGTCATTTGGAGAAATACTGATCCCTAATTGTAGTGATTAGATGATATAGAATTAAAACATGTCTATATTGTCATCCTTTTTCCTATTGTCACCTGAGCAGGATGGAATCCATATCTTTGTCTACTGATTGAATTCTTCCACCTTCCAGCTCTTAATCTCACCGGTTTTGCTGGTGAAGCTAACTCCAATTAGTGTGAGATTTCTGCCATCATCCATAAATCTCTGGAAATATTCCCGTTTTTTGATTTGTTCC
>CAZISX010000040.1:0-1085 GCA_964542005.1 uncultured Spirochaetales bacterium
AAGTAAATGAGAAGAACGCAGAACCGAGACCGGAAATTAGAGGCGACATAGCAAGAATCTATTTTTATTTTGCCGCTGCTTATCCAAAAGCCGGCATTTTATCAGACAAACAAAGAAAACTGTTTAAAGTCTGGGATAAAGAAGACCCTGTTGATAAGGCAGAATGTGAACGGGCAAAGATGATTGAGAAAGTACAAAGCAACAAAAACCTGATTCTTGAGACAGTCTGTAAATAAATTCCCAGATAGGCAAAATCCATATTTTTTCAGTGATTAAAAACAGTTGTTTTTTAAGAGTGTTTTCTTTCTATGTGCGACCATAGTGTGGCCACAATCATTTTTTCAAAGATGTTATTTTCGTAACTCATTGAAATAACTGGAGCTGACAGCCGGAATCGAACCGGCGACCTGCTGATTACGAATCAGCTGCGCTACCAACTGTGCCATGTCAGCTCTTGTCGCCGAATTATACACAAAAAATAAATGGTGTAAATTTTTTGGATATTTACCTTAGAATGCATGTGCTGTGAGTTGGATGCCAAATGAATTCAACTCCTTCTCTCTGGAATAAGTAATATAAATGCCGCCTTTTTCCTGATGATAAAGTGCTGTTCCTATTGATTTTATTGAGTTGTCAAAGGATATCTTGTCTGAGAATGAGGAGTTGGCAACGCCTCCAGATATTATAAACATGCCTATGTTTACATCAAAACCTGCGGAAACATCATAAAAACGGAGTTTGTTTCTTTCTTCTGTAAAGAGTTCTTTTTTGTGATCAAGATGGTAGATTCCGCCAGCGGTAAGGTTTAGTATCTTGCTGAAAAGCGATATCTCGGCTGAACCCTGAAGCTTTCTTGGCATATTGTAGCCTTTGAATGTTATTAAATCCTGAGCAGCACAACCAAGATATATAAAATCAAATAGCGCAATCGCTGCTCCAACATCGCCGGAATAGCCTGAAATTTCTTTGCCATTTAAATCGAGAGATTTAAAGTAGTGAAAATTGATGCCTGAAAAAACCATGTCGCCAAAAGGAATCGCAAAATTTAGTTTTACCTGCTTGAATTTGTCTGAATCTGATCTGAA
>CAZISX010000040.1:1095-18404 GCA_964542005.1 uncultured Spirochaetales bacterium
CCGCCAAGCTTCGATGTTTTGCTGTCATAGATTGCAACTCCCCAGTTTAACGGATCGTGCGAATAGAGTCCGCTTATTGAATATCGCTTGCTTATCAAGCCATAAGAAGGGTTTGTTGTAAAATGGCCAATTGTTGAGATAACTGCATTGCCTCCTTTTGCGTTGTTTTGCATGTCTGATGTTGATGCGTTAGACCGCAAAAAATCTTCCGAGATTTCTCTTTGCTCGCTCGCGTTTAGTAGAGAAATCAGAAAAAGAGATACAAATAAAAGCAGTTGTTTTCTACCGAAAGATGCCACTTGAAACCTCCTAAAACCGAAGATATTGAAAGTATAAAAAGTCCTAGTCCGTTGCCGGAGTTGTTTCCCTGGCGATAAAAAGGTCTTCTTAAAACTGCCATTGGTTTTTCACATGTAAATTCATAGGTCGTTCTGTTCATTATAACTATTGTTTTTTGTTCTTTTTCTATAAAAACTCTGTTTTCTCCTGCAGAATGAAGCGTTAGGTTGGAAATAATTTCCCGTACTACAGAAAACATAATTTTTTCAGTCGGCATTTCAAAATGGCCGGACTCACCACTTTCTGTTATCTCAACTTCTATTCCCGATTTTCTGGCTAAAGCCTTGAAGTTCGAGATAAAATCAAGTGAATCTGATTTTTCTTTAGTATCCATGTCTTTCTGAAGAATGTGGCCGATAATGTTAATCTGCTGACCAAGAAGACTTCCTTTATCTATCCTTTTTTTGATAATATCTTCTGATAGATACTGATAATCTATTAATGGTGAAATCAGGTTTATGATATCATGTCCTATTCTGCTCAAAAAATCTTTGCCCGAGAATTCATAGAGTTTTTGTTCAATTAATTCAATTGGTTCTTCTTTGTCAACAATCATAACATGAGGCGGTATTTTGTGTGACAGAAATTCTCTCTCTTCGTTGTTTGACGCAAAAAAAACATCGAAATTTGCAAATTGTTTCTTTTCAAGACTTTCTTTTTTAAAAAGAGCATCTGCTCTTTCCTGACATTCGCTGCCTTCCAGTGCTGCGGTCAGGAACCATGGTTTTTTCATTTTATCCCTACTTTACTGATATTTTAATGTTTTGTATAAGCTTTATGATTGCAATTGAAATGTTTTCCGAATCTGCGCCGTTGTTTTCTGCATAGTTGAGTGTTATTCTTGATGAATCTGCCTCAATCTGATTAAAAGATGAGTCAACCTGATGCCAGCCGCCATCCCAATAAACTTCATTCCAGTTATGAAAATAAAATCGTCCATCTTCGCTAAGTATAAGTCCGTAAACCATTCTGGTCGGAATATTTATAGATTTTAAAAGAGCAGAAAGAAGTGTTGCATGTTCTGTGCAGTCGCCGGACTGGTTTTTGAGAACTTCTGTTGCAGAGAGGTTGCCGTATTTATAGTTTTTATCTTTTATGTAGGAAAAAACAAATGAAACAGCATTCTTAACTGCTTTTTTTCTTTCAATAGCTGCCCATTTTTCTGATATTTTTTTGATTTCAGGTGCATCTTTGTTTTCGTAAACATTGCCTGCGGTGTATTTAGATTCAATAATCTGCTCGGAGCATGATTTGCTGTTTAAAATTGAGATTACTGCCGATGTGTTGTTTTTTACAACTTTCTGACGGCAGCTTTCGGGAATAGCACCAATATTACCGGAAATATTATATGTAACTTCTCTTTGATTTCTGGGATTTGCTATTTCTTTTCCTTTGTTTTGGATTGAGGTCTGGAACAGAATATCTTTGCTCTGAAGATTTTCTTTGCTTATCTTTTTCCCTTTTAATGCAGAGGTCATAACTCCGTTCTGAACAGAGGTGTATGTTATTATGTTGTTCTCGCTGATGGAAAATATTGGAAGTCCCTGAAAATTCATGTTTATTTTCAGCTCGGCACCCTCTTTTTGAGCAGTCCAGTCAAGATTCCTGACAAGAAGGCTCTCTTCTGATAAAACTTTTGCATTCTTTTTTTTAAGAAAATCGGCTTCTGTATATTTTTTAAAAATCATGCCAAAAAAAACAGTATCTTTGGGAAGCTCAGTTTCTCTTTCTTCTTTTGTCCCACCTCTTTCAATTAAAACCAGAAGCTTGTTGTTGTTTTTGGGAACTGCTTTAATTATGGTGGAAACTCCGGCTTCGTTGGATTCTGAGTAAAATGAGAGAGGGAAAAAGGTGTCGCAAAGTGCATCAGATATAGATTTTGTCTTAATATTCATGACATTCTGGCCTCTTGCAATTTTAAGAGAGGTTGTGCTTGTAAGTCTCATTATACAGCGGTTCCCTGTCTCTATTTTTTCCCAAAGTTCTGTTGATTCGCCAACTTCATGCCCCATAATTGAAATAGTGTAAGTATTTTCTTCAGCGCAAAGTATTGCAAACCAAAAACTAATGATAACAAGTAAAATATATTTCATTCTAGCCACCTGAAAGTTAAAAAACGGCAGACTATAACAGAATGCAAGTAAAAACACAAGATTATGACAGATTGCGGAGCTATTTGATTTTGGCAAGTTAAGAAAAAAAACTTGCAATTCTCTAACATGTCGTGTAAAGGTAAATCACAACGAATCAAAAATGACGGTTTATTAACTTTTTTAAGGGGCAAATCAATGAAAAAATCCTTTTTAATTATTCTTTCCATTCTTCTTATGGCAGCTTTTACAGGTTGCGGCGATGATGCAAAGAAAAAAACTACGGATAGTGATTTAGACAAGGTTGCAGACTCTGATTCTGCTGTTGATGAAGATGTGGTTCCTGATTCAGCGCCGGACACTGAAGCAACAGTTGATGAAAATGATGTTGATTCTGCTGGGGATGAGGATTTAACTCCTGACACAATGCCTGATGCTGAAATAATTACAGATGAAGATGCTGTTGAAATTGTAATTTATGACAATCAGGAAATAGTCAGCCCTCTTGCTATCACAAAAGACTCAATAATTCGAGGAACTTTGTATGTTAAAGCTGCTCTTACGATTGGAAATTGTGCAAAAATAAAGATGGGGAAAAGTGCCAGAATTGTTGTTTCCGACAATGGTTCAATTAAAACTGAGGGAACTTCTGAATGTCAGGTTGTTTTCACTTCAGAAAAAACAACGCCTGCAAAAGGAGACTGGACAGGAATTGAGATAGAAAATAGTGCTTCCGGAGGAAACAGCTTTAAATACACTGTTTTTGAATATGCTGGATATCCAAATTATGGTGTAGTCTGGGTTGAAGCAGATGCTGAAGCTGCTTTTGAAAATACTTCTTTTAAACATATCTCGGAAAGTGCAATTATGTTTGAAAACGGTGCAATTATTCCAAAATTTTCAGGAAATTCCTTTGATGATTTAACGGGTTACCCAATAAAGATTTTTCCTGAAAACATAAAATCTATTTCCCCTATTGTTGTAACAAATACGCCAAAAGCTGCGGTAAAAGTTATTTCAGGAAATGTTGAAACCGCAGGAACATGGAAAAATCTTTCAGTTCCTTATGAAACTGAAACTTTATTTATTAAAGCACCTCTCACAATCGAAAAATGCACAACGCTGAAAATGAATAATAATGCTGAAATTACAGTTAAAGACAGCGGCTCTCTCATAACAAAAGGAGAGGCTGACTGCCTTGTAACATTTACTTCATCAAAGCCAGTTCCTACAAAAGGCGATTGGTCAAGAATTGATTTTTACAATACCTCTTCGGCCGACAATTCGTTGGAATATACGGTAATTGAGTATGCAAAAGGTGATTCTTACGGTTCCCTTTGGATTGAAGATAGCACTTCAATATCAATAAAAAACACTGTGTTCAGACACATTCTCAATAATGGAATTATGTTTGAAGATGATGTGCAGGTAAAAGCATTTACAAATAACTCTTTTGATGATTTGGGCGGATATCCAATTAGTACCTATCCTGAAAATATTAGACATTTCAGCCCTGTTGTTGTTACAAATACAGCAAACAATTTTGTTTCTGTTTATGGCGGAGATGTAAAAACAAATGCTTACTGGAAAAATATTGGAATTCATTTTAAAATTGCGGATCTATACATAAAAGAGCCTCTTGAAGTTGAGGAAGGAATCCATTTTTATATGCTGCCTGACAAGGGAATAACTGTACTGGAGAGTGGAACACTCACCCTTTCCGGCACGGTTGATAATCGCATCAAAATAATGAGCTCAAAAGCATCTCCTGCCGAAGGTGACTGGTCTTATATTGAAATTTATGCAACTTCCGGCGCAGCAAATTCTTTCAGCTACACAGATATTATGCACGGCGGAGGAACATCTGGTACTTATGGACAGCTTTGGCTTGATGAAAATGCAACTCTTGATCTTGATAATGTCGTGTTTTCTGAGGGAAAACGATGTGATATTTCTCTTGCTGGAGGCGCAGATCTGAATCCTACAGCCAGCACCTATGATATTTGCCTTCCTCTCTAATATTTTTCAACAATTTCTTTTATCATCATTTTGACCATTCTTCTCCATATTCTTAAATAAGAATCTTTCAAAGTATCTGCAACAACAAGCTGGTGAATTCCTTCGCGAAGAAGAACAAGCCCAAGAATAAAATCCTCAGCATCCTCTTCTGAAATATTTGCGGGAAGCATTTTCCGAATAATTACTTCAGTGCTTTCTATATTCTGCTGATATTTTTGTAAAAGCTTTTTCTGGTATCCTTCATCATTTCCATAACTTCCTGAAATAATAACATATCCTCTTGTAAAAGCTTTGTTGTTCTCAAAAAAATAGACAACGCTTGTTTCAAGCTGGATATAAAAATCCTCAAGTCCATCGTATTCTTTTGGAAGAGCAGCCTCTCTTACCTCATCAAAAAAATAAATAGTGGCATCAACCAGAATCTCTTCCATATTTTGAAAATGATGGTAAAGATTTGCAGAAGACATCTGAAGTTTTGAGGCCAACGCTCTGGTTGAAAATTTTTGCAGACCATATTCGCCGACAAGCTCAAGTGTTCCCCTTAAAATTATCCGTCGTGCTTCTTCTTTTGTTTTGTTATTTCTGAGCTTTCCCATCTTGTGCCTAAGAATGTTTCCAGCTTTTTAAATCTATATTTTTTTTGGATTTTGTCAAATATACACCTGTCGATGTTTTTTCCATGAATTTATTAAAATTCCTCAATTAGAGTGATTTCGGTTGGCTAAAAAATTGACATAAAAGAGACCAGACACTATATTAAAATGTCAAATATTATTAAATGTATTTAAGAGTTGAAACTGTGAGTTCAGAAAACAATACAATAAACACCGGCGTTAATTACAAACTGCCAAGGCTTTTCGGTAAATACTATCTTTTAGAGCTTATCAATGTTGGCGGTATGGCTGAGGTTTTTAGAGCTAAAATGTTTGGTGTTGAGGGTTTTGAAAAGATTGTTGCAATAAAGAAGATTCTTCCTGAAGTTGCGGAAGATGCTGAATTTATAAGAATGTTTATTGATGAGGCAAAGATAGCTGTTCAGCTGAGTCATCCAAATATTGTTCAGATTCTTGAGCTTGGTAAAATTGATGATGCATTTTTTATTGCGATGGAACTTGTTCATGGTAAAGATCTTAAAACTATAAGAAAAAGACTGAAAAAAGTTGAGCTTCTTATGTCTGTAGAGCAGTGTGCATATATTGTTTCGCAGGTTTGTGATGGTCTTGATTATGCTCACCGCAAAACAAATGACAAGATGCAGCCAATCAACATTGTTCACCGCGATATTTCTCCTCAAAACATGATTGTTTCCTATGAAGGCAATGTGAAGCTCATTGATTTTGGTATTGCTAAGGCTAAATCAAAGTCAACGAAAACTCAGGCAGGAATGCTTAAAGGAAAATTCAGCTATATGTCGCCGGAACAGGTTACGGGTCAACCGATTGACCGCCGTTCCGATATTTTTTCGCTTGGAGTTGTTCTTTATGAGATGCTGACCGGGAAAAGACTTTTTCTCGGGAAAAATGATGTTGAAACTTTAGAAAAAATCAGAAAAGCGGAGGTTCCGCCGCCATCTGTTTTCAACAGCAAAATTACAGAAGAGATGGACAGAATTGTTCTCAAAGCCCTCGCAAAAGATAGAGACGAGAGATATCAGTGGGCTAGTGATTTCGGCGAAGACCTTAAAAGATTTATTTTCAGCACAAATGTTAAGTTTGACCGTCAGGATATGATGGCTTTTATGGCTGAATTTTTTGCAGATGAGATTGAGGAAGATTCTGAAAAACTTGAGAAATTCAACAAGCTTGAGATTCCCAAAAGCATGACTTCAGGTCATCATACAAATCATGGTAGTGATTCTCCTGAGAATATTGAGCCAAGTGTTAAGAAGAAAAAAGGTTCTTTTATTTTAAAAGCACTTTTAACTCTTTTATTTATAGGAATTGTTGCTGCCGGCAGTTATTTTCTTATTCCTATTATTCAAGGCCAGAATGAATTGGCAAAACTGCTGATAGATTCAACAGTACCGCAGACTCTTGTAAATGTAGATGAAGGCTCAATGTCGCATAAAAGATGTGAAACTCCTTGTGCTCCGATTGATTTGCTGCCTGGTGAGCACATTATAAAATTGTCAAAACAGGGCTACATAACCCATGAAGAGACAATTGTTATTACTAAAGGTAAGTCAACAAGCAAAGTTGTTAAGATGTTCAAGATTGGCGAGTTGAAAACAATTGTTACTGTAAAATCAGATCCGGAAGGTGCAAAAATATTTATTGATGATCAGGATAGCCACGAAACAACTCCAGCTGTTTTAAATGTGCCTGTTGGGGTTGACATTACTGTCAGAATTGAACGAGAAGGGTTTCTTCCTGTTGAGCAGAATATTGGTAAACTTGCAGCAAATACAAGCAGGGAACTCAGTTTTGTTATGAAGACAATGAGAGGCGCAGCTCCTCAAAAAGAAAGAAAAGAGGCGGTAAATCCAACCCCTCGCGGCGGTGATAGACCTCAGCCTAAAAAAGAGGTCAAATCTCTTTCCAAGGAAGATTCCGGAACATTAAGCATTAACAGCAAGCCTTGGACAAATGTTTATATTGATGGCGTTTTTATTAAGGCAACGCCTATTTTCAATTATTCTGTTTCTGCCGGTGATCATAAGGTCAAGTTTGTGAATCAGAAATTCAACATAGACAAGACCTTCCCGGTAAGTGTTCAGGCTAAAGAAAATGTCAAAGTAATCAAAGAGTTCTAGCTTTAGAATCCGAAAGATATTCCCCACGATATTATTATAATTGCAAGTGCAAAAAAAGATGCAGCCGCTTGGGTAAATTTGCCAGGCAGCTCTATTCCTCTAAAAAGAAATCCGAAAACAAATCCGGCAAAAGTGCCGCTTGCAAATCCAAAAAAGTGTGCCATTATGTCTGTTGTTTCGCTTGACCCAAGTGCTGCTAAAAGCCCAAGAGCTGCAGCAAATGGAACCCATGCTTTAATCCGGCGGTATCTGAATTTGCTAAAAAATTGTATAGCACCAATTACGCCGATTGCTCCAAAAACTGCGGTTGATGCGCCAATTGAATTGTGAAATAATTCATAAAAATAAGCATTTAGCATGTTGCCTGCAAAACCTGAGAAAAGGGTAAGTGTCCACGCCATGCCGGGGCCGATTAGTCTCGCAAGTCCATAAATTATAATGCTTCCGAGCACTGCATTTGAAAGAACATGTTTGATGTCTCCGTGAAGCGTTAATGCCGTAACTGCGCGCCACCACTCACCTTTTACGATTAGTTCGGCGGATGTGCGTCCGTGGTCAAGCCAGTTGTATGGATGATCTGTGTATCCTGCATAAAGATGAAAAGCAACGAGAAGAATCGGGACAATAAGAAAAAGTGCTTTGTTCACGGTAAAAACAAGTTTTTCTGGTTCGGGAGGAGGTGGAATATTTTCTTTTTCATAAAGCTCAATTTCAAGCTCAGCGGCAGCAACCATGTTTTCTGGAACAAGGAGAAACCATCCAAAAGAATCTTTTTCCGTTTTGTTTGAAATTCCTTTGGAATTTAAAACAGTTATCCACCGGTCAAGTCTTCTTCTCGGAGCTCTGAATCTTACCGGAAAATACTCCATTTCTGTGCTGTCAAAAATAAGCTGCATAAATCACCTCAAAAAAAGTACAGCTAACTATATATGCACTGTTTCCGGCTTCTCAAGTGAATTTATTATTTTATTTGCAGACGCAAGAGAGAATTTATATACTGAGCTGGTTTATAAGGGAGGTTTTTGTGGTTATAATTATTGTTTTATCATTGTTCGGCGGTGCGATTTTTTCCGGTATTTTTGTTTATATTGTTTTAAAAGCACGCAATTCAAAAGAGGTTTCAACTTTAAAAAACGAGATTGCTGTTCTAAATGAAAGAGTTTCTTCAAAAGAATCAGTGCTTTTGGATAAAGATAAATCGCTGGAAGATAAAAATAGTGAGATTATAAATTTAAGGAATGATTTTTTATCTGCAAAAAACGAGTGCGCCTCACTTAATTCGACTATCCTCCATGAACGGCAGAAATCTGCAGCGCAGCTTGAAGTTCTTAACAAAGCAGAGGAATCTCTGCGCGATTCATTTAAAGCACTTGCTTCCGATGCTCTTAAAAACAATTCACAATCATTTATGGAACTTGCTAAAATTACTATGGAAAAAGCAAGCGAGTCGGCTAAAAACGATCTTGAAAAAAGAGCTGTTGCGATAGATTCTATGATAAAGCCGGTTTCTGAGTCAATCTCTAAATTTAATGAGCAAATTCAGCTTATTGAGAAAAGCAGACATGGTGCTTATGAAGCAATTCATACTCAGGTAAAATATCTTCTGGATGGTCAGAAAGAGCTTCGGCAGGAAACTCAGAATCTTGTAAATGCGCTGAAAGCACCATCTGTCCGTGGCAGATGGGGTGAAATTCAGCTTAAAAGAGTTGTTGAAATGGCTGGAATGGTTGATCACTGCGATTTTTTTGAGCAGCAACACGCAGAACTTGATGAAAAATCTCAGCGGCCAGATATGATAGTAAGGCTTCCGGGCGGAAAAAATATTGTTGTTGATGCAAAAACACCGATTTTTGCCTATCTGAATTCAATCGAAGAAAAAGATGATGCCAAGAAAAAGATTCATCTCCAGAATCATGCAAGACAGGTTCGGGAGCAGATTATAAAGCTTGGTCAAAAATCTTACTGGAATCAGTTCCAGCCATCGCCTGAATTTGTTGTTCTTTTTCTTCCCGGTGAAAATTTTTTCTATGCAGCTGTTGAAGTAGAGCCATCTTTAATTGAAGCTGGTGTTGATAAAAATGTTATTCTTGCAACGCCGACTACATTAATTGCGCTTTTAAGAGCTGTCGCTTATGGCTGGCGGCAGGAAAATCTTGCTGAAAATGCCAAAAAAATCAGCGAATTAGGTAAAGAACTTTACGAAAGAATCTGTGTGATGGGCGACCATTTCGGCGATCTTGGAAAAAATCTTCACAAAGCTGTTTCATCATACAACAGCACTCTGAGTTCTATGGAGTCAAGAGTTCTTGTAACTGCCCGAAAATTTAAGGAAATGAATGCGTTGCAGACTGGAAAAGAGACGCCGGAGCTGACTGCTCTTGATATTGTGCCTAGAAATTATAATCCGTAATTGTGCTTTTAACACCTCTTGAATCTCTCTCTTTCCACTTGGTTATTCTGTTTTCTTGACATACATTTTTCTAAATTGTAATCTCTACCGTTATTGTCTAATTCTTTAATAAACAGGAGGAAAAAATGTCCAGAATAGTTGAATGTGTGCCTAATTTCAGCGAAGGGAGAAATATGCAGATTATTGAGCAGATTACTGCTGAAATTAAGAAAGTCAAAGGTGTAAAACTTCTTGATGTTGATCCCGGATATGACACAAACAGAACAGTTGTGACTTTTGTCGGTGAGCCTGAAGCTGTAAAAGAGGCTGCTTTTAATGCTGTTAAAAAATCGCACGAACTTATTGATATGAGAGTTCATAAAGGCGCGCATCCCCGTTTTGGTGCCTGCGATGTTTGCCCGATTATTCCGGTTAGCGGCGTGACTATGGACGATTGCGTTGAAATTGCTAGAGATTTGGGTAAGAGACTTGGCGAAGAGCTTGATTATCCTGTCTATTTTTATGAATATGCTGCAACAAGGCCTGTCAGAAAAAATCTTGCAAATGTCCGTAGCGGCGAATACGAAGGTCTTGAGGAAAAGCTTAAAGATTCCGAGTGGATGCCTGATGCTGGCCCTGCTATGATGAGGCCGCTTGTTGGCGCGACAGCTGTTGGTGCAAGAGAATTTCTTATTGCATACAATGTAAATCTTAATACTGTTGACAAGAAAAAAGCTAATGATTTAGCTCTTATTATCCGTGAGCAGGGTTATCCGAAAAAAGATGCTGACGGTAAGATAATGAAAGATGAAAAGGGCGAAAAAATTATGATGCCCGGAAAATTCAAAAACTGCAAAGCTATCGGCTGGTATGTTGATGATTACAAAAGAGCTCAAATCTCAATAAATCTGACTAATTACAATGTTACATCAATGCACCATGTTTTTGATGAGTTGAGCGAACTTGCAAGAGAAAACGGACTCCGTGTAACTGGCAGCGAGATTGTTGGTGTTGTTCCAAAACAGGCTTTAATCGAGGCTGGCGTCCACTATCTCGAAAAACAGGGTTCATGTGCTGGGCAGTCTGATAACGAACTTATCAAAATAGCGATTCAGTCTCTCGGATTAAATGACGCGGCAAGCTTCAATCCTGATGAAAAGATTATTGAAAACCTTATAAAAGAAGAGAAAGGACTCGCAGATTTAACAGTTTCAGAATTCAACGATCTTCTTGCTTCTGATTCTCCGGCTCCTGGCGGCGGCAGTGTTGCGGCTCTTGCCGGTTCAATTGCGGCATCACTTGGTTCGATGGTTGCAAATCTTACTTTCGGCAAAAAAGGCTATACAAAACACAATGAAGCTATGAATAAAGTTGCAAAAGAGATGCAGCTTAAAAAGAATACGCTCATTAAACTTATTGATGAAGACACAAAAGCTTTCAACATGATGATGGCTGCAATGAGCGGAAAAAAGAAGGCTGAAAAAGGTGGCGATGCGGATGCTATTGCAAAAGCACAGAAAGCAGATCTCGAAGCTGCAAAATTTGCGATTACAGTCCCTTTAACAGTTATGAAAGAGATTGCCTCTCTTTGCAAAAACATGAAAATTGTTGCGGAAAACGGCAATGAAAACGCTGTTTCAGACGCTGGCGTTGGAGCTCTTTTGATTGTTGCCGGTGTTAAAGCTGCGGCTTTAAATGTCAGGATAAATATCAAATCTTTTACCGGTGATGATGAGTTTAAGTTTCGGGTTATCAAAGAAATGAATGAAATCCTTTCTACTCTCGATGCAGGAACAAATGAAATTCTTTCAATAGTTGATGCAAAAATCGTATAAATATTTGCATTTTGACCTCTCTTCCATACTATAATAGCGTTTGTTTTTAATATTATTAATAGGTTAGATATGTATCTTCTGATTTACAGGAACAATTCTCATCTTTTTTCCTTTTATATTAACAGTGCAAAAAAAGTTATAACAATTGGCGGCTCAGAGGGTGATATTTTATTTCCTTCCGATATGAAAGGCTATGAGATAAGCCTCAGAAAAGAATTTGATTTTGCGAGCAAGCAGTATGGCTGGATTTTATATCCTGCCACAAAAGGTTTTTTCTGTGAAAATAAAGAGGTTGCGGAGGGCGATGTTTTCGGAAGTAATTCAACCCTTTCTGTTAAAGATTTTTCCTTTTTTCTCTCATACAACTCCAACATTGACTACGAAAGAACTCAAAATACAGAATATGCCAGAGGCGGAACTATTGTGATTGACCAACTCGAAGAGAGTTATGACACTGTTGCTTTTGAGTGCGAAGGAAAATTGTGGAAAACTCCATTTTCAGAGGGTAAAGAAATTACTGTCGGCCGCAAAAATGCAGATATAATTATGGCACACCCGGAAATAAGTACAATGCACCTTCAGATTATTATGAAAAAAGAGGGGCTTTTTCTCTGGAATAAAGGGAAAAACGGTGTTTTTGCAAATGGAGTGAAGATTGAAAACTGTGTTTTAAAACATGGCAGATACGAGTTTTTGCTTGCAGGCCGCTATAAACTCGGGATTTCGCTTGAGCATGAGCAGTCGCTGGAATCTTTTTTCAGAGGTTCTTTAACTCCCTACTTTGAACGACTGGAGCAGTGGGTTTTTCAAAAAGAGCTTTTCAACTCACACCCGATAATCTTTTTGAATGGAGAAAGCGGAGTAGGTAAAGAGATTTTTGCTGAATATACCCATAAAATAAGCGCAAGAACCGGTGCTTTTATTACATTTAATGCTGCTGCAATTCCCCATGAACTTGCGGAAAGCGAGCTTTTTGGAACAAAAAAAGGGGGTTTTACTGGTGCGGAAGAGCGGGAAGGGGCTTTTCTTATGGCTGACAAAGGAACTCTTTTCCTTGATGAAATCGGTGATATGCCTCTTCATCTCCAGTCAAAACTTCTCCGAGTTCTTGAAGATTGGAAAATCAAACGGGTTGGCGAAGAGGGCTCTGGCCGAAAAGTTGATATAATGGTAATTGTTGCGACAAATAAAAATCTTCTTTCCGAGGTTGAAAAGGGTACTTTCAGAAAAGATCTTTATTACAGACTTTCGACTTTGCAGCTGATTATTCCGCCACTGCGTGAAAGAAAACAGGACATCATTTCTATGGCAAAATATCTTGGCTATACGCTGACAGGAAAAAACATTGAGTTTACCCCTTCAGCTGAGGAGAAAATTCTCTCTTATGATTGGCCTGGTAATGTCAGAGAGCTAAAATCTGTAATGACAAAGTTTGCATATACGAGAAAAACGGTGTTTGAGGCGAGTGATTTTGAATCTTTTTAACTATTTCAACCTAACACACTATAATTGTTAAAAATAAAAACAAAGAACAAAAACTCTGTCAAAAACAGCCTTGATGCTATGTGGTTGTATTTATTGAAAAAAAAAGTTCGGAACAGATATTGCTAAGAATATTTCGCGAGAGAACATTGTTCAAAAAAAGTTTGACAATGGGAGAATGATTGATAAAGTTTAGGGCATATTTTTTGTTCCAAATAACGGCAGTAGGTATTTATATATTTTTTTAAGGAGGCGCTTTTGAAGTGGGCTAGTATTTTTTTAACAGCTTTTATCCTTGCGTTCGCTGCTCCGCTTTTTGCTGAAGAGAGCAAATCGGATAAAGATGCAAAGGACAACGCCGACAAAGCTCAAGCCGAGCTTGATGGTGAAACAGCATCTGCTCCAGAAAAAGATGCAAAGAAGGACGAGAAAAAAGAAGAAGAAAAGAAAGAGGAAAAAAAGGAAGAACAGCCTTCTGCCCAGCCAGCTCCAAAAGTTGATGTGAAAGCAGATGAAGAGAAGAAGGAAGAAGAGGGAGATGAAGGCGATGCAGAAGCTAAAGAAAAGGCAAAAAGGAAATACAGCCTTGGTCTTAGCCAGAGCGGATCTCATAATTTGGCAAAAGAGAGAAAAAGTTTTTCCTATGGGCTTGGTCTTTCTGCTGGTGCAAAAGTTCCTGGAGAGATTAATCTTGGTTTGTCCGGTGGTCTGAGCTACAGTCTCGACTATGACAGAACACAGATAAATCCTGACGGAACAACAAATGACGCAGATGCCTATCTTGTAGATGGTACTCCTTTGTCATTTACTGCAAGTCGCGCGTTTAAAGTTCCAGGAGGGATATCTATCACTCCTAATTTAAAGTTGGGATGTAGCATAACATCCAAATATGAATGGCAGCAGCGCAAAGTTTATGGTGGAGTTATTGGTGGTCTTCTGATTTCACGATCATTTAAGTTGGCAAAAAACTTCTCTTTAAAAATTGATCTTGTTGGTGGATATTCCTATAATTATTCAGAAAACGATGCTGAGTTTGATAAAAACACGAATGATCTTTTATATTATTATTTTGGAAGTCATAGTTTTAATGATGGTATCTCTGCAACATTTATGTATAAGGATTTTTCTTTAGGATTTGTATTTGGCCAATCTTGGGCTGCAAGTTATAATTCCAGCAAAATAGAAGATGTCAATGGTGCAAAATATGACGAATATAGATTAATGCACACTTATGTTGTTAATGGAGGCTACTCATACAAAGATTTTAGCTTTGGATTAAGTGCTGCAACTCAGGGAAAATATAATAAATACGGAAACTACGGAAAAGACGAGTTAAAGCCGTTTGAGCCTGCATATACAGTAATATCGTTTGAATTGGGTTATAATTATAGTTTCTAACACTTTTTTAGGAGGTGATTGAATGAGTTACTTTAAAAGAGCTACTTCACTTGCTCTTGCCTTTGTAGCAATCATGATAATGGTGTCATGTGCTACCGAGCGTAAGGCAGTGGACAAAACTCCAGAGCTTGCTCTGGATAAACAACTGTTCGACGGAGAGTTTTTCTTTAGAAAGACTGTTGTCGATATTCCTTACACCGCTGACTACACTTATATTGGAGAAGGCAGCGAAGGCGCAATTATTAAATGGAAAATTACAGAACAGTACCTTATCGCGTACAATATTCACGATAAGAGAGAAGTTGTAACAACAGATGAAGAGACCTCTGTAAATGAGACTCCGATTCTTGTTTACCCTATTATTATGCATTATGACATTACTCCAAGTGAAAATCCGACAACAGGAGAAGATTTACCTGTTCTTGCTATTAATCAGGACAGACCTTGGCATGAAAGACAATATTTTCAGGTAGATATGTCTGCTAGTGTTATGCACGATTTCAATTTTAAATATTGGAACTGGCACATAGCTTTCGGATCACCTTTCGCAAGACTTGGTGTTAAAGGTTATGAGAATCTTGAGTTCTACAGCCATGATGGAACTTATATTGAACCAAAAAACTACAAAAATATGCTAGATGTAAAGGATGAAAAAGGTAGTTATTCTAAACAGGTTGGTTGGTTTCAGTTCTACAGTACAGAACATCTTCTTAAATACCCTGAAGGTCCATTCTGGAGTATGGAAGATCTTGAGAATGGAATCAGTACAGAGCCAGCAAGAGTTACTTACCGTAACTACTTCCTGAAAATGGATAGAGAAGTTTATGGAAAAAGAGCTTATGACAAAACTGCTGATGACTGGAAATTTAAAACTGGTGCGAAAGAAAATGGTTTCAGACCGCTTGAATATCAGGATGAACTTTTCAGAAAATTCGGAATTTTTACATCAGATTTCAAAGGATATGATCCAGAATCTGGTCTAAAAGACAAAAATCATCATATTCTTGCAAACTACTACAATACAGCTTGGTCAGATGGTACAACATGGAATTTCACATGTGCAACCGATCCAGCAAGCTGTCTTGCTAAAGTTAAATATCAGCAAAAAATTATTCTTTCCTACTCACCAGAAACTCCAGAAAGAATGTTGCCTGCAAATTGTGCGATTGTTATTGATAATAACCACGCTCTTCTTGCAGCTCGTTATGCAGCAATGAATCCTGGCAGCAGTCCAAGTGATTTTGAAGATTGGTATGTTGCAAACATGGCAGACAGAGATTTCTTCAAACCTGTTAATGACAAAACAATAAGAAACGATGCTTGGTATATCGATCCAAAATGGTACACAAAAGATACAAGCGGAAACGAAATTCTTACTACAAATGCAGAAGTAAGAAAACAACTTTTTGATAAATGTTTTATTCCTGATTCAGAAGCAAGAATTCAGCTTTGGGATGGATCTTTTGTTGAAGAAGATAAACATAAAAACATTATGGCAGCTTTTGTTAGAAACCCGGTTGAAGCATATCTTCCAAAAAGAGATGGCAAAGCTTTCGGCGGAGCGAAAAATGCTATCAGTATTTGTGTTAAAACACCTGAAGAAAACCCTGAAGCTCTTACTTATTATGAAGATTGGACTCTTGTAAAAGATGGAGCCTGCGAAGGCGACTATAAGCTTGCGGACGCTGCTTGCGTTATGGGACCAGATAGAGCATGTAAACTTTTCAATGGCAAACCAAAACTTCGCCAGAAATATACAGGTGGAGATCCTACTGTTACAGTTCTTAACTGGGTAGATACTCCAACAGAATTTGGTATTCTTGGTGTTGCTAGCTGGGCGATTAACTATGAAACAGGCCAGACTCTTGGCGGCGCTGCAAATATTGCAGGTTCCGTTCTTGCCTGGGTTGTTAGCAGAGCTGTTGAAATGGCTAGAGTTCTTGTAGATGATAAAGATGTTAAATGGGATTTTGAGAAGTTTATGCACCCTGACTACGAAAACAGACCTAAACTTGTTTGGGATAGTTCTCCAGATGCAGCTTCCAACAAAATGAAGGTTTCAAAAAATGCTTTCGACAGATACTCAGGAGCTCTTGATTCAGACCTTAATCTTGATGATAGTGCTAGTGATGTTGGCGGTGAAGTTGCAGAACAGAATCGTCCTGCAATGAATAAATGGGATTTTTCAGCTATCAAAGGCACAAAGTTTGAGAAAGATCTTGTTCCTTATTCAGCTAAAAAAATTCTCTTCCCTTGGATTGATCCAATTGCTGGTTCATACACAGATGAAGAAAAAACAGGATTCAAATTCTGGCTTGATGGCGAAAATGTTCTTGCTACAGAAATACTGAAATGGCAGTCTATGAACAATAGAGAATGCTATTTTGAAGAGTATTTCCTTGATGGAGCTCTTATAAAATTCCTTCAGGAAAAAAGAGAAATGTATAAAGATGATAATGCATTCCTTGCAGCAGTTACTTATGAAATAGAAAAACTTCTTTACAAAGGCGTTGCTCAGCATGAACTTGGCCATGTTCTTGGTCTTAGACATAACTTTATTGGTTCAGCTGATATTACAAACTATCATGATGCTTATTTCCATTCATCAAATTACCCTGCTCAGCAGGCTGCTATCAAAGAGAAAGTTAAAACTACCCAGGCAGTTGCAGAGGCAGAGTTTGAGAAAAATTGGAATGGCAAACCATTGCTGAAAGATTATGAAAAAAGAAGATTTGTCAGCAAAAAACTTTCTGCAATAAATGAAGATATCTGGCAGCTTAAAAAAGGTTTTGAGTCTGGCAAAAAAGGCGATGTAGATCCTATGAATTACTACACATATACATCAATTATGGATTATCAGAGAGAGCCTTATATCCACGCTGTTGGCATGGGTAAATATGATAAGGCTGCTTACAAATTTGTATATGGCCGTTCAGTTGAACAGTATGTAACAGATGCTGGCGGAAATATTGCATTTGAAGACAACAAACTTCGTGATGCTACTT
>CAZISX010000040.1:18414-32233 GCA_964542005.1 uncultured Spirochaetales bacterium
AGAATGTTTCATATCTTAATGAAAAGGGTGAACTTAAGACTGTTGATGCTCCTAAAGATTTTAGCGATGACACTAAAACTATCTGGAATGCAAAATTTATTGATGCAATTGATAGATATGCTAGCGGCGTTCCTATAAAAGATGCTGCTGGAAACACTGCTCTTCTTAAAAAGCCTCGCTATTTGATTGATGATGCTTCAGTTCACAAATATCTTTTCTACTCAGATGAGAAGGTTTTTGATGAGCCTGCTACACAGAGATTTGATGCTGGATATAAAGCGTCCGATATGATTCGTCAGCAGAGAGATCAGGAAGAGATGTACTACTACTTGAGATTCTTCAGAAGAGGAAACGATCTTTATAGTCATTTCAGAGGCTCAAAAGCTATGCGAATGATTATGGATACCTACTACAAAAACTTTAAGTTTGTACATTATGGTCTTGACCTTAGCTACAATGATAGATTTATGGGCTGGAATAAACAGTATGAAGTTGACGCGCCTACATTGGATAGAGCATTTAATGATATAGTAGAAGCAGACTCAGGGGAAAATTTTGCCGCTTTATATGAAAAAACAATGAATCATCCTTATGCTGAAGAGTGGTTAAGAGCTCGTGATGGAGCGGAATATTGGCTTGATAAAGATGGCAATCTTCAGGAAACAACTCCACTTAAAGCTGCTGATTACCTCATGGCTTCATATCAGGGCGTAAATTATCTTATTTATGATGTAATCTACAGACCAGATGTTGATGTTTATTGGAATGTAGGAACACCTCTTTTTAATGATGCCGGAGCTGCAACAAAATCAAAAAAAGGTACATATTATAAATCATACGGAATTGATGCTTCATATCCTGAAAATGTTATGTATGAAATGTATTATGATGATCCAACTTATCACTCACAGCTTTTGAAAATAAATTCAACAAAAACAGATGTTATGATGGGAAGATATCACAAAGACAGATCTGATATTCAGGACAACCCTGAAACTTACTATGAAAAAGCTACAAGAAGAGGCTTTGAGATTGAGAAAGCTGTAGCTCTTTACACACTCACAAATCAGGGATGGCCAAGTGGTAAATATGGCAGAGAAAGTATGGCAAATGGTCTTCAGAATGCATTTGATACTTTTGGTGGATACAACTATGAAAGAACTATGTTTACAATTCTTTCTGACATAACTGGAGAGGATTCTGTTATGACATTTTCACCTTACTGCCAACGACTTGTTAATGCAAGTGATAAGAGATTTAAAGAGGCGGCAGGTGATAAGATTGCAAAATACTGCAGCGTGCAGGTTAATGGAGAAATTTATTGCCCTCTTTTTAATGATGATTTCTTGAAATTTGCTGCTGTAGATGAAGATGCTTCAAAGGCACCAAAAGCTTATCCTAAAACAGCTATGCCTGAAGATTTAAGAGCTGGAATTCCAGTTGATGCAGCTATCAAATTCTCTCTTGGTCAAAATTATAATTTGTGTGAAATGGCAAAAGACGCGAAGTATCCTAACGATATTTTTGTGCCTGTTCATGCGGGCTGGATTTATTTTGACAGAATGTACCCTCTTCTTTATGGTATATTCAACATAATGAATACCTCTGCAGATACACAGGTTGTTATGAAATTCTACTCACTTCCAATACCTGCTTCTGAATATAAAAATTATAGAGAAATTGATGTTGATGAGGTCGAGTATTTAAATGCTAGCGGTACAGTTTATTATCGTACAAAGATGGCATCAAATTACATGGATGATGACGACAAATTGAATATGATGAAATATCATAATTGCAGAAGTACAGGAGAAACAAAAGATGTTTGTAGACAGCAAAATTTTGCATCTTTTGGCAGTGAGCTATTGTTAAAGACTTATCTTGAAGATAAATACATGAAAGACAGTCCTGCATACAAGCTGGTAAAACAGGCTCAGCTCGAGAAAGAGGCTTTTATCAATGGAACAGCAGGTGACTTTAAACTTAGCGTTTACGAAACAACGATCAAACAGCTTAATACTTTTGTTGATTTCTGGGATGACCATGCAGCATGGCTTCTTGAAGATCTTTACAGCAGATAGTTTTAACTGTTGATTTGATTTTTACGAGGGCTCTTCGGAGCCCTCTTTTTTTAGGTGGTTTATGAGAGTTTTTCTGATTGTTTTTCTGATTTTATTTGCCAGTTCTCTTTTTGGCGGGAATTTTAAAAATAATGATAAAAGCTTTAATTTCTGGAAACATACAACTTCAAATAATCAGATTGTTGAAGCTGCTGGCCGTATAATCGTAGAGCCTGCAGGAAGTTTTTCTGGTCTGAAAATTATAAAAAAAACAGCCGCTTATTGGATTCTGGAAGCTAATTCAGATCCTTTTGTCCTTGCATCCGACCTTGTGAAAAAAGGGGCAAAATGGGCAGAGGCAGATGTTGTTATTCCTCTTGAGTTCAAAAAAACAATTTTTAATGATCCCTTTCTTTCCAATCAATGGGTTTTTGAAGATTCTGAAAATGGCGGTGCATCTATTCTTTCGGCACTTAATTTTATCAAAACCAGAAACTTTTCGCTTGGGCAAAATGTAAAAATAGCAGTTATTGATAATGGATTTGATTTGCTGCACGAAGATCTTAATGCTAAATTTATTGAAGGTTATGATTCCAAGGACAAAGACAATCTCCCTTTTTATGATGCTGACGCACACGGAACTGCTGTTTCCGGGATTATTGCTGCTGCGACTGATAACTCTCTTGGTATTTCAGGGATTTGTCCAGATTGTATGATTATTCCGATAAAATTAAATAATGATCTTACCCTTACGAGTGATTTGCTTGACGCTTTTCAATTTGCGTACGATTCAGGGGCTGATGTGATTAATTGCAGCTGGGGGCCTCCGGATAGAGCGGGCGCGTTTGCTTTGCCGGAGTCTTTGAGCAAACTTATTAAAAACATTGCGGAAAATGGTCGAAAGGGGAAAGGAATTCCAATAATTTTTGCTGCTGGCAATGGAAATGAAAGCATAAGTAGTGAAGAGTCTTTTGATGGTTTCGCTTCTAATTCTTCTGTGATTGCGGTCGGAGCAGTTTCAAAAAACGGGAGAAAAGCATCTTACAGCGATTTTGGCTCAACGCTTGATTTTGCAGCTCCATCGTGTGAGCAGAATCCTGACTCAATATTTGATCCTGGGATTAATGCTGCAATTGACGGAGTTTGGACAACAGATATTATGGGCGAATCAGGCTATATGATTGGTAATTATGATTCATCTTTTTGCGGAACTTCGGCTTCTGCACCTGTTGTTTCTGGAGTAGTTGGGCTTTTAATTGGGCTGAATCCTCTTATTACTTTGCAAGATATTTATACAATTATTGCCGAAACTACTGATAAAATTGGTGGGGCTGAGGCTGATTATGATAGTAGCGGTCATAGTTTGTTTTTTGGTTATGGCCGGATAAATGCGAAAGCTGCTATTGAAAAATTGTGTGAAAACGGGTGCTATGAAAATGATGCAGATAGCATAGCGCCGTTCTACTCAGATAAAGATATTCTCTCAGATGTTGACAATATTATAAATGACGATAATATAAGCACCGCTCTTGATGAGAATGGTGGCTGCAGTTTGATTGTTATTAACTGATTATAAGTGAGGTTTCAATGGGTTTTTTTGATCTTTTTAAGTTAAAGCCGAGAATTCTTCCGGTAGAGCTTAATGTTGAAAATTTTGTTCCTTCTGTTCAGAATTCGCCGGTTCCAGTGCTTATTGATTTTTATTCAAATACCTGTATGCCTTGCAGACAGATGGCCAAAACTGTTACAAAATTTGCGTCCGATTTTAATGGTCGCGTAAGAGTCGGCGCGTTTGATATAGCTCAGGATGAAGAGGGTAAAATATTAGGACCTCTTGGAATTCGTGGTGTTCCAACTTTGGTTTTTTTTAATAAAGGCGAAATTGTTGAGGTAATGACAGGACTTTCAGGCTATCTGAAGCTTGAAGAAATTCTTAAAAGGCTGGAAACCCCGAACTAATTTCATTGTGAGAATCTTCTGCAGATTACATCCCATATCCATAGATTTCGCCTTTAAGGCTTCTGTGCATAAGTGCCGTGAATGTTTCGGTTATTTCAGCGTTTTCGTGAATAACTCTGTAGACTGCTTCGACAATCGGCATTGAGACTCCGACTTTTTCTGAAAGATTATAGGCTGATTTGCTTGTTTCGACACCTTCAGCAACCATTGTCATTGAGCTTAGGATGTCTTTGATTTTCTCACCTTTGCCAAGCCTGATTCCGACTTGTCTGTTTCTGCTTAAATCGCCTGTGCAGGTTAGAATCATATCCCCAAGACCCGATAAGCCTGTGATTGTAAAAGGATTTCCGCCCAGCGCAACAACAAGTCTTGTCATTTCTGCGATAGCTCTTGTCATTACTGCTGACTGGCTGTTTTTGCCAAGTCCGGCACCTTCAAGAATGCCGACTGCTATTGCTATTACATTTTTAAGTGCACCGCCAACTTCAACTCCAACAACATCTGGAGATGTGTAGGTACGGAAAAAAGGTGTGGCAAAAAGCTGCTGAATATAGGCCAGTCCATCCGCGTTATGGCTTGCTACAACTGCGGCAGACGGCACTTTCATTGCTAATTCTCTCGCAAATGTGGGGCCGGATAAAACAAATATGTTTTTGTGAATATAGTCTGGCAAAGAATCTTCAGCAACCTGATTCATAAGTTTCAGCGTTCCATTTTCTATCCCTTTTGATGCCAGAACAATAAAAATACCGTGATTAAGCATGTATGACATCTGTTCGAGCACAAGTCTTATATACTGGCTCGGGGTTGAAACAACAATAACATCTTTATCTTTTACTGTTTCTTCAAGGTTGTTTGTTGCAACAAGATTTGTCGGAAGTTTTATGCCGGGGAGAAACATTGTGTTTTCGTGATTTTGATTCACCGATTTTTCTATTTCAGGCTCTCTTGCCCACATTGTAACATCAAAACCTTTGCCTGCGAGTAGTTGGGCTAAAACTGTGCCCCAGCTTCCACTACCAACAGCGCCTATTTTTATAGTCATATCAACCTCTTAATTCTTAATCAAAAATAGATTTTTCTCTAAAGTATGTAAGCTTGAATTCTTCAAGGTATGTTGCTGTAAAATGTTCTTTTGACTGATAATTTAAGAACTTAATTATTCCGTCTGAAAGAACATCTCTTTTTTCTGTTCCAAAACCGTGAAAATGGGCAGCTGTATCAGCCGCAGAGACAATCGCTGTATTCCAAAGATATTGTTCCGGCACGGAAATAAGGGATCTGTCAACATTGATAAGTGTTTCAGCGTCATGATGGTTGAGAATAATATAGTACATTTCCGGCGTAAAATCCCAGACTGTTGCCATAACTGCACCAAGTTCTGCATGATCAAAACCATAGAGTTCCCGCTCAATATCGAGTGCTTTTTCAACACCTTCTTCAGCAATTGCTCTGGTTACGCTAAGATATTTTTCTTCTTTTGCCATAAGCATTTTGCCGACATCATGCAAAAGGCCGACAGTAAAACAGGCATCTGAATCTATGTCCTCGGAATAATTAACAGAAAGAAGCTTGGAGCCGATAGAAACAGCAATCGCATGATCCCAAAGTGCACTCAGAATGCCTTTGTTTTTTGTTTTAAACATATCAAGAATTGCTATTGAAAGCGCAATGTCTTTAATCATGGTAATGCCGAGTATAAGGATTGCCCGTTTAATTGAGCTGACCTCTTTTGTCAATTTATAGAATGAAGAATTTGCCATTTTAAGGATTTTTGCAGCTATTGCAGGATCTGAGCTTACAATTTTTTCAATATCTGTAATCATGACATTTTCATTGTTGCTTAGTTCTATAATTTTTCTGGCAATTTGAGGCTGGCTCTGGATAACGCCAGTTTTGTCTATAAATGCCCTGATTTGCTCAAATTTTTCATCTTCAACGAGTTTTTCACCGAAAAAAAAGATGTTTTCTAAATCTTCAATTCGCTTCATCTACAACTTCCTCCTGGTCAATTGTTGTTTTTCCAAGTAAAAAATCTTCTATATTAAGTCTGTCTAAAATTCTAGGAAACCGGAGATATGCGAGAGCTATTTCGTTTTGTACATATTCGTTGCCATCATCCATCCGGTCAAGAAGATATGGAATTGACTCGATTTCACGCCAGCTTCCAATAGCTTCAGCAGCAGCTTTTCTTACATTTGGCTGCAAATCCTTTAACGCGTCAAAAAGATATTCTATGTATTCTCTTTTTTTGACATTTCCAAGAGCAATGCAGCTGACTTCTCTGACGGAGGGGCTTGAATCTTTAATAGTTCTAAGGAAAACCTCGTGAGCATTTTCATGTTTGAGGTGATTTATAGCAATTACAGCTTCTTTCCGGATATCTTCAGATTTATCATCAATAAGCTGTTTAAGAGAATTGAAAGAATTTTTTTCCTTTATTTTTCCAAGACTTACAATCGCCGCTTTTCTCACTTTTGAATCAAGTGCAGAATTAGTCGCCGCTTTTTCAAGTTCTGGAACAGCCTTTGGATGACCAACATTCCCAAGCCCAACCGCGCCAGCAATCTGAATGTTGGGGTTTTCAGATGCAAGTCCGGCCATAAGCGGATCAATAAGGATTGCGTGATCTAGCCAGGCAATACTTATTGCAATCTCTTTTTTCACCTCGCCGACAATCTCTTTTTTCGCGACATCACCTTCTTTTTCGGTTGTAACATTGCCGCTTAAAATAGCCAGAATTCCGCCTCTTAAATCGCCATACTCAATTCCAAGACGGCGTGCAAGAAAAGATATCGCAGAATCTTTGTCGCCTGCGCTGGTGTATTTAAGTGTTCTGACAGCCTCGAATCTTACCTGCCACTGCTTATCAACAAGATATTTGTTAAGAATCGAAACTATTTCATCTCTGATATTGAGTTCGCGGATTGCCATTGCAACCATTCGTCTTACATTGCCGTTGGGATTATCTGCCTGCGCAATTATCCGCTGTTTGAGCAATCTGAGTTGTACTTGATCCATAACCTCTCCAATAATCAACAAAAACATCAACAATATTAGGGTCAAACTGAGTTCCGCGGTTTTGCAGAAGCTCTGTAACTGCATCTTCAAAACTAATTGTGTCGCGATAAGGTCTCGAGCTTGTCATTGCATCGAAAGAGTCTGCGACAGAAATAATTCTTGATAAAAGCGGGATTTTTTCACCAGTCAAACCTTCTGGATAGCCGGTTCCATCAAATTTTTCGTGATGATGCCTCACAATTTGCCGGATTTCTTTTAAAAAAGAGACTGGCTTTAATATTTTTTCTCCAAAAGAAGGGTGTGATTTAATTACTTCATACTCTTCTTCTGTAAGCTTGAACTTTTTATGCAAAATATCATCAACAATGCCGATTTTTCCTATGTCATGCAAAATACTGGCATATTTCAGAATCTCATAGTCGCTGCCAGCAATATTCATCCTGCCGGCAATCTCAAGAGCGTATCTTGTCACTCGCTCTGAATGTCCTTTTGTGTAGGAATCTCTGGCATCAAGAGCCTCGGCCAGACAGCTGATTGTCTGAAAATAAGCCTGTTTGTTATCTTCAAAAAGGAGCGAATTGCCAATAGCAACAGAGGCAAAGCTCACAATAGTATCCATAAAATCCTGTTCTATTGACTTAAACGCATGCTTTTTGGAAGAGACAATATCAATAATTCCAAGTGTATCGCCATTAACAATTAAAGGAAGCGACATCTCGGAACCTACATTTTCAAGGTTGAACCGCAAAAATCGGGAGTCAAGCGAAACATCGTGAACAATAAGCGACTGCTTCATTGTAAAGGAAGAGCCTGTAATTCCCTGCCCCGGCAAAACCCGTATTTGATCAATAATATTGGCACAGTGACCAATCGCACTTTTAACAATCAGGCACTTTTCCTCACGGTCAAACATTAGAAAAGCAAATCTGTCTGCTTCAGGTGCAACACTTCGTAATGATTGAAGAATGTTGTTGAAAATCATGTCTGGTGAAACAGTTGAGACAATGTTTTTTGCAACTGCATTGATATTCATAAGCTGTTCGATTTTTCTTTCAAGTGTTTTGGAGGTTGCGTCCATCGAGGAGTAGAGATTGAAGTGACAAATAAAAGCAGAAACTTGCGCAGCAAAAAGTGCAAAAAGCTCCAAATCATCATTGGAAAAGTATTTTTCCTGAGTAGATTCAACACTTAAGACGCCAACAACTCTGTTGTTTACTCTTAAAGGAACCGCCATTTCAGAGCGAACTCTGTCATCTCCGCTCACATAATCGTGATCTGAAAAAACATCGTGAACTATTACTGGATTGCCTCTTAAAACTACTTTGCCGGTAACACCTTCACCAATTTTTATCTTCACATTCCTGAGTCGTTCCTCTGGATAGCCACATGAACGGACAATCTGGAGGTGGTGAGTTCCTCTGTCAACCATTAAAATAGCAACATATTCAACACCATAGATAGCTCTCACGCTGGAAAGGATAAAATCAAAAATTTCATCATGCGTAGAAAAGCTGGAAAGAGCCTCTGTGATTTTTGTTAAAATCTTTAATTTTTCGAGAATAACCATATTTTCAAAATTCCTTTATTTTAAGTCGAGGCTATTTTATTAAAAAAACTCTGTACTGTCAACAGATTATCCCATTTAAAACTACTTTAGTTAAATGAAGTAGACTAATTCCTCTTTGAACAACCCAAATCAATAAAAATTCTTGATAATTATCCCATTTTTCTATTATACTTCTGCCGTATTAGTTTTTGGTAGTATTAACATTTTTCTGAGGTGATCATGAGCTTAGCAGATTTAATTGTTTATGTCGGCGGAACAGGTATCGGAATTGCTTTTTGTGCAATTGTCTGGAATTACATCAAAGGTCTGAAATCATCTCCCCGCGACATGTGGATTTTGTTTCTTTACATGTTTATCAACTATGTTGTTTATGCAGCGCAGAACACATCTCTAACACTCTGGCTTTCCGCGGATTGCGGACTTAGCGATGTTAATGCCGGCTTTTATGTCACGGCCTGGTCAATCGGATTATCAATGGTCGCGATGCTCACGGGTGCGCTTGTTGATGCAATAGGCATAAAGAAAACCCTTCTCTTTAGCGTTATATTTCTCCTAATTGCCCGTTTTTTCATGAGTTTTCTCACAAATCCGTGGATTTTATTTTTCACAGGCTTTGTCCCTTTTGCAATTGGTTTTGCTATTGTCGGCCCTGTTGTTTCTGTTGCAATCAAAAGATTCACAACAAAAGAATCAGCAGCGTTAGGTTTTGGTCTTTTTTATGTAATTATGAACATGGCTTATGCTGTGGGCGGAATCTTTTTTGATAAAGTAAGAGCCGCATACACAATCAAAGATGCAGCCGGAAAAATCATAAATGACAATGGCGGTACAGCAATTTTAGGCATCCATTTTTCAACCTATCAGATGCTTATCTTTTTTGCATTTGTCCTCACCGCAGTTGGCTTTTTCATCCTTATTCCTATTAGAAACGGAGCCGAGCTTAATGATGAAGGAAATCTTCACATTAATCCTACACCAAGCCACGGAAGCGGCTTAGCAGCTGTAAAAAGCGCAGCAAAAAAGACTGTTGAAATGCTTAAATCGGTTATTTCCGAGAAATATTTTTGGATTTTCCTCGGCATTATTACCCTCACAATATTTGTAAGAATGGTGTTTTTCCAGTTCCACTACACATTTCCGAAATACGGGCTCAGAGTTTTAGGACTTGACGCAAAAATCGGTACAATTTACGGCGTTATCAATCCAGCACTCATTGTTTTTCTTGTTCCGCTTTTTGCTCTTTTCACAAAAAAGATTTCATCCTACAAACTCCTTGTTATCGGTTCAATCGTTTCTGCAGGCTCATGTTTTATCGTACTTATCCCGCAGCAAGCACTTGCCTTCCTCTCAACAACAGCTCTGGGCGAGATAGTTTTTGTTAAATTTTTAGGCAACTATCCAGATATGACCGCACTTGCAGCAAATCCTCCTAATCCGTTCTACTGGGTTTTCATCCTTTTTATTGTAGTTTTCACAATCGGAGAGGCTATCTGGTCGCCAAAACTTATGCAGTTTACCGCTGAAATGGCACCAAAAGGAAAAGAAGGAACCTACCTCGCTCTTGCTATCCTCCCGTTTTTCCTCGCGAAACTCATCGCAGGCCCAATGTCAGGTATTCTTCTCAACGCTTATGTTCCAGTTGGCGCAAATAAAGAAATCGCTGCAAACTATCCTGACCATCCGATGGTTTGGGTATGGATTGGAGCAATGGCAATCATCACTCCGATAGGTTTACTTGTTTTCAGAAAAATATTTGCACACCAGAAAGCTTCAGGCCACGCTTCCGGACATTAAACCCTGGGAAAACTTCTTTAAAATCCGCCACAATATTTTTTTCGATAATACCTAACCAATAACTTGCAAATTAAGGATAGTTTTATAAAATACCCTACCGTTTTTCTCTAACTTTGGAGGATTATTTTATGGCTAAATACCCTATCACAGTTGATGGTTTTAACATTGTAAAAAAAGAACTTGAGCACTTGAAAAAAGTTGAAAGATTGGAAATTACAGCACGGATTGCTGTTGCCCGATCACATGGAGATCTTTCTGAAAATGCTGAATATCACTCAGCAAAAGAGAGACAAGGCATTATAGAAGCGCGCATCAAATATCTGGAAGGAATAGTTGCTGATGCGGAGGTTATTGATCCTCTAAAACTGAAAGGAGATCGCGTTCTTTTCGGTGCAACAGTAACTGTTTATGAAGAAGAAACAGATAAAGAAATTACCTACAAACTTGTCGGCGAAATCGAGTCAGACCTGAATCTTGGAAAAATCTCTGTAACAAGTCCGGTTGGAGCCTCTTTAATCGGGCGAAGCACTGGCGATGAAGTAGATGTGGATACGCCAAGAGGAAAGAAAAAATACGAAATCCTCGATGTTCAGTTTATCTGACGATATTGCTCAGGAAATACGGAGCTTTGCAGAAGTTCACAATCTTTCCGCGCTAGAGATTGCCCTTATTTTAAAAGGAGAAACAAAACTTCTCCCGCCACGGATAGTCTCCTCTCTTCCGGCGTGGCATTCATCGCAAAAAGGGATTGAATTTATTTTTGTTTTTGATTCTGTCAGCAGAATTTTATCTATCAGCACCGACCACTTTCTCAAGGAAGCGGAAAAGCTAACCTTTTTTCTAAATCAGGATGCAGCGTCAGTTATTCCTTTAAGCAAAGTTCAAATCCAGAAAATCCAGAAGGAAATCGGGGCAAAAGTGTTTAATTTTGTTATGGAAATGGTTCCTGAAAAGTATGAGTCAAGAACTCTTTCTACCACCTTCGCCGGAGTGATAAATAGCGAAATCTCAACAATTACAGGCACTATTGATTCGTGGAAAAAACCGTCTCACTCAAAAGCGCCGTGGAATATGAATCTTAATTTTGACGGGAAACGAATTTCCGCCGCTTTTTTTGGGAAAGTTGGCAATTCCTATTCAAAACAGTTCCCTGAAGGGAGTGAGGTAATTATTTCAGGCGAGATAAACAGAAAATCGGTTATCCCCTCATTTGTAAATCCAGAGATATTTAAATACGATGAAATGTGGAAGGAGCTGCTTTCAGGAATTGTGCCGGTTTACCATAAAATTCAAGGTGTTAGCAGGCTTTTTGTTCTTCGTGCAATGAGAGAGATAATCCTTAGGCTGATGCGTTTTTCGGGCGACTGGCTGCCTCCTTTTATTGTAAATCGCTACAATTTTCAGGAATTTGTCTTTTCTCTGATAAATCTTCACTTTCCCTCAATTGAGACACCGCTTGATCTTCTGGAGAGCAAAGAAACTCTGTTTCATCAACGAATTGCTTTTGACAAGCTTTTTTTCTTTCAGTATGGCGCGTGGAAACAGCGCAGGGAGCTGGCACTATCAAAAGAAAGAGCAGTAATTACAAATAGTTCTGCAGCTAAAACAACAGAAGAGAATCTGCCTTTTCCACTCACAGCAGCACAGCAGCGGGTTTTAAAAGAAATCCGCGCAGACCTAAGCTCAAAAGAGCCGATGTCGAGACTTTTGCAGGGTGATGTCGGAAGCGGCAAAACAGTTGTAATGCTTCTTGCTGCACTTGATGTTGTTGCTTCAGGTTTTTCTGTCGCAATTATGGCTCCAACCGAAATTCTGGCAAGACAACACTATGAAAGTATTACAAAATTCACAAATCATCTCAATTTAAAAATAGAATTTCTTGCCGGTGGCTTGACCGGAAAAAAGAAGGAAACAAGACTCAAAGAAGTTCACAACGCCGATATTATTATTGGAACTCACGCACTTTTTGAGAATCTTTCAATGATGGAACACCTTGGATTTATTATAATTGATGAGCAGCACCGTTTCGGCGTGAGTCAGCGGATGGAGCTTATGAGCAAAGCAAAACTGCCGGACACTCTGGTTGTCAGTGCGACACCGATTCCCCGTTCACTTGCTCTGACAATGTATGGCGGAATTGACATCTCTGTTTTAAACGAGATGCCGCCTGGCAGAAGCCCGATAAAAACAAAGTTTGTTTCCAATCCGAACAGAGAGAAAGTTGTTGATTATATTGTAGAAATAGTTAATAGCGGCAAAATCGGCTACTGGGTTTGCCCGCTTGTTGAAGAATCGGAAAAGCTGCTTTTGACTGATGTTACAAATGTTTTTGAGGAATTTAAGGCAAAACTTGAAGATAAAGTTCAGCTTCTCCACGGCCGGATGAAAGGAGAGGAAAAGGAGCGGATTATCACAATGCTCAGGACAAAAGAGGCAGGGCTTCTTGTTTCAACCGTAGTTGTTGAGGTTGGCGTTGATATTCCTGAAGCATCTTTTATGGTTATCGAAAATGCTGAGAGGTTTGGCATGGCGCAGCTTCATCAGCTCCGCGGCAGAGTCGGCAGAGGAAAAATCAAATCTTTCTGCGCACTTATCTCAGGAAAAAGCATCTCGGAAAAAGCAGAGGAAAGACTTAAATTTATGGAATCAACCCAGGACGGATTTAAAATCGCAGAATTTGACCTCAAAAAAAGAGGCCCCGGCGCACTGACAGGATTTGAGCAGTCAGGATTCCGCAATGATCCCTATTTTCTTCTTGCGGCACAGTATGGAATTACTGTTCAGAAAGCCAGAAATGCGGTGAAATCTCTATTTGAAACTGACGAGCTTAGCGAAAGAGAAAAAAAATACATTGATACACTTTTTAATAAATTTTTTAAAGAAAGGTATGACCGGTATAACATAGGATGAGACCTTTGTATAATAACATTCGTAGTAGAATTTGGTATTGTGCAAAGGTCTCAAAAAAGGAGGAGTTATGGCGGGAAGAGAGCAGTGGGGTTCAAAAATTGGAGTAATTCTGGCAGTTGCAGGCAGTGCGGTAGGTCTTGGAAATTTCTTGAGATTTCCCGCAAAAGCAACTCTAAACGGCGGCGGCGCATTTATGATTCCATACTTCGTGGCATTGATTTTATTAGGAATTCCGCTAATGTGGGTTGAGTGGACACTTGGCAGAAAAGGCGGTGCAGACGGACACGGCACAGCACCAGGAATTTTTGATTCAGTCGGAAAACGGAGTATATTCAAGTATTTGGGGACAATCGGCATTTTAGGGCCGTTTATAATTCTTATCTACTATATTTTTATCGAATCCTGGACACTGGCTTATGCCTGGTTTTCATTCACAGGCCAGCTTTTTGAGGCAGGCAATCAGGATGGAATGAAACAGTTTCTTCAGGGATATCAAGGAATTGTTGCA
>CAZISX010000041.1:0-2087 GCA_964542005.1 uncultured Spirochaetales bacterium
TTGTATTCAGGATTTTCCTGGAAGAGCTATCCTTTAAATGGGAGCTGAACAAAAGTCGCATCGAACAAATTTGGTTATAAGCTTTTTTGACTAAAAAATTTCTGCTCATTTCAATTCCTGTCAAAAATTAATTGAAGAATCGAGCCTATTAGGGTAATCTAAGCTGGAAATTTGTAACTTTAGGGAGAAAAGTATGAAAAATTTGTTTTTATTATTTATTTTTACCTTTATTTTAGCCTCATTTTTATTTGTTTCCTGTGCCTCCAGCGAGTCAGAGTCGTCCGAAAACAGTCTTGAAAACCAATCAGATGAAGAGACAATCAATCAAAATGACGGTGCTTTTACAGATTCTTTTAAAGATGATGACTCAGACAATTCAGATTTATCAAATAATGAAGAAAATAATAACCAATCCCAGCCAGACAATACTCCAATTCCCAATGATTCAGGCAATAAAGAAACACCTGATTCTGCTCCGCAAGGCTGCAATCAGGGCGAAATCAGGGAAGGAACAACAAAATGCGGATTTAATGGCAATGGTGTTTTAAAACAGCAGTGCACAAACGGTGTTTTTGCAGACATGGAAAACACTACAGGAAACTGCTCAGATCCTGATAAGTGCCCAGACCAATTTACTCAGGTTGAATCGTGCGGAACAAACAACAAAGGTGTTCGCGGAAGAATCTGCCTGCTGCTTTCTGACAACAAATACGATTTTTCTGAGTGGGGCGAATGCGTAACTCAGGATTACGACTGGGATTATTCATCAGGAATGCATGGATTTTCCGAAGGTTTTGTTTACTATCCGCAGTGGATTGATTTTGATGGAGCAGGAAACGCAATAATTACCGAGCCTGGTATTAAATCAGTTACAACAAAAACAGGCGCAACAGATGTGGAAGATGGCCCAAATAGAATTGATGTTTTTTCAGAATCAGGTAAATTTGTTAAGGTTTTTGCTAAATACAATGCCTCTTCAGAGGGCAAGTTTGACTCAAAGCAGTCTTTTCAAAATCTTGAAGGAATTGCTGTGGATAGAAAAAACAAACTGATTTTTGTTGTTGACGGTTACGAGGAATACAGCGCTGAAGACAGTTCAGAAAAATCTGATATTGGAAATCACAGAATCCTGAAATTTGATCTTGCCGGAAATTTTATTGCTGCCTGGGGCGAGGCATCTCTTTCAAAACCTATTGATATTGCTGTTGACAGTCAGGGCTTTGTCTTTGTTTCAGACACCAACTCGGTCAAAAAGTTTGACAGCAATGGCTCTTTGCAGACATCTTGGGGGATAAATGGGGCACTAACCGGCAATTCTGCAGGAAAGTTTAATATTATCAAAGGAATAGCCATTGACAGCTCTGACAATCTTTTTGTCGCCAACAACTACTACTGCTCTGTGGACAAATTTGATAAAACCGGAAAAGAGCTTATGCGTTTTGGGCATATTAAAACTTGTGCAATGAATAATTATCACAAATGGTTTCCGGTTGATGTTGCTTTAGCAAAAGACGGCTCAATCTGGATTACGATGGAAGGCTACTTTGTAGGTGCTCAAAAGTATGATGCTTCAGGCAAATTCATGACAGAAGTTGCTCAAATAACTGAAGATTCGGAGAATGAAGGCTTATTTAAAGATACAATGTACTACAGTGCTTGCGGCATTGCAATAGCTGATGATGGCAGAATTTTTGTAACTGATCCTGCCCGCGGCATTTATATTTACAAAGGCGAATAATTTAAAAAACTAACAAAGTTCCATCATCGAACAAATTCGGTTATAAGGTTTTTTGATTTCTCAAAATCTTCCCTCTCAAGCTCAAAAACCTTTTGAGCATCAGGAAAATTTTGCAAAAGAGCGAAAATTGCTTCAAAATCAATGTTTCCGCTCCCGATTGCTGAGTGGGAATCTTCACTTCCGTTGTTGTCGTGGAGATGAAAATGGGCTATATTTTTCCAGTAGCGGTTCAAAAATTCGATTGGTGAATATGCGGCAAAACAGTTTGCATGACCAACATCAAGACAGATTTTTGTATCAGGATTTGCGTCAAGCATCAAATCAAAAAGCTCAAAATCTTTTTCGTAGG
>CAZISX010000041.1:2097-20748 GCA_964542005.1 uncultured Spirochaetales bacterium
TCTTTAACTTTGAAGAATCTGTCAAACCACTTTATCTTTGATTTCTTCGGCAGAAGCGGTGAAAAAGTTGTGTGGGCAACACATTTGCTGATACCAAGATTTGATGAAAGTGTAATTCCATCAAATATCACGGTTTTTGAGTAATCAGCAATATGACAGTCATTGCCGGCAAGGGAGAGCTCATAAAAAGGTAAGTGTGCGGAAAGATTAAATGTTTCAAGGTTTTTCTTTAGGATTTCAATCTCTTTTTGTGTCACCGATTTGTTAAGTCCTGTATCACTCAAAGTTACTTCAACACCATATTTTAAAGTGCCGGAAGTGTGCAGCGAAACTGCTCTCTCAAAATCTTTGATAAGTGAAGAAAGCTTTGAAAATATTGAATAATTACTCAATCAGAAGCCCCTTTTCCTTCATTACGCATGGATCAAAGGTCGCAAAATCAGCCTGATGGACAAAAACAGCCTCAATTCTTTGAGGTCTTCCCTCGCCTTCTTTCGCGTGGCAGATAATAATGTTCTGGATTTCAAGAGGAAGCTTCATTTCTGCTGCTGCAATCGCGCCTGAAATCGGGTGTCTTGCACATTTGCCTGCAAAACTTTTTCTGTATTTTCCGTCACTTGTCTTTTCTATCTCCATTAACTTTCCTACATCATGAAGAATTCCGCCCGCAACAACAAAATCAAGATTAATGTCAAAAGGCATTTTTTTGTAGGTTGAAATCATCGCATCAGCAAGGCCGATTGCACCTTTTGTTACTGCGATTGTGTGCTCAATCAGGTTTGTTCCAAGTGTGTTTGTAAGAAGTGTGTAGGGAATCTCCGGAAGCTCTGCCGCAGATTTCCAGCCGCCTTGCAAAGCACAGTGAACCCAAGTATCAAGCGTTTTTTCTTTGAGTGATGAATCTTTAATTAAATCAAGAACTTCTTTCAGTAATTCTCTAATACCGTCTCTCATTTTCCCTCCTCCAAAATTCTTTTTTCCCAGATGTAAGCTGTTTTACAAATTAATTCCAAATCGTTGTATTTAGGCTTCCAGTCCAGTTTTGACAAAATTTTTGAGTTGTCTGCAATTAAAGCTGCCGGGTCGCCTGCCCTTCTCCCTGCTATTTCAACAGCAAAATCAACTCCGCTAATTTTTTTCATTGTATCAATTACCTGTTTAACGGAAAATCCTTGCCCGTATCCGCAGTTAAAAATATCGCTGTCGCCGCCATTTGCAAGATATTTGAGCGCGGAGAGATGAGCTCTGCCAAGATCTGTGACATGGATATAATCTCTTACGCCTGTTCCATCTATTGTGTTGAAATCACTGCCAAATATTGCCATATTTTTCCGCTGTCCCAAAGCGGTCTGAGCTGCAACCTTTATAAGATGGGTCGCATTCGGAAAACACTGGCCGATTTTGCCGTCAACATCAGCACCGGCAACATTAAAGTATCGTAAAATCACGAACTTAAAGTTGCTGTATGCCTTGCCGGAATCTCTTAAAACGAACTCAGTCATAAGTTTGCTCATGCCGTAAGGATTAATCGGCACGGTCGGCGTATCTGATTCGGAAACAACGGTAACTGCCGGCTCACCATAAACAGCTGCAGTTGATGAAAATATAAAATTTTTCACACCATATTTTACAGCCTGTTTTATCAGATTTGTCGAGTTGATTGTGTTGTTCATATAGTATTTCAGCGGGTCGGAAACAGACTCAGGAACAACAATATGAGCTGCAAAATGGATAACAGCATCAAAATTTCCCTCTTTAAAAACATTTTCAACAGCTACAAAATCAGACAAATCAATATTGACCAGATTTCCATATAAAATCGATTTCTTACGACCTGTTGAAAGATTGTCTATGATTGTAATATTGTGACTCTTTTCCTCACCTAGAAGCTTAACAACATGAGAGCCGATATAACCTGCGCCGCCTGTCACTAAAATATTCATTATAGTTCCCTCCAAAATAAAAATGCCCGCAATTATAACACAAAGAGATGGTTTGGCAAAGAATGTTTTTATCTTTTTGAACCAATTTCAAAGCAAGGCGGAATAACAAGATAGTATGCAAATCTTTTCAATCAGAACTTTGTCAACTCTGAATCTAATCCAGCTTCTCGACAACGGGATTAACGCTTTTTTCAATTATTTTTTTTTGAGTGAATTCTACAGCAAAATCGGAGAGTTCGCCAGATGCGTCGCTGATTGTTACGCATGGATTTTCGAGTATTTCGACTGTTTCGTCTGTGACTGCATTTGGCAATGATGAGATGAAGAGTTCTCCTTTTTTGACTCCCATTTTGCTGAGCCAGATGCTTGAGTAACTGTCGTCAGGCTTATTTCTGTGGCCTGAGTATCCGGCAACTATCGCGCCGCCTTCACCGGTTAATGCGGAAACAGCTGAATCATTATTTTCGCCGTCACTCAGCCGTTTTACCCAGGTTGGTCTGCCAACTGCGTCTGTTCTTGCGGCAAAAATATAGTCTGTGCTACCTGCTGTCCAAATTGTGCCGGTTAGAAGATAGCCGCCGTCTGTGAGCTGGAACGCATCTTTCACATCAAGTCCGAGCGTTGTGATTGTGTCGTTCTGGAATCCGTAAATCCAGCCAAGCGAGCCGTCAGGTTTGATTTTTATAAGAACTGCTTTTGTTGTGCCTGTGCCAAAAGAGCCTGCCAGAATATAATCGCCATCGTGTGAAATAAGTGCTTTGCTGATTGTTAGGCTTTCTGTCGCGCCGCAGCCGATTATAACTTTTTTCCAGACTATACCGCCGGAATTATTGAATTTTATTACAAACGGCTGATGTGCAGGATTCTGTGATGCGCTGAAGGTTCTTCCTGTTGCGATAAATCCGTCATCAACCGCCATTAAAGAGGTAACCCACTCGTTCACGCCTGGTAATCCGTATCTTTTTGACCAGATAAGTTTCCCCGATTTGTCAATTTTGAAAATCCAAGCATCGTTATTGAGTGTGTTTTCATCAAGAAGCGCGCCGCCGATTATAAATCCGTCAGTCACTTCGATTATTGAAGGAATTCCGCGGGATGATTGCGCCGCAAGTGTCGGAAAAATGTTCCAGATATATTCACCGCTGTTTGAAAGTTTGAGTATTCCAATCGGGTCTGCGGTTGTTGCCAGAATTGTGATTTCCGAGGTTGGAATTGCGGCTGTTACAGACATTGGAACCGGTGTCACCGCGTCATCCGGCATATAGGTTTTAGCAAAAAGAACTTCACCGTTTTCTGTAACTTTTGTGAATGTTTTTAATGAGTTGCCGCTTAAAAGCCAGTGGGAGTCAATTGCTTGAGTTAAGTTGAGTTTGTCTTCATAAACCCATGCGCCAGTTGAGTTTGTTATTCTCATTGACCACGGCTGGTAGGCCGGATCCGAAATATCTGGAGGTGTTTCTGCGTCCGGATTAATCAGACATTCGCCTTCAGCAAGAGTTGTGTCGTAAATGTTGAAATCATCGCCCCATTCAGCAAGTGTTTCGCCAAAAAGTGCGAGCTCAAGGCCGATTTCGCCGTCAAACCCTGTGTTTACCTGCCAGCATTTTGATTTTTCCCGCTCTGAATCTGCTGATAACTCGCCGAAAACACTGAGTTTTGCATAAGGACCCAAGGTGTCGTAAAGAAGAAGCTTCACTTTCGGGCCTACCGAGATTTTCAAATCAGCATTTTCTGTTGCTTTTGCGATTGTAGGCTGAGGCGTAAATTTTGGAGTCGGCGGAACCAGTTTGCCTCCGTTATTTGTTGAATAAAGAGCACCAACTTCAAAAGAGGCTTCAGCTCCGGCACTAAGCTCAAAGTTGCTTTTTGCACTGCCATTTATCTCAGTCATCAGATCCACAGAAACTGTAAAACAGAGTATATAAATACAGAAAGTATCTAAATTAGCGTGGGCAAGTTTGTCTTCTCTTTCAAAATCTCTTATCGCCATTCCCTCTGCTGAAAGTGAAGCACCTGCTCCGCCGGAAAGGTAAAAACCTGTTGTAATTTTAGGCAGAATATCGCCGGAAAGGACATCACCAAGATCATCAGGCCAGTCAAAATCTATGCCGAAAATGTAGTAAAGTTCGCCGTGCATTGTTGCTGTAACATGAACCTGATCTTCAGGTGTATTTGGATCTTTGTCTCCATTAAAAGGATAGTAGTCAATTGTAAAAGGGCCGAAAGATTGGCCGCCCGATTCACGGAGAAACGGGTTTTCTTCAGAGGGAGTTAGGATTGTTCCAGGCGCAACATCCCATACAATTTCAGGATTACCAAGCTCAAGCGGTTTGGTCATTTTGAAATGAAGGAACTTGAATGCTCGCTGAATCGGACAATCTTTTGTCTTAACTATGTAATTTTCCTCTGTTTTTACGATTTCTGTTATCTGGCGGAGGAGTCCGTGCGGGGTTTCGGGTGAAACGCCGAAAATAACAATTTCGTTTGTCTTGAATTTTGAGGCATCAACACTTTGGGCAGAAAAAGTTAGAGTTCCTTCCAGACTGTACGCGGTAAGCCCTGCTGATTCCGGCTTTTCTATGTAATGGGTTGTCGGAAAAAGTTCGTACTCAAGCTTGTCGGTTGAGGCAATATCTGAATCCGCTGTATCAACATCATCATTTCGAGCATCATCAGAATCATTTTGAATAATTTCCGAATCATTATCGGGTGTTGCATGACTTTTTTTGTCATCCGAACACGATACAGCAAAAAACAGAGACAAAACAATCAAAAAAAACTTCAATTTCATAATTCTCTCCAAAAAAAATTTCATGGGTAATTTGATACTATCTCTGAATCAAAATCAAGTTTGCGACTAAAAATTTGTGGTTAATCCGGCAACTACGGTTGAGTCAATTGTGTCAGTTCCAGCAAATTGCTGTTTTGGCCCCATAGCTCCAATATTTCTAAAAGTGAAAAAAACCTCGGTTTCATCGGTCAAATTGTATGAAATTTTCCCATTTAAAAGAAGATTCCGGTCAATTTTGTAACCACCTTCCCCGCCAACTCCACTATAAAACTTGTAGCTTGAGTATCCATAACAACTCAGATTTATACCTATTTTTTTATGAGGCTTTACAATCATTGAGGCCCCGCCATAAAAAGCAGGTGTCCCATAATATCTTTCATCATTGTATGACTCTGTTTTTGTTCCGAAAAGCGGCGATAACTCTCCTGTAATTTTTGTATTCTGGATTGTTGCAAACGGCCTGAATTCAAACTTGTTTCCAGCAAAAATTGTTGTTGAAAAAGTTGCACCAATCTGTTCAGCTGTCAGATCTGAATTTTCAAAAGGCAACTCCAAATATTTGATTCCTCCAAAATCAATTGTGCTTTTTTTCTCCTCCGTTTTATCAAAGTTCCTGATTTTAGAATAGAAAACCTCAAAATCAACCAGAAGAAAATTACTGTAACTTCCTCTGTAGCCCGCCTCAACAGTGTCAGTAGTAACAGGCTCAAGTTTTTTGTTTCCAAGAGTCACGGAATTTATATATGATGGAGCAAAAAGCTCAGCATGCGTGTTTAGCATAAATGGACTTCTCACCGCCCTGCCATAAGATAGCCTTAAAATCTGGTCATCAGTAAGTTTGAAAGTTGTTGCAAGCTGCCAACCTGGAATTATTTTTTCTTTATTGTGCTCATAAGCATCTGCTCTGCCAGCTGCAATAAAACGGAGCTTTTCAAACAGAGAATATTCAGCACGAAGAGCATATCCTAAAGAAGAGATAACAGCAGTATCATCAATTGCTTCGAGCTCTCCTTCTGAATTTGTCGAAAATTTAGCAAGCCAGTCACCTTTATACTCTGCCCGTCTGAAAGATAAGGATTGTTTTATATTGAGCTTATCAAAAGTCAAATCATAATCAGCTTCACTGTTCAACACATTGAAATCATAGTATAAATTAGGATTACCTTCAATTCCAAGTGTATCCTGAAAACCTTTAATCATATCTGCATGGATATTTAAATCATATATTTTTGCCTTAAAATCTCCATAATAACTTTCTCCATCAACTGTCGTAAATGGGGTTCTGAATGTTTCAACAAATGGTTTTTGAACTCTTGATTTTTGATATCCAGAATCGAGAGAAAATCTGATTTTATCTGAAAAATCGTATTTAGCACCGCTATTTACGCCAAACTTTCTAAGAGCCAGATCCTGCTCAGGATACCTTTCTTCAAAATTTTCATAAGGCTGCCCGCTGGAACCGACAACACTCTCTTTTGAATCGCCATATCCGTAATTGCCTTGCCCAGGCGCGCCCCACAAAAAGTATCCGTTTTCATACCGAGCTCTTTCGTCAAAGTTTCCTGAACCTTTAAAAGAAAAAGAGCCTGATTTATAGCCCATTAAAAACGAACCTTTTTTGATTTTGTCGCCACCAGCTCCTTCCGCATTTCCAGAAAAGCCCTCTTTGCGGGCAGATTTTGTTATTATGTGAATAACGCCTGAAACTGCATTCGGGCCATAAAGAGCTGAGGCCGGCCCTCGCACAACCTCAATTCGCTCAATATCAGAAATATCAACAGGCAGCGTTTCCCAGAAAGTTCCACCATTAAAAAAGTTATAAACAATCCTGTTGTCAATCATAACCAGGGTGATTGTGTTTGCGGCATAAGACATACTCTGATTTGGCGGAAGATTGTTAAACCCGCGAATATGAATATCATAAACACCGTTTGTCTGCTCAAACACAATTATTCCAGGAATTAGCTTGAGAGCTTCAGGAATAGAAGTTGCGCCGCTTCTTAAAATTTCATCGTGAGTCAAAACTGATGAAGAAATTGGTGCATCAAAAATTGACTCATTTTTTTTTGATGCTGAAATAATTTCAACAGAAAGAACCTCTTCCAAAGACATTTCAAGCAATTCATCTGTTACAGAATTCTCTTTTACCCCGTTTTCCTCAATACCGGAAAGGAACAAAGACAAAAGAAAAAGAGAAAAAATGCAAATCAATCCACCGACAGATTTCATGCAACCCCCTATTTTTTTTGTAGTTTAATTAGTGCTTCGTTAATTTTAGTATAAAGTGTTTCCGCCTCCATAGGCTTTGCTATATAATCGTCACAACCTGCACTCAAGTATCGCTCCTCATCGCCTTTCATTGCATTTGCAGTTAATGCAATAACATAAATAAGCTCTTTCTTTTCCTCTTTTTTGAGCTGTGCCAAAACCTCCATTCCCCCCATAACCGGCATCTGCATATCGAGAAGAAGTATATCGTATCTCTTCTTAGACATCATCTCAAGAGCAATTCTTCCGTTGTCAGCAAAATCACAATCTTTTCCTATTTTATTGAGGTAGGTTTTTATAAGTCTTTGATTTATCGAGATATCTTCGGCAACAAGGATGTTAAGCTCTGAGATAAGATGAACTTCTGAAATATCAGGTGGCTGTTTTTCTGGAACCAGAAAATTGCCAGGAATCATCTCGGCTATTGTTTTTATCTCCGTAAAATAATTAGCAATCTTATCCATATCAGCCGATTGCTGGCGTGATTCATCATTTATTACACTCAAAAGCTCTGCAAGCTCATTAAGCTTAAAATTGAGACACATTCCTTTAAAAGAGTGGGATAAAGCTTCTATCTCTTTAATATTATTTGTTAAAATAGCTTTTTCCAGCTGAGAAGTTCTCTTTGGAATCTGAGAAATTGCCTCTTTCTGAAGTGATTGTAACTCTTGATCATTCTCCCCATTTTTCATCCAATTATTAACTATTGATGCACCATTTGTGGCTCTTCTATTAAAAAAATTATCAATAAAAGCAATGATTTTCTGCTCAGCGTTAAAACCTTTGTGATAGATAGCAAGAGTATCTTTTTTAAGCTCTTCAATGTCCTGCCTTGTAAGTTCTTTTGCAGTAACAACAATAACCGGAATCTGAGCTTTATCAGATTTTGAGCGGAGGCGGCGTAAAAACTCAAATCCGTCAATCCCTGGCATCATAAGATCAAGAATAATTAAATCAGGTAATACGCCGTCTTCTATTTTGGCAAGAGCCTCTGATGCAGAAGCAAAAGCAAACGAGTTGTAACAATATTTTCTAAGATACGAACTGAAAAGCTTGAGCATGGCTTTATCATCATCAATAACAAATATATTTTTTATGTTTACACAACAAGACAGAACAGATTGGACATGCTTTAACATTTCTTCTTCGCGGATAGGTTTTTTAACATAATCAACAACGCCAAAATAAAAAATATCATCAATATCTTCTTTGCAGGAACAGACAATTACGGGAATGTGCGCAGTTCTTATGTCAAGCTTTAAAAGAGAGTTTATTTTAAATCCGTCAAGACCTTCCATCATAATATCAAGAATTATTATTCCAGGCTTTAACCTAGCAATTTCATCAGCAATATGAGAAGTATTCTGGAGCTCTGCAACTTTATAACCGTGTTTTGTAAGAATTGTTTTTAAAAGCTTTCTATCATATTCGCTATCTTCCACAATAGCAACACAGATATCATTAAACACAGAACAAACCTCTCCTTTATGAAGACGACCTATGTTAAAATCACTCATCTCAATAACAGGTAGAGACAAAACTATTGTGAAGTTTGAGCCAAGCCCTTCATGGCTTTCAAGAATTATATCGCCGCCCATAAGTCTTGCTATTTTTCTGGAAATTGCGAGTCCAAGACCTGTTCCTCCAAATTCTCGTGTTGTTGAACCATCGGCCTGCATAAAAGGCTCAAAGATAAGTTCCTGTTTTTGGCTAGGAATACCAATACCTGTATCTTTCACACTTATCTCTGCAATCTCTTTTTCTCTGTCATAGGAAACAACCACAAGAACACTTCCTTCTTTTGTAAACTTTATAGCGTTACCAATAATATTCACAATAATCTGGTTAATTCGATGCTCATCGCCTGAGACAAACTCAGGCGTATTTGGTTTTGTAATAACTTTAAAATGAATTCCCTTCTCTTTTGCTTTAAAATCAAACATTTTTTCAATGTGCTGCATCATTTTATTAAGTGAAAAAGGGGTTGTTGAAATATCGAGCCTGTCAGCCTCAATCTTTGAAAAATCGAGAATATCATTTAAAAGAGCAAGCAGATTTTCTCCTGCATTTGAAATAATTTCAAGAAATTCCTTTTTTTCATTATCGGTTTCTTCCATTCGCAGTGTTTTTGCAAATCCCAAAATAGCATTCATTGGAGTCCTTATCTCGTGAGACATGTTTGCCAAAAACTCACTCTTAAGTCTGTTTGCCCGCTCTGCAATATCTTTTGATTCGAGAAGATCAATATTTAGTTTTTTAAGCTCGGAAGTTCTATCTTCTACAAGTCTTTCAAGATTATTTCTGTGATTATTAATCTCTTCCTGATGAAGCATAATTTCATCCATCATCTCGTTAAAACCTTTGTACAAAACACCTATTTCATCGTGGGTTTCGCCTGTAATTTTAAGTGTATAATCACGATTTTCCGAAACTTTTCTAAAGAAATCGGCAAGATGAAGAATTGGCTCTGAAATATATTTCTGGAGTCTCCATGCAAGAATAAAAATAGGAAAAACAAGAAGTATCATAAAAACCAGTATCATAAGAATATCATTCTGAATCTTCTTATTCAAAAGCTCTTTTGAAGCATTTATATAAATATCCCCATAGTATTGACCATTAAAAAATATTTTTTCGTAAAGCTGCAGACTTTTATCTGTAAATCTGTAGCCATAATTTTTAGGGAAAGCTCCTTTTTCAGGAACACTGCCCTGCGCCGTATAGCTGGCAAACATAGTGCCCGATTTAAATATAACTGCATTTTTGATCGTTGGTATTGAGCTTAACTTTTTTAGAGTTTCTTCAGCAGATTCCTTATCATCAAAAGAAATTTCAGCAATAATATTGTTTCCTACAACCTGAGCTATCATTTTTGAGCTTTCGACAAGCTCATTTTTAAACCGCTGAATATCGGAAACAACAAAAAAGAGAGCTGAAAAAAGAAGAGTAATAAAACTTACTGTAAGAATTATTATTATCAGCTTATTTCTTAAATTAAGATTTTTCATTTTTGCCTCTCATTCTATGATTCTAGCCAGCTTATAAAGTTTTGCACTCAGTTTTAGTTGGGTCAAATCAAGAGTTTTTTTGTTGATCTCAAACTTAACCCTGTTCTCTTCAAGAAAGAGATTTATATGAATACCTTTTGCGCCAAAACCTGAATAATCACTTATAAGTAAAACAGCCTTGCCCGATGCTGCCTCCACAATTTTATCAAGTTTTGATGCCTCAGAAGGAGCTACAAAAAGCGCATTACACCTCTTTATTTCATCCATCGAAGAAATTGAGACTACTACTATATTTCTGTTTTCATACCTTACCTTTGTTGCAAGTTCTGCCATTTTTTTTGTTACAGCACTTTTTCCAATCACGCCAAAAACAAATTGAGGCTCTTTTGAGCTTTCCGGCCACTTAACAAAATTTAGGATTTTATGTATTACAATAGATTTTATTTCATATTCATCAATTTGCGCACTAAGAGATGAAAAGAAAAAAATAGATATTAAAACTAGCAGCTTTAAAAAAAATTTCAAATTAAGCAACCAAGGTAAAATATTTCTGTAAAATTGCTCGATTATAACACAGTTACTTTATTATTTCAATTAAATATCCCCGCAAAATGGGGTTTTCAACAAAGTTTTTTGTAAACTAATTATAGATAAAAAAAAATAAATTTATTCAATTGATTCTGTAATCTCTACACTTTTTACAACTTCAAAAGCCTTCTCTTTTCGGTTTATCTTTGATATCTCATATAAAGCTGATGAAATATCGCCATTAGCATCAAACTCAATTTTTCCGGAAGCTCCATCATAATCAATGTCTGTGCCCTTTGAGATAAGCTCAACTCCTTTTGAAAATTCATTAATATTTACAATTTCGCCCTCTCTTGATATTTTCTGAAGAGAACCTGCAATTGAAGCTGAATCAACTTTCCCTGCAGCCAAAACAGCATAGGCAATCAAATAAACAGAATCATAAACATTTGCAATATATTGAGAATAATATTCTCCGTTTTTCAGATTATATTCTTTTTCATAATTTGAGATAAATTTCTCATAGTTGCTACCTGGAGAACGATTTTTTCCCGGAGCCACAAAAGCCATATTATCAAAAACAGCAAAATCATAATCGCTTATTGATTCATTGCGATTCCCATCACAACCCAAAATAAAAAGATTCTCAGCATTTAATTCATTTCTGTTGTTTTCCAGCGCAGTTAAAACAGCAATTCCGTCCTGCTGATAGGAAATGAGATAAAGCATTTGCGGCTTTTTAGCCATAAGAGGCTGTAAATGCTGCATAAAATCATAATCTGTATATCCCTGCTGATAAGGAAATGATGCCTTTGCCAGAACTGAACCTCCAAGATTTTTATAAATTGACTCAAATTTTTCAGCCAGGTTTTGACCGTAAGTATTGTCAACAAAAAGTATTACAGAAGTCATTTTCTTTTCTGAAATTGCATATTCAGCAGCAACTTTTGCCTGGAAACCATCTTTTGGCACAGTCCGCCATAAAAGATTATTGTCTTCAAAATCTGAAATTGAATCAGCTGTTGCAGCGTGAGAAATCACAGGAACACCGCCAGGCTTAACCATTTCCTCACCGATAGCCAGAAACTCACTGCTTGTATTTCCTCCAATAATTGCATTAACCTTATCCAAATCAATAAATTCGCGAGCTATCAATCTCGCATTTTCAACATTACTCTGAGTGTATTTAATAATAAAATCAATCTTCCGGCCCAAAAGACCACCCTTATTGTTTATCTCTTTTTTGGCCAGATTAATACTCTTTTCTATAGCATCTGTATAAACCTTATCATCAATTCCAGAAATACTTACACCTATCAAAAACTTATTGTCCGCAGATTTATTACCTTCGGAATTCCCACAGTTTGCTAAAAACATAGATGACATAATAAATAATCCAATAATTACGAATAGTTTCTTCATAACATTACCCTATAAAATTTCTTTTTTAACAAACTGTTTATTCTTAACCTCATAAATTGTAAAAGGAGAAGCTGTAACATCGCCTGAGTCATCAAAATCAACACCTCCGCCAGTGCCTTCATAATCAATATCTTTACCCTGCTCTATCATTTCTTTTGCTTTTAAAACTTCACCTATTTTGATTTTTTCTCCTGATTTTGAAACAGATAAAAGATGTTTTTTTATTGAATCAGATTCTGTAGAATTACCCTCCAGAATTGCAAGACCCAGAATAAAAACAGCATCATACATATTTTCAATATTTTCATTATTCGGGTTTGCGCCATACTTAGCATTAAAAAGTGAATCAAGTGTCTGGAAATTTTCTGTATCTCGATTTCCAGGTGTAATAATCAGCATGTTATTTACAATTTCAGGAGAATTTTCTAAAAAATCATTAGAAAAAAGTGCATCAGCACCTACAAAAAGAGGGCTGTGCGGAATATAAATATCCAATTTATTTGCAATAGCTGTAAAAACAAGCTTAGCCTCCTTTGTCGTCAAAATAGTAAAAATTATATCAGCTTTTTCTTTAAAAAGTTCTTCCAACTTGGGAGCAAAATTATAGTCTGAATAATCGTCCTTATTTTCAAAAGATGTTTCTTGAACAATTGTGCCGCCGGAAGCAATAAATGATGCTTTAAATTTTTCCGCAAGATCTTTCCCATAACTTGAGTTGACAAACAAAATTGAGGCTTTCTTTTTATCTGTTTTTGCAATTAAATAGGCTGCAAGCACCTCAGCCTGAAGCGAATTTTTAGGAATTGTCCGCCACACACAGCTGTTATCTTCAAGATTTGTGATTTCATCACTTGTTCCTGTCGGTGTAATAAGTGGAATATTGTTTGGAATTGCAGCTTCTTTTGCAGATGAAATAACAGACGAAGAAGACATTGGGCCAACAATTGCTACAACTTTTGATTTTTCAATCAAATCTTTTGCTGCCAGAGCTGTTCCATTTTCATCACCTCTGTCATCACTTATAACTAAAGAGAGTTTTCTATTGCCAATTCCTCCGGCACTATTTATTTCATCTATAGCAATTTGTGCAGATTTTTCAAGAGAGTCGCTCCATTCCCTGTACTTTAAAACAGGAAGAAGAAGTCCTATTTTGATTGAGTCGCCTTTATCTGATTTTTCTTCATCTTTGCATGAAAAAAATGCAAAACAAATCAAAACACACAGAATAACTAATTTTTTCATAAACTACCCCCTAAAAATTCTGATTAATTTCAACCAGAAAAGACCGTCCCTCACCTGGGATATCGTATCCTTTATTAACATTTGTTGTAAATCCAGGATAATTGAATTCTTTATTAAAAACATTACTTACTTTTAGAAGAATTCTGCTTTCATAATTTTTTACAAAATAAAATTTATATGAAGAAATTGACAGATCAAAAACACTATAAGAATCAAGATAATAAGGCTCGCTACCTCCCCCGGAAAAGATTTCCGTATTCTGATAGCTTGAAGCTCTTTTTCCTATATATCGTCCCTCAGCAGAAAACATTGTATAAATAGCTGGTATTGTATAGGAAATTCCGCTTTTTATCATAAATGCCGGGTATGTATAAGTATCGTACTCAGCATTTTCACTGCCGCTTTGCTCCTTAACCTTGCTTTTTTGATAAGAGGCATTGAGATAGCCATAAAAATCCCAGAGAGAAAACGATGACTCAACCTCAAACCCTGATGAATCAACTCTTGAAATATTTTCAGAAGTCAGGTTTGCTTTTCTTGGAACAAGCTCAACCTTATCCTCAATTGAAGTGAGAAAGAAAGAGGCTGAAACTGAAAAAGTTTTGCCTGATTTTCCAAGAACAAATTCAAAAGACTCGGCCTTTTCAGGCTTTAAATCAGGGTTTGACATAACATCTCCAGGAGCCATAAGATTTGTTGAAAGCTGACTTTGAGAAGGTGCTTTAAATGAAGTTCCGTATAGAAACTTGGCAAAATAATCTTCCATAAATTTGTATGAAAGAGCACCCCTGTAATTAAGAGATTCTTGATAAACACTGTGATAATCATATCTTACCCCAAGCGTTAGGTTGAAATGGTTTTTAAGTATTTCGGAATAAGAAAAAGGATCTGTAAAAAGCTGAAGATAGAGCCCTGTATTGCTTAAAACAGTCTCACCGTTTTGCCCAAAAGTAAAACTTTCCCGAAGCTCTTCTTTTCCATCTTTATTGATATTAAAAAAATAGCTGTAATAAAGATTTTGGTGCCACTCCTTTGCATAATCGAGACCTGCTTTAATGTTTATCCATCTGAAATTAAAAGTGTTTTCCAGCATGCCGTCAAAAGCTTTATAACCAAAATACCTTTTCATATAGTCGCCGGTAGTTGATTGATTGTAAAATGTTCTTAGTTTTTCGCTATTAAGAGGAACGCCCTTGCTGTAAGTAGCAGAAAGAGAAAAAGAATAATAATTAGCAATATCCTGCTCCAGAGAACCTCTAATAAAAGCATTTGCTAAATTCACATGATTTTCGTGAGTAAGCATTGAATAATCCTGGTATTCTGCAGAAGAATTAAGATTCTGAAAGCTGGCTTCACCTTTGATTTTTCCTTTAAATAAATTTCTTGAAATCATTGTAAAAAGAGAAAAAGGTCTTGAAATATCATTTTCGGAAACATTATCCGAGGAGAAGGATGATTTACCAGGGATATTAGTAATTTCCGTGTTGCTTCTGTCTATATAACTGGAACTTACTGATAAAAAATAGCTTGAATCAGGATTTATAGCTCCAGCAATAAAAGAGCCGCCGCCACCGGGATTCTTTTGGGTTACAAGACCTTTTCCTCCAAGAGCAAACCCATCAAATTTTTCTATTGTAATTATATTAATGATACCCAGAAATGCGTTTGCACCATAAAGAGCTGAGGCCGGACCTCTAATTATTTCAATTCTCTTAATAATATTAAGAGGAATAAGCTCTTCCCCAAGCCAATTTTCAGAAGTTGGGCGAAAAGAAACAGGCTGACTATTTATCATTACCTTTAAAACTCTTGACCATGAACGGGAGCCACTTGAAACACCTCTAATTCCTACATTATATTGAAGATAGTCATAGGAAACATCAATGCCGGCAACTGAGCGCAACGCTTCGCCAACAGACTGATAGCCAAACCGCTTAATTTGTTCGCTTGTTATTACAGTTATTACAGCTGGAGCCTCTTTTATATCCTGTTCCTCTTTTAAAGCAGAAAAAACCTTAACTTCGAGAAGCTCATCGAGCGTCATATCCATCAACTCAGAAAATTTAACCTGCTCCTCTGCAAGAAGAGACTGGAAAAGGAAAAAAACAAATAAGAATTGAAATATTTTCTTCATGTAATTATCTCTATTCAAAAAATATTGATATATCATTTTTATGTAAAAATGTAATGTATCTCAAAAAAAACACTATCGCAAGATTTCTTGCTGATTTTTTGGCAATTATTTCAGAAATATTTCGGAGGAAAAGTTAAATCATTGATTTTTTTCCAGAGCAAGAATTTTCAAAAATCAGCAGCAGCAGAAAATAAAAAAAACTCAATCCAGCCTCTTAGCCCGCTTTATCAAGTTCCCGCCTGACCGCAATGCCCAGTTTTTCTATGGTATAAGGCTTTCTCACATACTCTCCTGCACCAAGCTTTTGAGCACTGAGAACTCTATCTGATTCAGCAAAACCACTGACAATTACTGCTTTTTGTTTTGGATAAATTTTTACAATTTCCTGATATGTTTCCAGCCCGTCAATACCTGGTTCCATAATCATATCAAGCACAAGCAAATCAGCTTTTTTGCTCTCAAAATACTTTATCGCTTGGGCTCCCCCAGATACAGTTTCAACCTCATATCCAAGACTTTTAAGGATTATTTCTGCAATTTCCCGCTGTTCATAAACATCATCAACAACAAGAATCCGTTCGCCTTTTCCCTTACAGTTTTTAAGAGACAAATCATCAATTTTATTGACAGAAAGGTCTCTTGTAATAGGAAAATAAAGATCAAAAACAGTTCCTAAACCAACTTTTGTTTCAACATTAATATATCCATTATGATCCTGAATAATTCCATAAACAACAGACATGCCCAGACCTGTACCACTAGATCTGCCCATAACTTTTTTTGTGTAAAATGGCTCGAAAATGCGTTTCAAATCATTTTCATCAATCCCTGTTCCCTCATCTGAAACAGATAAAACAGCATAATCACCCTCCAAAACCCTTTCATAACCGGCAAGCGGCTTATCAATATATTGATTTCGGGTAGAAATATTAACAGTGCCGCCAGCTGGCATTGCCTCAAAAGCATTATTTACAAGATTCATAATTATCTTAAAAAAGTTATACTCGGAGCAAAGAACAGGCAAAAGCGAATTGTCAGAAATAAATTTGGCACTGCAATTTGGAAAAAGTGTTTTTATTTTTTCGTACTCAGGAGAAATCATATATTTTGAAACAGCACTGTTTATACTTGAAACCTCTCGATCTGAAACACCGCGCCTTGACAAAGTAAGCAAATCCTGAACAACAGCTGCTGCCCGCTCACCACTCTGCTTCATAACTCCAATATATTTTCTTATTGAACTATCTGACGGAAGAGTCATAAGAATAAGATCGGGGTAACTTACAATTCCGGATAAAATATTATTCAAATCGTGGGCAACACCGCCAGCAAGTCTTCCTAGAGCTTCCATTTTTTCTGAACGGGCAATCTTTTCCTCAAATATTTTTTTCTCATTTTCCGCATTTTTTCTGTCTGTAACATCTCTAATAAATGTTTGATATGTGCCATCAGGCATCATTTTTGTGTTCATCTCGACTGGAATTAGAGAACCGTTTTTTCGTGTCATACTTCTTTCGTTTCTAACAGTTTTCCCCTGTTTTAGCAAATCATAGCGCATCGGAACCCGAGCTCGCTCTTCTTCTGAAAAAAGAATATTTATAGTTTTCCCTAAAAGCTCCTCTTTTGAATAGCCGGAAAGTTCCGATGTCTGTGAATTTGATCCAAAAATTAAGCCTTCGGGCGTTCCGAGCAAAATTGCATCAGCTGCCAGCTCAATAATTGCCTCATAATGATCTCTTGATGTTTTAAGATCCTTATTAAGTTGCAACAATTCTTTTGTTCTTGCCTTTATTCCGCTCTCAAGCTCCCGGCGAAGCCTTCGAAGTCGTATATTTATAAAAACCAGAACAATAAAAACAATTGCAGCAAGTGTTCCGGCAAAACTCCAGGCAATTTTTTTTAAATTTATTTTTTCATATCTAAGAGTTATCCATTTTTGAAAAATCTCATTTTTTGTTTTTTGTGGAATTTCAGATATTGTCTTATTTAATATTGATAAAAAAATCTTATAATCTTTTCTAACCCCCATTTTAAGAGAGTAAGAATACTGAGTATCTGAAGCAATTTTAAGATTTACTATCGCGGAATTATTTATGAAGTAAGAGGCTGATGCAGTATCTCCAATATATGCATCAACAGAACCAAAAGAAACAAGCTTGAGTGCATTTTCAGCATTTTCAGCCATATAAAGATTTATTTCAGGATGATCTCTTTTTAACCAGTCCTGCACTGCATAACTTTTAACAACAGCAACTCTGAGACCTTTTAAATCTTCTATTGATTTTATAGCGTTATTGTTTGCCATCGTAATAATAACAACAGGAATCGAGGCATAGCTTTCCGAAAAATTGAGATACTCTTCTCTTTCTTGACTTTCAGCTACTGCAGGAAGCAGATCTATTTCTCCAGATTTAGCTTTTGCAATAACCGCCTCCCACGAAAGTCCGGCAAGAAGAGTCATTTCAATACCAAGTAAATGTTCAATAATATCAATATAATCTGCCGCAATACCCTGATATTTTCCATCAGAGGAAATCATTTCCATTGGAGGCCAGCTAGGGTCAACGCCAAGCTGAATAGATTTGTTATTTTGGAGCCAGGCTTTCTCGTCTGATGTAAGTTTTGAATCAATTTCTGGAGAGATGGCGTTTAGAAAAAAGCATAATATAAATAGCAAAAAAATGATAAAACTACGCAATAATTTCATCCATAAACCTTAAAAACTACAAAGTGTTTCATTCTACTTTATAAAGAAAATTTGTGCAACTTTTTATTATCCTGCAAAATTATTACAAAATGTACAAATTGAAGAACGAATGCAAAATAAAGTAAAAAATTCAAAATCTTATCTGATAAAATCATAATAATTTTGGTTGATTTTTTTTGAGGAGTGTGATAGGTTATTCTGTCTACCCGTGAATTATAAAAAAAATAATTTTTGAATTAACAATTTAACAAATATGCTTTTGCTTTATGCTCTTGCGTAAGTAAACTTTAACGAATGGAGATTTCTATGAAAATTGAGTTACTGCAAAACATTACATTTGAAGAGCATAAGCAAATTGAAGATATGAAAAAAATTTATTTTGATGCAGACTGCATTTCTCCGGCAGAAAAAACATGGGAAATCTACAACAAAAATCCTGATTCATTTATTGTTCTTGGCGACAATGAAACCCGCGAAATAGTTGGAGTATTATCTCTTTTTCCCGTTAATGACAACTCTTTTAAAGAAGTTCTGGAAGGGAAATATCTCGAACATACAATGACCTCTGACCAGATAATGACTTACGAAAAACCTGGCAACTACAAGAT
>CAZISX010000041.1:20758-28126 GCA_964542005.1 uncultured Spirochaetales bacterium
CTCAATTATAGTAAACCGTGATTATTTGAATACAGATATTTTCAGAAAACTATTTTTCTACGCCTCAAAACTTTTTAAAATACTTTCAACTAAAGGCATTTTTGTATCAGAAATGGCTGGCGAAGCTGTGACCGATGAAGGTGAAAAACTCTGCAAAAACATCCTCTCAATGGATTTATTCAAATATATCAGCAGTAAAAAATGCAAAATATTTCGAACACGCAAGGAATTTATTGATAAATGGTACAGCAAAAAAGATATAACCGCATTGTGATATAAATTAACCTATTTTAACAACACAAAAGTTCCCAAAATACAAAGAAGAAAAGAGCAAATCTTTAGATCTACAAAACAAGCTGTCAAACCCTAAACATAAAAAATATTATTGACTATTTCCAAACTTCAGTGTAAATACATACCGTTTTCAAACATTAACACTTCAAAGATGTTATGGGAAAATATAAAAAATTATTATTTCGGGAGAAAATTTTATGAACTTGATTAAGAAGCTCATTTTTTTACTTGCATTTATTTACATGGCCGGATGTGCTTCCAGTAGCGCGTCTGCTCCTCTGGTATCTCTTAATGAAAAAACGCCGGGAATGGTTGATTACAAAAACACTCCTTCAGCAGATGAGTATCCTGAAGATGACGCTGTCATGCTTTACAACTATGAATATTATGATGTTGATATTCTCTATGGAATAGGTCTGGAATCATATTACACAAATCATAAGGTAATCAAAATTTTCAGAAATCCTGAAAGATTTGCAGATGTTGTTATTGCTGTTGATGAAGATGATACTATTGAATCAATCTCTGTAAGAACAATCCTTTCCGATGGAAAAGTTATTGAACTTTCCCAGAAAGATATTTTTTCTGTAATTGCCCAGAAAAAAGGAGAAGACTACAATAAAACAGCAAATGTTATAAAATTCAATTTTCCGCAGGTAAAAGAGGGCTCAATCCTTGAAATAAAGTACACACTTATTGTAAAAGGACCGTATCTTAATGGAACGCTTAATCTTGCGCAGGATATTCCTGTAAAAGAGATGGTTTACAAATTATCTATGCCTAAATGGATGATTGATGATAAATCCCTTGATTGGAACTGGAAATATAAAGCATACAATACAGACTCTTTTCCAGCACCTGTCGAAGATAATGAATTTGGCGATTCAGGAGACCGTATTTTTACATGGAAGCTCAACAACCTGAAATCATACAAATCAGAAAGCAATATGCTAAATCCTTATAACTACATTCCTTTTGTCAGATTTAATGTATCAGGTTTTTCTGACTGGAATGATTTTTCTGACTGGTATTACAAAAAAGTCTTTAAAGAACAGCTTCAAATTACAGAAAAAGTTAAGAAAAAAGCTGAAGAACTGACAAAAAACATGAGTTTGGAAGTTGATAAAATTGATGCAGTACGGAAATATGTTCAGAGTCTTTTTTATAGCGCAACCCATGTTTATTTTGGCCATGCAATAAAACCGAATACTCCCGAAACTATTATTGAAAGAGGTTATGGCGATTGTAAAGACAAATCCATTCTAATTCTTTCCCTGCTTAAAGCATTAAAAATTAAAGCAAATCCGGTACTTGTAGGAAGCATATTTGAAGAACCTGTTGATACTGATTTTGTTGGCGATTACTTTAATCACATGATTATAAAAGCAGAAACATCTGACAAAAAAATCTTCTGGGTTGATGGAACGATGGATTATCATAAGCTAGGACAATATGGATGGCAGTATGCAGGAACTTATGGTCTTGTTCTTTTTCAAAACGGAAACTCAAAACTTGAAAAAATTCCTGAACTTACATCTTCAGACAACAAGGTTGATGTTTATGCTGATGCAATTTTATCAAAAGAGGGGCTCTTAAACACACAATTTACAATTAAAGCAGAAGGAATGATGGCAGTACGACTTCGCTACAAAACAAAGGAGCTTAACAACAAACAACTTAAAAAAGTCATAAAGGAAGAGCTTCTAAAACTAAATTATTACCCTTATGAAATTGAAAATCTCACATACAACAATGAATCAGGCAATGAGCATAATTATATAGTAAAATTTAACATTAACAAAGTTCCGATTGCAAATTCTTCAGGAAATACAACAACTTCAGCTGACTTATGGCCTTTTTCATTCAACCATCTACCTCTTGCGGAATCACTTGTAAACAACACCCGTTTATATCCTGTTTTTCTCAACATGCCGCCTCACACTTTATCTGAAACAATTACAATATCACTCCCTGAAGAAATGAAAGAACTTAAAACAACTCCTGAGGCACTCAAAGCATCTGTCTCAGAAAATGATCTTGAATTTAAAAAAGAGGTTGAAGTCAGTGATAAAAAAATAACTATAAAGGAAAAATATATTCAGAACAAGCTTGTTATTTCAGAAAAAAAGCTGGCTGAAATAAAAGCTTTCTTTAACACGCTTACAAATTCAAGATTAAACACTGTTATCTTAAGCGGCTCATTCACAAATAAAGGCAGTGCTGAAACAGAAAAGAAAGAAAAATCGAATTAACCGCCAAGATTGTAAAACTGGTGACTTTTACTCATAATACCTTTTTCAGGCTTTGAATTTATTGCCATAATTATTGCCTGTTCAGCACCAAACTCTCTAATGCTAAAGCCAATATCGCTGAAAAGACAAGGAGTTATAGTTCCGTTTGCGGACAATCTGAGTCTGTTGCAGATATCGCATTTTCCGCCGTCACCGCCATTAACCTGCCAGAAAGAGCCTTTTTCAAGATCCATCCTGCGAATAAAACGGATAGGAAGTCCATTTTCCGCTGCAAATTTTGCAGCACTTCTTGCGTTTGGCTCATCTGGCAAATTATCTATGACTGTGTTTATTTTTGGCGGCGGAAATCCGGCAGCAAGAGCTTTCTCTATTCCTTCAAAAACCTTCGTCACATCACCGCCTCTTGTAATCTTTGAATATTCCTCTGGAATTGCCGAATCAAGACTTATATTTAATCTCTGGAGTCCTGCTTTTTTGAGAGGTTCTGCAAATTCAGCAAGCAAGATTCCGTTTGTTGTGAGACCAAAATCTTTTATTCCTTCAATTTCAGCAATCATTTTTACAAGATCTACGACACCTTTTCGCACAAGTGGCTCTCCGCCAGTCAATCTGATTTTTTCAATTCCAAGATTTACAGCAACTTTAATTGCTGCTACAATCTCGTCAAAAGACAAAATCTCATTATGGCTCATCAGGCTGATTCCTTCTTCGGGCATACAATAAAGGCAGCGCAGATTGCACCGGTCTGTAATTGAAACTCTCATGTAGTTGATATTTCTTCCGAATTTATCCAGCATTAGGCAAACTCCAATTTTGTAATTAATGATGATTTTTTCATCAGACTCATTTACGCAATTCCTCTTTATATACCTTCCATTCCGGCAAAAACAAATTCATAAGCGAGATGAATTTTTTGCCGTGGCTTCGTTCAAGAATATGGGTCATCTCGTGAACAACAACATATTCGAGGCATTCATGGCTTCTTTTAACAAGCTCAAGATTCAGCCAGATTCGACCAGCTCTCGGATTGCATGTTCCCCATCTTGTTTTCATTTTTTTTATGCCAAATTCATTAACCTTAACATTCATAATTTTTTCCCATTTTTCAATAATTGGAGGTATTTTTTCTTTAAGCTGTTTTCTATACCAGTTTTCAAGAACCATCTTTTTTCCATCTGGCGAAGTTCCCTCTTTAACAAAAAGCTCTATTTTATCCTGATTAATCACAACTTTTGGCCTGCCATCTCTTTCTATAATACTCAAAAAAAATTGCCTACCATCGTAGAAGTGCTCTTCTTTATTGATAAATTCAAGCTCCGGTCTGATTTTGAAATTTCTCAATTTTTCCTGATTCTTTTTTATCCATTCAAGCCGCGAAAGGGCAAAGGCTTTTATTGTTTCCATTTTCATCTTAAGCGGAGCAGAAATATAGACTCTGCCAGTTGGCGCATAAACCCGAAGATGGATATTTTTTATCTTTTTTAGCTCTACTTCAATCTGGATATTTTCTAAAAGAAGTTCTTTTTTCATATTTGATTTAAATCTCAAAAACTCAAACAAAAGCGATTATGCACAAAGAAGAAGGATTGAAAAGATTTTTTCAGGTTGCTGACTTTTTTGTTAAATTTTTGTTGGTAAAATGAATCGATCCGAATATAATTCCATGAAAACAAAAATTCACTTATGGAGATTCTTATGAAAAAATGCCTTGTATTGTCTATTATTTTCATTATTTCTTTGGCTTTTTTGGTCTCGTGCGGAAGCGACAAAAAGAAGCATCCCGCTAAAAATGACAGTGATTCTGCTGTTTCTGATAAGGATGCTACCGATGATGAAGATTCTATAAATGATGGAGAATCTGATAATGACGGGGTAATTCCTGGAGATAGCGATTATTCAGATATTGACACAACCTCAGATAATGATAATGGGGATTCTGATTTTAGTGATGAAAATGTTGATGTTGACGGAAATCTTCCTGATGAGGATATTCCGGCTGGCACTATTTATGGTTTGCTTTTTACAAATGAGGCGGAAGGCAGCAAAACTGTTGCTCTATTTAAGGATTCATCAAAAATTAGCGAGACAAAAACAAGCAGTGATGGCTCTTATAAATTTGAGAATCAGAAGCTTTCAGCAAACACTACTTATTGTCTAAGTGCTTCTATTTCTTCGCAAAATCTTGAAACATGCTTTACAACAGGAAGCGATTTATCTTATCAGGTAAATATGAATCCCGTGACTCATGTTGCTGCCAAACTTTTTAAAAATAGCGAGACACTTCTAAATGCTGAGATGAAATCAAGAGAGTATTTCAAGATTATTTCGGGTAAGTGGCTGCATCACAATGATTATTCAAAATATCCTGAAATTATTAAGGGTTTTGAAAATATTGCAGTTTCAAAAAATCTCGCAGGCCATATTCTGGCTGCAAATGAGGTTTACGCCGATATTATTGCTCATTACGGAGCTGAGTATAGCTACAGCAAACTTTTTGACGGCTTTATAATTGCACCTGAAATAAAAGAAAAAGAGATTAAAACATCTGAGGTTTCTATAAAAGTTAATCTTGTTTCTTCAAGTGTTATTGCTGATAATTTTGAGCTTCGATGGATTTTTATGGATGGAAGCGAGGTAGTAGGAACCTCTGCATCTCTTAAAGCTACAACTCCAGGAGATCGTTATGTAAAAGCGATGATGATAAAAAAAGAGGGCGTTAAAAACACGATTTTATCATCAAAAACTGCGGCGGTTACCTTTTACACTGCCGGAAAATCAAAAAGTGTAAGTATATTAAATAGTAACGAAGATAAAAGCGAGCTTTTGACTAACTCGGCAGGCGTTTTTATCCCAAAAGGAACGACTGCTTTTGATGCGGGCGGAAATCCTGTGAGCGAGATTACATTTAATGAAATTGTGAGAAATTCCTCTTCTTCTGTAAAAGAATTTCAGATGCTTCCGGCTGGAACTTCGTTTTCCGAAGATTCTCCGCTTACTGTTCAGCTTGATTTGGGACAGATTTTTTCCGGAGATCCTAGAATGTTAAAGGTTGAGAGAGTCAGCGCGGACGGTTCTGTTCACGATATGAAGGTTGCATCAGGCGATCCTAGAATGTTTGGCGCGTCTGGCGATCCTAGAATGTTTGGCGACAGCAGTTCTTCGAGACTTCTTAATTTTACAACCTCTCATTTTTCAAAATTTATTGTAAGCAGAAAAGAGAAAGAGTTTAATATTACTGACATTCTTGAAAAATGGTCAACAAAAAAGGAGCTTCAAACGCTTGGCTTAGACAGCATGCCGATGAATCCTTATTCTTTTTTCCAGAAAGCACTTTCTGCAAGCTCAGTTGAAAATAAAACCGCACTTATTGATTTATTTTCAGACAAAACCTCTGCGATGGAGGTTTCTGATACGCTGACTGAGCTTTTTACACGAAAAAACGGTATGGTTACCAACTACGAAATCTTTGAAAACTACTACTGGCTGTGGCGTTTTATCAGTTATATCGAAGAACGAAAATCGCTTGATAGTTCTTCTGCTAAAATACTACCGGCAAATGCGATGGATATTAAAAATATCATCTCTTTTCTCTACACCTCTTCAATCAGCGGTGACAGAGTCAATACTATAAATGACTTATTCAATTCAAATAAAAATTTTGCACTCTCTGAGAGTGTTCTCTCCTCTTATCAGCTTCCGCAGATTGAAAAATCGGCACTTCTTGCTTTTATGAACTGGGATAAAGATACAGCTTTTGGCGAAAATGAACTTTATACTTACACAATGTCTCCAGCCCTTTTTCTGCCGTTTATTTCAATTATTCAATCAGGTGAAGGACTTTCTGTAAATAGCGAACTTGCTGACAATGTAAATTCCGATACTGCATTCTGCTTGTGGATTGCAGGCAAAAGCCTGAGTGCTGCAACAGCTTGTTTAACAAATTCGGGAAGTTATGACATCAATACAAACGGTCTTGTATTTAATAAATCAACTGGCGCAATAATTACAGCAGATCAGGCAAAAACTCTTTTTGCAGCTTATTTTGGGGAACTGCCTTCTTTTGTAACAGATGAGCTGGCTCAAAATCTTGTGAAAGCACTTTATCTTGCGGTAAGATATGGCTCAAACCTTATTAATAATGAAACTGCTCTTTTGGCACTCAAAAATGATATCTACAATTCGGTTGCTCTTTTGGCTGCTGATTTGGTTGAAAAAGGCGACAATGGTGAGATTTTTGAAGAAAAGAGCCTCTTTGAAGGCAGAATTGGTTCAACAAATAAATCTGGAACTGAGTTTAAAACATATCCGCTAATTACCGATTTATACAAATTCCTTATTTCTTCAGGAATTGCAATTAGTTCTGCAAATTTTCAGGATTTCACACCTGAAAGAGTTGTTCTAAATATAACAAGTTACACTGCAACACCAAAATCAGATACAGGAACAGATGCAAATAATGTTTTAGTTATCGGCGATGGCGAATTTAACGGAATTTACACCTCCGATTTAATAGATAAGCAGTTATTCATTGAAGTTGACGGTAAAAAAATCCTCACACTTGATAAAATACTTCCTGATATTTCTCCGGCTGATTTTCAGAACAAGTTTGTAAAAATTGAGCTTTCTTTCCTTTACAAAAATGGGACAAAAGAGTTTATCAAAAACAAGATTTATGAGATTGCAGTTTACGAAAGAGAGGCTCTGCCAGCAACAAGTGTTGAGGAAAATCTTGAATACGGTTCAATCGAAACCTACCTTAAAATTGCAGAAACAGGTGAACCGATAAGCAGGGCTGCTGTCATCTTAAATCCTGGCAATATCA
>CAZISX010000041.1:28136-32014 GCA_964542005.1 uncultured Spirochaetales bacterium
TTTTACTGATGATTTTGGTCATCTTATTTTTGAAGGACTTGCTCCTGGTTATTATGATATTGAGATTTTCAAAGAGGGTTTTCTTCCGATACGAACTTCGCTTCTTCTTAATAGAGGTGAGCATAAGGTAATTGATGAAATGATTACAATAAATAAGCCTGAAGAGAGCTACAAAATGAGTGTTTTCGGAAAAGTTGCTGACTATTCAACACAAAGTCCAATTACAAACTCACTTGTAACAATTCGTAACGGAAGCGGTATTGTGGTTGTTCAGCCTTATATTGCAACCAGCTCCAGCTTTACTGTTTTAAACCTTGAAACAGGCACCTATCAGATTGATATTGTTAAGGAAAACTACTACAGAGCTAGCAAAAGTTTTGTTGTTCTGGATAAAGAGGTTGATCTCGAAACAATTTATCTTATTCCTTCTTTAAGCTGTGGAAATATGGTGACAGAAGGTTCAGAAAAGTGCGATACTGATGCCAGAGCCTGCAAAGAATTGAGCTCAGATTTCAGCGGAGGTTTTGCTCCATGCAAGGCGGATTGCGGCGGATATGACACAACTCAGTGTGCAAAAGCTCAATTTTGCGGAAACGGAATAATTGAATCAGGCGAATTTTGCGACAGAGGAACAAAAACATGTAACGAAATCAATCCTGATTACACTTCTGGAACTGCTTCCTGCAACGGTGGCTGCAGCGGGTGGGATTTATCTCTTTGCAAAGGAACAACCTCAAATCCTGTTTGCGGAAACAACTTAAGAGAATCGCCTGAATACTGTGATGGAGACAAAAAACTCTGCAAAGATTTGAATCCTGAGTATGGTGCAGGTTATGCAAACTGCAATAATAAGTGCACAGGTTATGATTTTTCAACCTGTCAGGCGGCTCAATTTTGCGGAAACGGGATTGTTGAGCAGGGCGAAAATTGCGACAAAACAGAAAAATTCTGCGTAGACATTAATCCTAATCAGTTTATCGGCGGAATCGCAAAGTGTCTTTTGGATTGCAAAACATTTGAGACAACAAACTGCAAATTGGCGGAATGCACCGAAGGAACAACAAACGAAATCCCATGCGATGGAAATGGAATCCAGAAACAGAAATGCGTCAATAGAGTTTGGGTAAATGACGGGTTATGTACTCAAATTAATTATGGAAAAATTACACAGGCATCATTTACAACAGATTTTGTTTTTGGTGAATATTACGAGTATGACCACTTCAGCCAGCATCCCGAAGGAATCCAGACCATTCCGGCATTTACCGGATATTATGGAGCTTTTCAGATTCCGGCATCTGATTATTCTGCAATAAAAAGCTATGCGAAACTCGAAAGATGGGATGATGGGCAGCTTCATTTGATGGTTCAGCAACATACTTTTATGGAGGGCGACCTTGTTTTCGGCCCGTCGGTTGTCATTGCTCTAAACAATCCGGTTTTAGCAAAAAATGGTGTTATTTCGCTTGGAATTGAGACGCTCGCAGACAAACTTTTTATTATGCAGAACCCTGGAAATCAGGAGAAAGGTTGCGTCGAAGCGTTTGCTTCAGGCGGCTCACTTTTCGTAACTGATGCCTTAAACACAAGTAGCGAAGGTGGTTTTTTTGATTTAAGCGGAGCAGATATTCCACTCAAAAAAGCAGTTGATTCAGCGGCTGTGATAAATACAGAAATGCTGATGGCTGTCTGCTCACCCACCCAAATCTGCGGAAACAAAATCACAGAAAATAACGAAATCTGTGATGGTCAGCAAAATATTGACTGCCGGCGAATTGGAAACGAATTTACCGGAGGCACTGCATCATGTCAAAACGATTGTTTTTGGGATACAACCAACTGCACAAATCTCTGCTCCGGCGTTGACTGCTCCGGACATGGAACTTGCTCTATGAAAAATATGAACGGAAAAGTATCAGCTGAATGTTTGTGTGAGGAGGGATTTTATCCGCTGAATTTGACATGTTTACCAATGAATCCGGTAACTTTTGCAGACTCGAATCTATCTGCCTGCATAAGAGAAAAACTTGGCAAAACACAGGAACAGCTGATTTATGACAAAGAACTTCTTAATATTTACGATATTAGCTGTGACAAGCGAGGAATTATCTCGATTGAAGGAATTGCCCAGCTTTCAAACCTTCAGAAACTAAATATTTCCAGCAACTGCATTATAGATTTTTCAGAAGCTTCTTTTGTAAAATATCTCAATGGCGCACAGGATCAGGGCAACTCTGAACTTTGTACAAGCTGGCCAACAACATGTCAAAAACCTGAAAATGCGGGTTATTACTGTGAAACGAATGGAATCTGTCAAGTCAGCTACAACAACAAAGCATACTGCAAATGCAATATGGGATTTGCTGCGGAAGGTCTTAACTGTGTTGATCCATGTGCCGGAATTGACTGCGGAAATGGCGGAACATGCAGCGTAACTATGGGAATGCCTTACTGTAACTGCCAGGAAAATTATCACTCAGAAGATTTGTTGTGCAAGCCTGATTCAGGCACTTTGTGCGAAAACATAACCTGTGGAGGAAGCGGAACCTGCCAGATTATTCATTTCTGGAATCAGGCAACACAAAAAGATGAAACAAGAGCTGAGTGCCGCTGCGATGCTGGATTTGTTCCTGCCCCAGAAAATAACATGACTTGCGTTACAGATACGCCTGTTATTTTTTCATCAGCAAACAGCAAGTTTGAGATGTGTGTCCGCCAGCATCTTCCTGGGCTTGACTATCTTACTCCGGTTATGAAAAGTCACGCTTACTATCTCTATGATTTAATTTGTGAAAACTTCTATATTGACGATCTTGTCGGAATCGCCGCTTTTGTAAATCTCAAGCATATTTCAGTCAACAACAACTGTATTACAAATTTTTCAGAAGCATCTTTTGTCCAGAATATTGATGGGAAATACAATCAGAATTCAGGCGGCTCCTGCTACAATTGGCCTCAAACCTGTGACACTGTAAATTGTGGAGATAACGGAAGCTGTGTTGTTTCAGGAACTTATCCCCCATACAAAACTGAATGTTCCTGCAACACAGGATTTTCTGCAGCCGGACTTTTCTGCGAAGATCCATGTGTGGGAATTACCTGCGGAAACGGCGGAAATTGTATTGCTGAAAAATACGGGCCATTCTGCACATGCCCTGACGGATACTACTCAGAATACAAGCGATGTGCGCCTGCCGCGGGAACTTTGTGTGAAAATATCCACTGCGGAGCAGGAACCTGTCAGATTTTTTACAAATGGGATGAAAACCTCTCTCAAAATGTTCAAACTGCTGAATGTAAGTGCGATACCGGCTATTATCCTGATATAACCGGAACGCAATGTCTCCAAAACTGATTAATTTTTCAATATAAAATTCAAAATACAACAATCATCAGGCAGAAAAGATCGCAAATAACTCCATCGGCCTTACAAGCCGGTGGTCGCAGGTTCGATCCCTGCAGCACCTACCATCTTAAGTTCATTGAATTATTGATTCTTTTGCGCGGTCGTAGTTAAGTCGGTTATAACGCCTGCCTGTCACGCAGGAGGCCGCCGGTTCGAGTCCGGTCGACCGCGCCATTTTTTTTATCTTTTAAAAAATCACAACATAGCTAATTGAAAACATTAAATTTTAAGGTTATTTAAGATAGCTTTTTGTAAGGGGAAAAAATGAGAGTTTTTTTCGTTGTTCTCGATAGTCTTGGTATTGGCAACGCTCCAGATGCAATATCGTTTGGTGATGATGGAGCTGATACACTAGGTCATATTGCAGACAAAATTTCTGATTTTTCTCTAAAAAATCTCGAATCTCTTGGTCTTGGAATTTTAAAAAATCATCCGCGCATCTCTCCAAAATGGACTTTAAACTCCAGAATTG
>CAZISX010000042.1:0-11170 GCA_964542005.1 uncultured Spirochaetales bacterium
AATATCAAGTTTTATTAAGGCGTTATGTCGCTTTTGTTGTGCAGTGGTCTTAATTCATCAATAATTACAGTTAAAACAACCTCTCCTTCAAGTTCTTCCTCTTTAAGAGATTCAGGATATGCAGGTTTTATCCTTTCTTTAAAAATCGGCAGGGTTGAAAGCTCATAGCTTGGTAATGGAACTATTTTTTTAAGTTCAGATCTTTCAACAAGTTTGGAGCCTGCGGCATAATCCTTAACTTTTTCGGGTGGTGTATACTCTTTTTCCTGTTCTTTCATCACAGTGTTTCCTATGCGGACAGCAATTCCAGTACTGTTATCAGTGACGCTTTCTTTTGTCACGCCAAAAACTGGTTTAACTTCCTCGGCTGGTTTTTCTGCAGGCTCGGTTTTGTTGTGAGAAATAGGCAGCTCCTCTTTAATTTTTTTAGGTTCTATTTTCTTTTCTATTTTTGGAGGCTCCTCTTTTTTTATTTCCGGAGCTTTTACAGCAATCTCAACCATATAAGATTTTTTATACATTTTTCTTTCAGGATTTTTGCCAGCCTCAATCAAAAAAAAGAAAAATATCAAATGAATTGCCAATGATGCAAAAATCCCTATTGTTAGAAATTTTTGTTTAATCATCCCTTTTCCTCCATCGACTCAACATTAATTGCAAACTTGTAGATGTTTAATTTTCTGACAGCATCAACCACCTTTATAACTTGTTCGTGGTATACTTTTTTATCAGCGCTGATAACAACCTGAATTTCTGGATTTGCCTGCTGTTTTAACTTTAACTCCTGCTCAAGACCTGAAAAAGATTCCATTTTTTTACCTGATAAAAAATAATCACCCTCTTTTGAAATTGCAATCGCAAGAGATTCTGCTTTTGATTCAGAGCCTGTTGCTGCATGCGGGAGCTCAACTTCAATCGCCTCTTTCACAACAAACGAGGAAACCAGCATAAAAATAATCAGCAAAACAAGCATAATGTCAACTAGCGGTGTTACATTAATTCCAGCAATAATTTCATCATCGTGTGAATTAAACTGAGCCATAATATTCCTCCATTCAAAAAATTCAGAATTAGAGACAGATAGATTTTTTAAAATGTTACATAAGTCTAAAAAAAAAAAGAGAAAATTTAATGATTGAATAATTTCATCTCTCTTTTAGAGGAATATCTGACTCTATAACCCGCTTAATTGTCTGAATAAAATCTGAAATTTGAAAAGGCTTTGTTATTATTGCTTTGAAACCATATTTTTGAAAATCCGCAAGAACCTTGTCGTTGGAATAGCCGCTAGAAACAATAACTTTTGCAAACTTGTTAATCTCCAGGACTTTTGCCACAGCCTCTTGACCGCCAATGCCTCCAGGAATTGTCAGATCCATAACAACTACATCATAAGGGGTTCCATCGAGAAATGATTCTCTATATTTTTGTATTGCCTCTTTCCCATCAAAAGCAAAATCAACTGTATATCCAAAATTTTCAAGTATTTCCGCAGCAACATTGTGAAGCATTTGTTCATCATCCATAAAAAGAATTTTACCACTTCCATTACGCATTTCTGTTTCTTCATTCAATGTTGGAGCACACGCTTTTTCTCCCTGACAAATTGGAAGATAGACCTCAAAAGTTGAACCTTCTCCTAACTTTGAACTGACATAAATAGCACCTCCATGCTTTTTAATTATGGAATAGCAGATTGAAAGTCCCAATCCACTTCCTTTTTGTTTTGTTGAAAAGTAGGGGTCAAATATGTTTTTTATGTGTTTTTCATCAATCCCTATTCCCGCATCCTGAATTGAAAATTTTACAAATTTGCCTGGAAGCAGATTTATAGTATTGTTTGCACAAATATCAATATTCTGAGCAGAAAGATAGAGTATTCCGCCATTTGGCATAGCCTGATCTGCATTTATTATGAGGTTATGAACAACCCGGCTTATTTGGCCTTTATCAACAAAAACATCGTAAATATCTTTGGGAAAATTATATCTTATAGAAGACTTGGAGCCTCTTAGTGCAAATTCAGACGATTCCGTAATAATATCGGTAATTTGAGCTCTTTCTTTTATTGGTTCGCCTCCTTTTGAAAAAGTAAGAAGCTGAAGCGTCAAATCTTTTGCCCGCATACTTGCCTTTTCTGCTTCAAGAAGCATTTTTAGAACTCGTTCTTTATCATCCAGAGTGTATCTTGCAAGGCTAATATTGCCAAGAATTGCTGTAAGTATGTTGTTGAAATCGTGAGCAATTCCTCCAGCAAGAATGCCAATTGACTCAAGTTTATTTGCTTTATGAAGCTCTTCTTCTGTTTTTTTCTTTTCTGTTGTATCTATCAAAATGCCGCGAAGACCAGTAATTTTACCATTTTTCCAAAAAACTGCTGAGTGAATTTCTAAAGGGAAGTGAGAGTTGTCTTTTCTTTTTCCAGTATATTCAGTGCTTGTAACTCTTTTTTTTTCAATTAGTTTTCTGACATTTTCTTTAGCTCTCGGGACATCTTCTTCTGAAAGAAAATCAAAAACAGAAATGCTGTTTTTAAGATCTTCAACAGTGCTACCAAAATAGCTGTAACATTTTGAATTAGCAAAAGTAATTGCACCATCAAGCGCACATTCAAAAACACCTATTGGAAGCATTTCAACAGTATCTTTAAACTTCTGCTGATTCATTGCAATTTCTTCTTCATCAAGCTTTTTTTGTGTTATATTTCTAACAATTGCCATAAACTCATCTTTTCCGCATGGCACAAGTCTCGCTTCAAAATATTCTTCCCGACCCATATTCAAAACATATTCATAAGTTTCTATTTTTCCTGTTTTGGCGACAAGCTCAATTTTATTCATTGTAAGTTCTGTAAGATGGTTGGGTAAAACATCTTTAACATTTTTACCAAGAAAAAATTCAGGTGAAATGTAGAGCTCATTTTTAGAGTCTGCCTTATAGTCAAGAAAATCACCATTCCTGGAAAAAACAAACATCAAATCAGGGTTTGCATGAAGAAGAGCCTGATTTCTAAGTTCACTTTTCCGAAGAGCATCTTCAGAAAGTTTTTTAGCCGTAATATCTGAAAAAGTAATAACAATTCCATCACTTACCTTTTCTGTTGATTTGGATGGAATAATTCTAACCCAGAAGTATTCTCCGCTATGAGTCCTAATTTCCCTCTCTTTAGCCTCCTGAATTTTCATAACAGTCTCAATATCATCCAAAAGATTAAGATAATCAGGCGTGTTGCAGGCAATATCTTTAATTGAGCGGCCAATATCCGATGAAATAAAGTTTACTACAGCTCTGACAGATGGTGTAAACCGCCTAATATTTAAGGATAAATCAAGGAAAAGAACTCCAATTTGGGTGTTGTTTATTAAATTGTCAAGATCAGAATTAAGCTTTTGAAGTTCGCTGTTTTTTGTACTCAGCTGATTATTCACTGTTAAAAGCTCTTCGTTCATAGACTGAAGCTCTTCCTTTGAGGTCTCAAGCTCTTCGTTTGTGCTTTGAAGCTCTTCGTTCGATGCAAGAAGCTCTTCATTGGCAGATTTAAGCTCCTCATTTGAGGAGTCAAGCTCTTCCATTGTCCGCTCAAGATATTCTCTCGTGTCTTTAAGTTCCTCTTCAATCCGCAAAAGATACTCTGAATTTTCATTGTCAGAATAAAATTTAACACTATTTATATCTGTCAATTTTTGGCCGCAGCAATCTATAAAAACAAGCATAATAAGGTTGTCATCACCATTTGAATCAAGAGGGAACGCTTCCAGCATTACTGTTTCTTCTGAAACACCGAATTTTATGTTTATTTTATCAATAACAATTTTTTGCTTTGATGTAACAACTTCTCTGATTGCTGCTGAAACTGGAATTTTCAGCCCTTCTTTTGCCATATTTACAACATTTAAGCTAGCATTTCCTGATGGAGGATTCAAATATCGGGAAATTTGCCCGTGAGTATAAAGAATCTCTCCTTTTGTATTGATAATAATTCCTGCTGGCCCATATTTTTTCAGAATAGTTTTTTCAGCAATCTCCTTTAAAGAGAGTTCTTTCCCATCAATTTTACTATCATTAAGTCTGGGAATTCTGTTTTTTAAAAAGCCAAAATTAATTGACGGAAAATTATATCTCACAGAACTATCATTGATAGACTGGTAAATCTTCCACTTTTTATCAATTTCATGAAATATTGTTGAAAAACTGCCTAGATTTTCAGCACTTCCCAAAAACAAAAATCCATCAGGGTTTAAAGAATAATGGAACATTGACAAAATTTTTTTCTGGATTTCAAGACCAAGATAAATAAGAACATTTCTGCAACTTATCAAATCTAGCCGTAAAAATGGCGGATCTTTTGTAATGCTCTGAACCGAAAAAACAACACAATCTCTTATATTTTTTCTGACACGATAAGCAGAACCTTCTTTTTCAAAAAATCTGGAAATACGATTTGCGGAAACACTGTTTTTTATGGAATCAGAATACAAACCTTTTCTAGCTATCGCAATAGAACGGCTATTTACATCTGTTGCAAAAATCTGTAGATCAAATGAAATATTGTGTTCATCCATATACTCACGGAAAAGCATGGCAATGCTGTAAGTTTCCTCACCTGTTGAACAAGCTGGAATCCATATTCGAATCGGTCCTGACTTTTTCTGGCTTATGATATGAGGAATCACTTTTTTTTCAATAATTTCAAAAGCTTCATCGTCTCTAAAAAAACTAGTAACGCCAATTAGAAGTTCTCTAAAAAGCTGCTCTATTCTGGCAGGATTTGACTCAAGAATTTTGTAGTAATCTTCTATAGTTTTACTCTGATTCACAGCTATCTGCCGCTTTATCCTGCGGATTATTGTTGCATTTTTATATGGAGAAAAGTCGTGTCCAGTATGTTCATGCAAAAGCTGAATTATTTTATTCAGAGCACTGTCCTCCTCCGGCGTTACAAACTCCTTGTTGCATGGATGCTGAGCGTAAGTTATTATTTTTTCACCCATTTCAAGAGGATGTAAAACAAAATCAACAATTCCTGTCAATATTGCATTTTTAGGCATACTGTCATGTTTTGCAGACTCAGGATTTTGAACAATAATCATTCCGCCACTTTGCTTAATTTCTTCCAAACCTAAAGTTCCATCATTTCCTTCTCCAGAAAGGATGACTCCAATGGCTCTTTCTCCATAATCACGAGCAATTGAGCTGAAAAAAGAATCTATTAGAAGTTTGTGTGTATGTAGAGCCGATATTTCTGATAGTTTTAGCTTCCCGTTTCCAGTTGTTACAAAACAGTTGTGAGGAATAACATAAATGACATCAGGCATAAGCTCAATATTATCTGTAATTTTTTCAACAGAAAGATTTGTGTATTTTGTAATTATCTGATCTAAAATACTATGATGTTCTGGATCAAGATGTTGAATTATAACAAAAGCAATGCCTGTTTTAGTCGGAATATTTGCAAAAAACTGTTCAAAAGCTTCAAGACCTCCTGCAGATGCACCCACACCAACAACAAAAAACTTTTTATCCATTTGCGCCTCTGCTGTTTTCTGTCAATAACTCTATTGCCTTATAAAGTTCTGTTGGTTGTATTGGCTTTGTGAGATAATAATCCATGCCCTCAGCTTCAACCCTTTCTTTAACACCCTTCATCGCATCTGCTGTTAATGCAAGAATTGGAATTCTTATTCCTTTGTTAAGACACTCCTCTTTTATAATTTTTGCTGCCTCAAAACCATTCATCTCAGGCATGTGGACATCCATCAAAATAATGTCAACATGATTTTGTCTGAATTTTTCGACAACTTCTCTTCCGTTTTCAGCAGTAATCACCTTCCAGTTATTAATTGCCAAAAGTCTTTCTATTACCTTAAGATTTATATCATCATCTTCAGCGACAAGAACAGTCAAAAGTCTATTGGCAAAACTTTTTTCAACAACCTGATCTTCTTTTTTGCCAGCAATTACAAGCTGCTTTGAGTTAAAAGATGCTTTAAAGGAAAATACGCTACCCATCCCTTCTTTGCTTTCAACGGAAATAGATCCGCCCATCATTTCAGCAACCTTTTTTGCAATAGAAAGTCCAAGTCCGGCACCAGAGTATTTTCTGGTAGAAGAGATGTCAGTCTGAGAAAATATTTCAAAAATTGAAGAAATTTTCTCTTCCGAAATACCTATTCCAGTATCTTTGACCTTTACAGCAATTTGAAAAATATTTTCCTCAATTTTTTGAGATAAAACCTCAATTACGATACTTCCTTTTTCTGTAAATTTAACAGCATTGTCTATTAAATTGCTGAGAATCTGCTTTATACGGAATTCATCTCCGTAAATTAGTGAAGGAATCGCGTTTATCTGCACAATTTCCAGCTTGAGATTTTTTCTAATAGCTTCGGGGGTGAAAATCTTTCTTAAATTATTAAGCAGAGCTTCAATGTTAAAAAAAGAGTTATGAATCTCCATTTTATTTGATTCTATTTTTGTAATATCAAGGATATCATTAATAACTCCAAGTAAAGATTCTGCAGAATACTTAATAATTTCAATATCATCCTTCTGATCTTTTCGCGGATTTTCAGATAAAAGATGATGTGCCATTCCAATAATTCCATTCATGGGAGTTCTTATTTCATGACTCATATTGGCAAGAAACTGACTTTTTATCTTATTTGCTTTTTCAGCTTCTTTTTTTGCTTGTTCAAGTCCTCTATAACTATTTGAATTTTCTATAGAAATAGCTATCTGAGAAGAAAGAAGTTTTAATATATCAATTCTTTCTGGAGAAAAAACATTGTATGCAAGATTATTCTCAAGATAAATAACACCTTTAAGTTTTTCAAAATAAACAATTGGAAGACAAAGAATAGATTTCTGCTTTGTTTCTGCAATGTAAAAATCAGCACCAAACCTTGAAGAAACAGCATTGTTAAGGACAATATCCTCCCTTGTTCTTGCAACATAATTAATAACATTATGAGCAATGTCACGATAACCTAAAAAAGGTAAATCTGTAAACTTTAAGGTCTCCGTTCCTGATTCTGAATATTCAGCAGTAACAAAGAGTCTCTCCTGTTTTTCTGTAATTAAAACAACTCTTTTTGCTCCTGAATTTTCTGCAAGAATTTTCATCAGATTAATAAGAAGCTTTTCTGGAACAATTTCGCTTGAAATTGTCTGAGATGCTTTAATTACAGAAATCAGATCAATCTGTTTTGCCTTGGTGTCGGAATTTGATCTAAACTCAGAAGAGACAAGAGTTTCTTTTTTAAATAATTCAGGATAGCTGTCTGCTAAATCATTACATTTGGCATCTGCACCCCATTTTTTATAAAGAGAGTGTGCTTTTTTTATATAAATAGCTGAAAAATCAGGTTTTTTTTGATTTTTCCAAAAATTGGCAGCAGCTTCACAAGCCATTGCTTCTTCATGGATATAGCCGCTTTTTGAAGCATTTTCGATAGCAAGATCAAAATAGGTGGCAGCTTCATTATACTTTTCTTCCATAAAGGAGGTAATAGCCTTAACAAGATGATATTTATGGAGAAAATTAGCAGGAGAATAGTGAGACCATTTTTTCAGTTTTTTTTGTTGTTTTTTTAAATTACTGACTGTTTTTTTCTGATCACTTCTCGTTTTTTCTTTGTATAAGCCATAATGAAGCAATGCTTCATAAAAATAAAAAGATGGGGGGAGCATTGTGGAGGCAACGCCTTCAATATTTTCTAAAACTTTATCCCTATATTCCAAAGCTTTAAAATAATTACCAAAAATAACTGCCGGAATCATTTTGGAGAAGTAAAAATCACAAACTGAAGTTTTATCGGTTTTATCATAATTAAAAAGTTGTTCATCAAATTCATCATAATATTGACCGCATAAAATCCACTGATCTGTAATTTTTTCTCTTATATTAAAAATTGACTGAAGAAACATCTCATTTCTTCTAAGTGAAGTTTTCTGTTTTATCTGGCGAATTGAATCGTTGTATTGAATAATTTCTTGTTCAAGTAGAGGAAGATTTGTTCCGCTTAAAAAAGAATGAAAACAGTAAACATGAGCACATAATCCTGCAAATTCATGATCGCCTTGCTCTAAACCCGCCCGATATCCTTCAGAAAGAGGGGGCAGAGTATCTCTCATGTGCTCTTTCCAAGGCCTTATAAATGTGTTGAGAACCAGAATCGCCCTTGTTTCGAAACCTGTTTTCCCATGTTTTTTCATAAGCTCCATAGCTTTGGAGCAATGTCTGTAGCCATAATCAATAGCATTCATTCCTGTCAACATCAACGCAAATGCTGAATAAACATAAGCTGTTACCGGAGCAAATCCATAGTTGATAGAGATTCTCATAAGTTTTAAAACAATAGCTGCAAAAAGATTGGGCGCAACAGAAAAAGATACAGAAATAATTCTGGATGCAATCTGCATTGCAGCAAGCATTTTAGGATCACTCATTTCTTTAAATTCATAATTTTTAAGAGGATTTTTACGCAGGATAAGAAATAAGGTTTGTGCAAAATTTTTTAAAACAAATAATTTATCAGGTATTGCCGGAAATTTAACACTCAAATTGTTAAGTACAAAAAGAGCTGTTTTCACGGCTTCTGTCAGATTATTGTGAGCTATCTCCGACAAGATTTTAACATCATAAATCCTGATTTTATCAATAATATTATGGCCTTTCTGAAAAACTTCATCAATATAATAGTTCATTTTTGTAAAATTTCCGGCAAGATAGTAAGCTTCTGCTGCTGAAGAAGCAAGCTCTAGCATAGTAGGATATTCCAATTCCCACGAGGTTTCTCCAAGTAGCTCCATACCAGATTCAAAGCAACCAGCAGAGTATCTATAAGCACCTGAATACAAAGCTTTTTTTCCTGCAAGCTGATTTAATTTTATCAGCTTACTTTTTTCTTCGGAATCTACAATCAGCTCTTTTGAAAAATTAAGATGATCAATAATATCAAAGACAGCATCGTTAATATCATGATTTTCTTTGTTTTTCATCATAAGCCGGCCAATTTTAAGATGAATTTCTTTTTTTTGAGTTTCCTCAATCATAAAATAGGCTTCCTGATGAACCCTGTCATGCAAAAAAGAGTAGGTTGAAGAACTGCTGTTTTCCTGAACAATAAGACCTTCTTTTGCAGCTTTTTTAAGATTTTCGAGTGTTTTGCCCTCGCTGGAGTCATTTACTGCAGAAAGATTCAAAATATTAAACCTGCTCCCCATTACAGATGCAAGTTTTACTGTCTGTTGAATATCTTCCGGCAGGTTTTTTATTTTTTCAGAAATAATTGCGGCTGCGTTGTCGCTTAAACTTTGTCTTCTAATTTTTTCAATATCCCAATTCCACTCACCTTTTTTGATGTTGAATTTAAAAAGTTCATCTTTATAAAGCTTTTTGAGGTATTGATTTATATAAAAAGGATTTCCTCCTGTCTTGAGCGAACAAATTTCAGCAATTTGCTCAATCCCATCTTTTTTACTTTTTAGAACATCAGACAAAAGTTCTGCAATATCATTTTTTCGTAAAGGATTTAAAAGGATTTCCCATATTTTAATTCCTTTTTTCCGAAGAGATGCTGTCATGGTTGTAAGAGGATGAGAGGCATTAACCTCGTTTTCTCTAAACGCCCCGATAACAAAAATATTTTTAAGCTCAAAAATTGTAACAATTTGTTCTATGAAATTTATTGTAGAAAAATCTGCCCACTGCAAGTCATCTATGAAAATTACAAGAGGATGGCTTTTATCAGCAAAAACAGAAAGAAAATTTCTGATTGCAAATTTGAGTCTGTTATCTGCATCGCTTATTGAAATATCTTTAATTTCAGAAATTTTACCTAAAAGAGCTTCTGATTCTGGAATTAAATCAACAATAAGTTTTGCATTTTCACCAATAACAAGCTGTAATTTTTCGCGAATTGCTACAATTCGTTCTTCGTTTTCGGCCAAAACCTGTCTTACTAAATCCCTGAAAGCACCAATAACAGGCGCAAAAGGAAGCGTTCCTTTAAACTGTTGAAATTTTCCTGAGATAAAGTAGGCATTATTCATTATAAAATAATTTTGAATCTCTTTTATTAGTGCTGATTTTCCAATTCCGGAACTGCCTGAGACAAGAAGAATTTCATTTTTTCCGGAACAAACATGGGTAAAAATATCTTTAACCAGAGCAATATCATCCTCTCTCCCATAAAGTTTTTGAGGAATAACAAACGAAGCTGAAATATCTTTTTGTGCTATTTCAAAACCCGCTATAGTGCCTGTTGCAAGATAAGAATCAAGGCATTTTTGTAAATCATGAGCCAACGCAAATGTGCTTTGATATCTTTCTTCAGGCATTTTTGAAAGCAGCTTCATAACTATTTCAGAAAGAACAGAAGGAACGGAATTGTTTATAACTGTTGGACTTTTAGGGATTTTTGCAATATGTCCATGAATTATTTCAGCATCATCATTGCCTTTAATTGGTGTTTGGCCTGTGAGTATTTCATAAAAAATTACGCCAAGAGAGTATAAATCAGATCTGTAATCAATATATCTATTTATGCGGCCTGTCTGTTCTGGAGAAATGTAGCAAAGTTTTCCTGAAATCTCAATATCAGGAGAAATTTCAAAATTTTCTTTTGAAAGAGCTGCAGCCTTGTCATAATCAATAATTTTAATATCGCTTGTAATTTTATTCCAGACAATATTTCCAGGATGCAAATCCCTGTGAATTATATAAAGGCTGTGGATATTTGCCAGTCCCAACGATGTTTTTACCGCAATTTTAAGAAAATCTAAAAGAGAAATAATTCCACCGCTTATTGCTAAATCAAGGGGTATTCCTTCTGAATCTTCAAAAACAAGCAGGGTCTCTTCCCCATCTAAATCATAATCAATAAGTTGAGGTGCACAAAAAATCTGACTTGATTTTAAAATTTCATACTCATTGTGTGAGCCATAGTTTTTTCCGCTACTGTAGCAGTCTTTGCAACTTATTTTAATAATAACTGATTTTTCGGTGCTGTTTTGAATTGCTTTGTAAACTCTGGTAAACCTTGCAGAATAAATTTCTGAAATTATTGTGTATTTGTTACTATCTAACACTAAACGCCTCTAAAATTTTCATATAATACAACTTATTTTGCGCATTCTACAGTTCTTAGGTAACAAGAATGTTACAGAT
>CAZISX010000042.1:11180-11873 GCA_964542005.1 uncultured Spirochaetales bacterium
TCATCCGACTCCTGGAGGGAATGAATGGGTGTAATAAAAAAGATTAAAAGGAACAATGAAAGCAAATCACAAGATGGAGGGAGTGGCTCCAAAAAAATTCAAAAATCGTAATTAAATATTTTCCAGAGGCGAAAAGCAATCATATCTAATTATTTCTGATTAAGGAGGTCTCTTAGCTGACCAAGCCTTTCTTTGAACACTCTTTCTGTGAGTTTGTAAGGCTCTTCTGTTGTCATGTCAACGCCAGCTTCTTTAAGAATCTGCAGCGGCGGTTTTGCAGAACCTTGTTTCAAAAAGTTGTCAACATAATGTTCCGGTTTGATTTTTTCTTCAAGAACTTTTGTTGCAAGAGTAAGTGCGCCCATAAATCCTACAGCGTATTGAAAAACATAATAATCATAATAAAAATGAGGTATATAGCTCCACTCATGGGCATATAAGTCATCCATTTTATAGAGTCCTTTATCTGCTCCATAATATTTTTCATTTATTGATTTGTAGATTTTTGTCATTTCATCAGGAATTAATGCTTCATCTTTGTTTACCTTGTCGTGGACAGCATTCTCAAACTCGGCAAACATTGCCTGTCTGAAAACTGTTCCTCTAACCATTTCTACAAAATTATTGAGAAGAAAAATCTTCTCTTCTTTGGAGTTGCTTGTTTTAATAAGATAATCCATAAGAATTATTTCA
>CAZISX010000042.1:11883-17480 GCA_964542005.1 uncultured Spirochaetales bacterium
TCTAGAACTGTAATAGGCTGATATTTATTGGAAAACCAAGAGTGCATCGCATGCCCCATTTCGTGGGCAAGAGTTGACATTGAATCATAGGTATTATTCCAATTGAGGAGGACATAAGGATGTGCGCCATAGGCAGAACCGTTCATGTAACCGCCACTTCTTTTTCCTTTGTTTGGATAAACATCAATCCAGCCACTACCAGAATCCATTCCTGCAAAAGTCATAATCTTAAATTCTTCAGGCATTTTTGCAGCAGCAACAGCTCTGTTTACAGTGTCAGAAGCCTGTTCATAAGTATATGTTTTGTCATAATGAACCGGGCTTATTGAAACATACATATCAAAAGGCTCTATCTTTTCAACTTTTAACATATCTTTTTTAAGCTTGATATAGTCGTGAAGAGCAGGCGTAATGCCGTTTATTCTTGTTATCAAAGTTTTATAAAAATCAGAAGGGAGTTCAACTTCAAACATTTTTCTTTCAAGAGATGATGCAAAATTTTTGTTTTTTGAAGTCAGCTCATAATATTTTGTCTGATATTGAAGTGTTTTTGCCAGTGTGTTTTTAAAAGAAGCGTAGTTTTTCCAGTATGCGTCAAAGACAAGCTTTCTGTCAGCTCTTGAGCCTGATTCTCTAAGTTTTTCATAAACAGAGCTTGAAATTTCAACAGTTTCACCGGTTGAAAGAGTTACTTTTGGAGATGGCATATCTGCATTTGAAAAAGTCTCATAAGTTTCGTAGTTTGCATATTCCAGTGGCATGTAGGATGCAACTACTTTTTCCTGATCTTTTGTTAAAGTATGAGGTTTCTGGCGGATAACATTGTCAAAATATCTTTTATAAACTTTCATGGACGCATCGCTGCTATACTTATTAAGTTGAGTCTCGGAAAGAAGAAGAAATTCAGGATCAAGAAATGAAGCGGATGAAGCAAGTTTGGCCTCCATTGCCTGAGATTTTCCCATAAGTTCCTGACCTGCCGATTGAGTCATGTCAATATCGCCATTCAAGTAAGCGTAGGAAGTAATCCTGTTTACAGAACGATATGCAGTAAAATAAGTATCAAGAGCTTCTTTCGCATTTTTTAAAGTTCCAAGTTTTCCTTGAAAAGATTTAATTTTTTCTATAATTTTTTCTGTTTCTTTAAGTTCATTTTCAAACTCTGTTTTATTTTTAAAAAGATGCGTTGTATTCCATTTATATTTTTCCGGAATTTCACTTCTCATTTTAACAACATTGCCCGAAGCTGGTGCTGTGGAAAAAGATATCTCTTCGGCATAACTGGTTGTTTGAATTGCTAAAAAAAGGATTGCAGCTGTAAACAAATAATTTCTTTTCATCAGTGACCTCCTATTATTGTCTCTATTTATCAAGTATTGATTTGCCCATTTTTCTCAGTTTCCACACACCAAAAAGAGCTTCCTTAAAGATTTTCCCGCTCATTTTTGAAACGCCCTCTTCTCTGTCTGGAAAAATAATAGGAATTTCAACAATCTTAGCTCCAGCCACTTTGGTTCTAAAAGACATCTCAATCTGAAAGCCAAAACCTGAAAGTTTTAAAGGAGTTGATATGACTTTTTTTAGCATTTCAGCTCTCCAGCATTTGAATCCTGCTGTTACATCGTGCTGTTTAAGTCCTAAAATTGTTCTTGAATAAAAACTTCCGCCTCTGCTTATAATCCTTCTTTTTAAATCCCAATTTTCTGTTCCGCCACCAGCAACATAGCGGGAGCCAATTACAACATCAGCACCTTTTTCAATCTCACCAAGCATTACAGGCAGATATTTAGGCTGATGTGAAAAATCAGCATCCATCTGATAAATTACATCGTAACCCTCTGATATAAGAGTATTAAACCCATCAATATAAGCAGCACCAAGACCCTCTTTTTTCATCCTGACTTTTAACTTAACATACTGATTTTGTTTCTGAAATTCACGAACAAGATTAGCGGTTCCATCAGGTGAATTATCGTCAACAACAAGAATATCAGCCTGAGGCAAAGCCTCGTGAATAGCTTTCATGATATTTAAAATGTTTTCCTTTTCATTGTAAGTAGGCAATGTTATTGCGATTTTTTTTGTCATAATGTTCTCCCTATTAATTTCTCAGCAGCTAATAAATGTTCTTTTGATGAAGAGTCACCCATCATGCGGGCAAGTTCTTTTATTCTTTCACTATTTTTTACTTCAACAAGTTTTGATGAAATTCCGTCGCCTGAAGAATCTTTTTCAACAACCAGATGGGCATCTCCGCGGGCAGCAGTCTGAGGAAAATGAGTCACTACAAGTATTTGATTTTGTTTAGAATTTGCTTTTAATTCCTCGGCAGCTCTTGATGCAACTTCGCCTCCTATGTTACTGTCAATTTCATCAAAAAGGATAAATTTTCCCTTTTCATTTCCTGTAAGTTTGAGAGCAAGAAGAAGTCTGGAAAGCTCGCCTCCAGACATGTTTTTTACAGAATGGAGCTCGTTTCCGCCTGTTGTATTAACCAAAAATTTGATATTATCAAGACCATACTCATTGAGTTCGTCTGTTACAGATAATTCAATCCTGAAATTTATTCCTGTCATCCCGAATGTTATGAGATAATCTGTAATTTTTTTCTCAATAGCAGGAAGTTTTTCAACTCTTATTTTTCTAATATTCAGAGCTTTTTCTCTAGCACTTTTTTCTAATTTATAAAGCTCTTTCTGTAAAAGCTCTATTTTTTCAGGCAGTTGATTAAGCTCGTTGAGCTCTCTATTCATTGCTGAAACCTTAGCTATGAGTGATTCCTCAGTTTTTACGCCATGTTTCATCATCAAAGTATTGAGTAAATCAAATCTCTCACGCAAAGACTCTTCATCCATAGGCTCATCAAATGTGTGAATCATATTCAAAACACTGTGCTCAATATCTGATATTTCGATTACAGCACTTGCAAATCGTTCGTATTCTTCAGTAAAATGAACAAGTTCCTTGAGATTCCCAGCAGTTTTAAGTAGTTGCCCTAAAACTTGAGTCGCACTGTCAAAACCGCTACTCATCTCTGCGAGCATTTTTGTAATCTTATTTCTATTTTCAACTAATCTGATTTTTTCCTCTAAAACAAGAACTTCACCATCTTTTAAATCAAATTTTTCAATTTCAGCTATCTGAAATTCAAGGTAATCGCGTCTTGCAGGATCATCATCGTGTGATAACTTTTCGATCTCGGTTGTAAGCTCTCTTAACTTTATATAATCCGAATAATATGAATCACTTATCTCTTTTGAAAGAACGCAGCTGTCAACAAACTGAATCTGGTAAAGATGCTTAAAAATTGACTGGTTTTCAAATTGGGAGCTGATTTCAATTTTATCAGCAAGAAGTGATTCGAGAAATCCAATATTTACAGGAACAGAATTTACAAAACAAAAGTTTTTGTCCCCAACTATTCTCCGTATTATCAATGAGTTATCCTCAACTTCGATGCAGAGCTCTGCAAGTTTTTCAATCATGTCGGAATCTTTCGGTTCAAGAGACAAAAAAGCAGTAATTTCAGCCTTTTCGCCCCATCTACCAATAATTCCTTTTGGTGCTCGTTCTCCGCACAAAAGTCTTACAGCTCCTACAAAAAGCGATTTGCCGCTTCCTGTTTCGCCTGTTACAACATTAAATCCTGGTGAAAGTTCTATTGAAGCTTCCGGAATAATCAGGAAATTTTTCAGAATAACTCTTTCTATTTTCATTTATCCGCCATTTTGTTATGCCAATTAAGAAACATCTCAACAGTAAAAAAACTGCCTGTTATTAAAAGTTTTTTGCCTTCTAAAACTTCATTGTAAGCATTTAGAAGCGTTTCTTCATTAGTTTTTCCAGCCAAAACAATGTTTTTGAGATGGTTTGGAACTCTCTCCAGAATCTCTTTTGCCGAAGCTCCTCTCTCTCCGTTGTTGTCAAGTGTAAGTATAAAAATCTTGTCAGCAGCTTTTGCAAGTTCTTCCATAACGCCAGCAATATCTTTATCTTTCATCGCACCATAAAGGATATTTACTCGACCTTCTTTTTCTATTACATGCTTAATAAGTGAGCTTATTGCCGGAGGATTGTGGGCAATATCAAGTATAATATTTTTTCCAAATTTCTGATACCTTCCAGGCAAAGACAAATCTCTGAAATCAGGAATAAAATCAATGTGTTCTGTAATCATAACGCTGTAGGCTGCAATCTTTAAATTATGTTTCTGGTGTGGTGAAAGTTCTGTTGCTGGATAGTTTATTTTAAAATCGGGAATATCGCTTAGTGAAAAAATCCGTGAAGCTCCGGAAGTTATGCCATTTTCTTTAATAAGTTCAAGAAGTTCAATCTCTTCAACACCTGTTAGCAATATGTCGCCTTTTTTAACAATCCCAAGTTTTTCAAGAGCAATTTCAGAAACTGTTTCTCCTAAAATCTTTGTATGATCAAGCCCAATTGATGCAATAATATCGGTTTTCGGACCTTTTATAACATTTGTCGCATCAAGCCTTCCGCCAAGGCCGACCTCTATAACAGCGCGGGTTACCCCTTTTGTTTCAAAATAACGCCACGCCAAAAGAAAAGTTATCTCAAAAAAGCTAAGTTCGTCAAAATCTGGAATTTTATGCTCAAGTTCCTGAAATATTTCAGTTATTTCCGCATCAGAAATGTTTTCGCCATTTACCGCAATTCTCTCATTGAAATCAACAATATGAGGAGAGATAAATGTTCCAACTGTATGACCAAGATTTTTTAAAAGATGACTTATTGCATAAACTGTTGTTCCTTTTCCGTTTGTTCCTGCAACATGATAAACAGGAATATCTTTTGATTTTATTAAAGAAAAAGCTTCTTCAGTTCTACCTATACCAAGCTTTATGCCGCCTCTTTTTTTATAAAGCGATTCAAGGAATCGTTCCATCATAACTACTGACCACCTCTAATTTTTCCAGAAAGTTCACTAAGTGTTACAAAATTGAATTTTGATTCTTTGTAGAATTTTATCGTGTCTTTCAGTCGTTTCATTTTTTCGTTAAGCGGGTATTTTAAATCAGGCTGAATTGCAGATATTGGCTCAAAAAGAGATGAATCGTTTTTGTCTGATAAATCAATTGCATGGGTTTCAATATTTACAAATTTCCGTTCTGTGGATTTGGCTGCCATCCATGCAACAAGAAAATGGGGAAACGCAATAATTGAAGTTCCAATTAGCGGCAAACCAAAAGGTGTAATTGTAGTTAGCGGAAATTCAAGGAGATTCTGATCAGAGTAAGCTTCTTTTTCTATTTTTTTTACATCAACTTTATTTATAACTTCTGTGATTTTTTCACCCAAAAAATAAGGATCGGACGGGCCAAAAGCATCGCTGAAACTTGTAATAATTGAGCGGCTCGGACGACCTTTTAGTGCGTTTATCTTTATAACAGCCCACTTTGCAGCATAGTAAAATATTGATGGGAAAAATGAGGAGTCGTAGGTGTGCCCTGTTTTTTTGAGTGCTGAAATAAGTTTCGCATTTGTATTATAGCCAGGCGCTCTAAATCCTGAAACTGTTGTGTTGAAGTTTTTCTCAATAAATTCAATGTTTTTTCTAAGATCAGCAACAATCTCGT
>CAZISX010000042.1:17490-31947 GCA_964542005.1 uncultured Spirochaetales bacterium
GTAATCATGCGAGTATGAGTGGTTGGCAATTTCGTGACCATCATCTATAAGTGACTGAATTATTGGAAAATATTCCGCATCAAGACCGTTAGCTGTTATAAAAAAGGTTGCTTTTACACCTTCTTTTTTGAGCATCTCGCCAAATCTGGGAAGAGCTTTTGCATAAATCGGGTCTAAACCGTTTTTTTTGTATTCAATTCCGTGAATTGAATAATAACACGGCAATGGATCAACATCAATGTTGAATGCCGCATATTTTTTTGTAGCAGATCCGCAAGATCCGCATGAACCACCGCAGCCCATAACTACCTGCTATTTCTTGTTAATTCTGATAGCCCAGAAGAGATAGCCGAGATTTTGTAAAACCTTTGGCACTCTTTTCAAAAGCTTAATATTGGGAGCTCTTTTTTCGTCAAGCGAAATTGGAATTTCTTTTATTTTGACTTTATCTCTTTCAGCTCTGATCACAAACTCTGATGCAAATATATCACGACCTACAAGGCATTTTTCTAAAACAGGCATAAGTCTTTGTTTTTTAAAAGCTTTTACGCCGTGAGTGTCTGTTCCTTTAAACCCTAGAAAAACCTGAAGAAGTTTGTTTAAAACCCAGGTCGCAAATCTTCTTTTCCAAGGTCTTCTGTCATCAGCTCCAACCATTGCTTTTGAGCCAATAATCATCTCAGCTTCGTTATTCTTAAATATTTTCAAAGCCTTGGAATAAAATTCCTGCAGGCAGAGATCAATCTCATCACAGACAATAAATTCGCCTTTTGCTCTTCTTATACCTTCTTTAAGTGCAAGGCCGTAATCAGGCTGATGATAGTGGAAAATAGACATGTTGGAGAATTTTTTCATTAGCTCTTCACCTTTTTGTAAGGTGTTGTCTTTACTGCCATTTTCTGCCAAAATAAGCTCAAAATCAAAATCATCTTTATATACTTCAAGATCTTTGAAAAGCTCAGTTACAGCAGTTTCCAGGATTGGTTCTTCATTGTAAACCGGAATAACGATAGAAACAAGTGACTTTCCCATTTTATCCTCATAAAGTTCAATAGTAAAACAAAAATCACGAGTACAATATATGTTTACAAAATTGAAGTCAATTTTTACGGATTGATTTGATGCTGTTTTAGTTTCTTATCGCAAAGAGAGGTTTAAAAACTCTCTCTAAAAGTTTAGTCAACTGTGATTGATTTGGATACATTTTTAGGAACATCGGGGTGAACGCCGTGGTTTTCAGCTTTGTTTTTATTGAGATATTTCATTTTTGCGACAGACATCTTAAGAGCTAGAAGCTGAAGGGTAAGAGCTGCCTCAAAGACAAATATGTTTTTATCGCCGCTTTTTGGTACTCTTATATATTTGTTGTAGTAGTTGTCAAACCCCATCGGCTTTCCTTCAACAGCTTTTCTCAGATCTTCTGAATCCTCAGCAATGAGAATAATATCTGCTCCACGGATTTTGTGTGTGTGAATCTGGGTAATTGTGATTCTCTTATCTCTTTCATCTGGCGGACATATAAAAATAAGGGGATAATTTGAGAAGTATTTTTCAAGACTTACATTGTTTCGATAGTAGGAGAAAGCTTCGCTTGCCCGTTCTTTTTCATCATCATTTGCATAAGTTCCAGGTAAAATATCATCATCAATTCTTTTAAGTTTGTAGTTCTTGATAATATCGAGAAATTCAAAAATGTTTTGCTCCGAATTTTTGGCGTTGCAGTTCTTTTTAAAAATTTCTTCAAACGATTCAATAAGATTTGCATGAAGATTTTCCATATCCTGAAGAGAAAATATTGTGTTTTTTCCAAGTATTGTATTTGGTCCGTGCTTGAATTCTGCAGAATCATAGCCTTCGGTGTGGTTTAGCACAACTTCTCTCACTTTTAATGCACCTTCAAGAGAAAGCCCCGAAAGCGAGGTTCCTAAGATATGGATTGAAGGTTTTAGAAAAAGTCTGAGTGAAACTTCTGAAATATCGTGATCTACATTTTTGAGTGTGAAATCCATAAAGTATTTAATTTTCTCAAGATTTTTCTTTATAGCATCTTCTTTCATCTCAAAGCTTGCCGCAAGTATATAGAAAAGTGCAAGCTGGCTTATAAACGATTTTGTTGCCGCAACAGCAATTTCAGGCCCGCACATAACTGGAAGATAAAAGTCAGATTTTTCCTGAGGCAGGGTTGAGTTTTCGTTGTTTACTATTGAAATGATTTTAATTTTAGTACCTAAGGTTGCTCTTAAATCATTAAAAATATCAACAAGATCCTTCGTTTCTCCAGACTGGCTAACACCAATAATAAGATCCTTGTCAGAGACTGAATTCATAAAGATTGAGCGAAAATTTCCTGGAATGACCGGAATAATAGAGATTTTTGCTAGATTGTTAAAAAAGTAGGCTGAGGTTAATGCTGCATGATAGGAAGTTCCTGATGCAACAACAAAAATTCTGCCGCCATCTTTGACTCTGTCTTTCATAAGATTTACAAGCTGGTCTTTAAACCGGAGAATCATCCTTTTTTTCTTCCAGACAAGCATTTTGTCGAGAATAAAAAGCTCTTTAAAATACTTTTCATCAATTCCTAGAATTTCGTCTAAAAGAGATGAATCCTCGCTTGTAAAACCGGTTGTCTGAATAGCTTTATCAAGATCTTTGAACTCTCTTAAAATTGTTCCGAAAATCTTTGTAAAAACAGCACTATTCCTAATAATTTCAAATTCTTTCTCAAGTTCGGCAATATCAAAAACTTCATAAAGTTTTAAGAGTGCATAAAGCTGTTCTCTGCATTCATCAAGATGCTCTTCAAAAATATCGAAGAACTGTTTTTCTATTTTTTCAGAAAAGTAGTAGCGCATCAGAAGATCAAGATTTTTTGGCGATGAGAAAATTTCCTGTTCCATAAAATAGTGATATTTTGGCTGAAGCGCAATATCGGCAACATTGAGGCGGGAGCGGGTAAGGTTTGGAATATGCTCTTTGTTTCCGGAAAGAGAAAAAACTTTGTAGTCATTGCTTGTAAAATAGAGACCTTCACCTTCAGAAAGAGGTATAAGAAATCTTGTTTTAGCAAGAATAGAGGTAAGATCTGAGCTTACAACAATAAAATCACCGCCAGCATCGCTGCCTTTTCCTGCATAAAGAGAAGAGCCCGATTTCATTGCAAAAACGCAGTCAATTTCAGGGTCGGTAATACATGCAGCATAAGAGCCAACAACCCTTGACTGTGCATCTCTTATTGATTTAATAAAAGCTTTGATTCTGGTTTCACGGTCTTTTTTCTCGTCGCTGGTCATTTTGTTCACTTCTTTTGCATAGAAATGTTCAACAAGATGGACAAGCATTTCACCATCATTGTCAGAAACAACGAAGTGGCCGTTTTCTCTAAGAAATTCCTTAAGTGTATCTGTATTTGAAATATTTCCGTTATGTGCACCAACAAGATGGATATGACATTTTACCTCGTGAGGCTGGGCATTTTCATTAGTTACAGAGCCGTAAGTCTCCTCCAATTTCACTGTGTACTTTCTGATTTTATCCATATCAAGTTCAACAGTTACAACAGAAGGAGCTCCAACCCTTTTTTTGAGAATAACAGTGCCGTCTTCTTTCATAAAAGCACCGCCAGTTGAGTCGTAACCGCGATATTCAAGTTTTTTTAAAAGAAAAGAACCTTCATTTCCAAGATTATCATTATGAGAATTGTAGATAATTGAAACAACACCACACATTATAGCCTCCTAAAATTTGACACAAGAAAATATCAGATTGTTAGTCCAGAGTCAATTTATCCGAGAATTTACGATAATTTCTCTTCATCTCAATTATTATTTGAGTTGCGTTAGTCTTTTTTGGAGTAGCTGATTCTTCTTTCCGCAACATTGAGGATTGTGTAGAGCATTTCCTGATAGGTTTTGTTTTCGAGCTCAAACATTCTTGAAAGATGGCTCTTTTTGCCGCAGTCAGGATTTGGATTTACATGGAGAAGTTTTGGTGTTCCTTTGCTGTCAATTCTCCAGCTGATTAGAGCAAAATCGCGGCACTGAAGTCTTCTGAACATTTTTAAAGAGCATTCAGAAATGAATTTTTTTGTATCTTCATCAAGATCAGCAACAACTCTCATTATTTCCCAGTCTGCTGTTTGCGGAATATCTATTGCTTCGATTCCGCACATTTTTCCAGCTTCATCGGGAAGCATTGAATAATCTTCTTCAATAATTGGAAGAATTTTTATATCAGGATGGTTGCCGATAAGTCCAACAGAAATATCAGAGCCGGGGAGAAATTCTTCAACAATTATTGGTCTTGTGATTCCGGTTTTGCCGCGCAGAGCCATAACTGCATTGAAAAGTTCTTCATGGTCTAACGCTATGTTTTCTTTGGTTATTTTGTAGGAAATATCGCTTGAATTAGGTTTTGCAATTACCGGAAATGAGAGCTTTAAATCAAAAATTCTGTCATCGGGATTTATAACAATTCCTTCAGGTACCGGAATTCCCATGCTTTTTGCCGCACTTTTTATCATTGATTTGTCGTGGCAGCAGGCAAGTGTTTCGGGATTTGGTCCTGTGTATAAAACATCAAACATTTCAAGAAGTGCCGGGATATGTAAATCATTATCAAATCTGCCACAGAGAGAGTTGCCGGAAAGGTTGAATACAAAATCAGAGTGGGAGGCCAAAGAGATATTTTTGATTATATTTTCAGATTCGTCAATAAATGTGAATTTAAACTCATCGCTGTTTTGAAGCGTATTTTCAAGCTCTGCAAAAGAGGCTCTCCGCTCTTCTTCGACACAATCAGCTTTTGATTCTTTTTTAAAGAAACTGTCAAGAACAATCCCTACTTTTGTAGGTTCTGTTTTGAGCTTCTTTTTCTTTTTACTCCAGTGTTTAGCTGCAGTTGCAGTCACAATCATCCTGGAATTAACTGTGTTTTTCTCTAGCTCATGCTCTCTTTCAACTGGCTGGTCATTAAAAACAATTGCTGAAAAAAGCGATTTTTCAAGAATGTTTTCCAGCTTTTCTTTTGTGTAAAGTCTTTCTCCATAAAGCTGGTCAGCAATAACCCCTTTTTTTGTGTCTGTAATTATTTCTCGTGTTATAAGCCTTTCTCTGTCTGAAGAGAGCGACTTTTCTCGGCACACAAAAATAGCGGGAGTAATCCATTCCCACGATTTTGTTTCAAAAGTTTCTCTCACAATATTTCCGTCAGAAACCTCGATTAAAAGTTTTCCGAGCGGCTTTAACACTCTTGAAACCTCACTGAGGACTTTTAAATCATCCTCAAACGAGTCAAAATGACCAAAAGTTCCGCCCGTAATTATAACAACATCAAAAACATCTGCCGGGTATGGAAGATTTTTTATGTCGCCTTCACGAAATTTAGGGATAATCCGAAGTTTTTTGGCAGATGATTTTGCCTTGTTTATGAGATATCTGCTGGGGTCGATGCCTTCAATATTTTTAAAGCCCCGCATCGCCAGTTCCATTGTATAACGACCACTTCCGCAACATAAATCAAGAATCTTTTCTGAGCCTTTGAGTGAAAGAGCATCAAGAAAAAAATCTGTTTCAATAGCTGAAAAAGAAGTCTCGTCATCAAAATCTGAATCGCTTTTGGAATAAAGACTGTCCAAAACAGTTTTCATCAGGTCTGCTCTGATTTTTTTTTCAGGGCCTGCACCTTGATGTTTCAGTGTTTCTGAAGTTTTTGTTGAAATAATCTTTTTTGACATTTAGAATCCCTCGTATTCTGAACAAAACAGCTTTTGAATGAAAAAACTATATGCACTATCTTGGGAAAGTCAAATTCAAAGAAAAAAATGTCAAGATATAGTCTTACTGAATCGCTCGATTCTTGATTAAGAGGTTGAAAAAATATTTTTGATTTAGAGGACTTAGAAAAATTTGAGTAATACCTGCTTGCTATTGCGATGGTTTTTATAAGTTTTTATAAACAAAAAGAATTTTCAAGAATTAATTTGAGAATCGAAAGATTCAGTTAATAGAGCTTGAGAGATTCAACTTCTTCTTTGGTTAATTCACGGTACTCGCCGATTTTTAAATCTTTTATGCTGATTCCGGCAAAGGCAATTCTTTTAAGTTTCATAACTCTGTGACCTACAGCTTTAAAGAGCTCTTTGACCTCTCTTTTTTTTCCTTCAGTCATGATAATTCTTACTTTTGTAATATTTGCGTTTGGTGATTTTTCCATAACTTTTACATGTTTTGCAGTGCATAAAACATCTTCTATTTTGATTCCTTTCATGAGTTTTGTCGCGCTTTCTTCTTCAAAAGATCCAAGAACTTCGGCAATATAGACTTTTTCAACACCAAATTTCGGGTGGGTTAGTCTGTATGCCAGATCCCCATCATTTGTAAGTAAAATTGCACCAATAACATCGTAGTCAAGTCTGCCTATTGGAAAAACAGGAATGATTTTCGGCATAAAATCTGTTACACATCTCCGGCCTCTGTCATCTGTTACCGAAGATAAAACTTCTGCCGGTTTATTCAAAATATAGTAAACTGTTTTAACTATTGGTTTTATTGGTTTTCCTTGATACAAAACCAAGTCATTGCCTGGAACAACGCGATCTGCCAAAGTAGCTTTTATTCCGTTGATTGTTATTTTTCCTGCCTCAATAAGCTCTTCAGCACCTCTTCTGGATGCAATACCGCACGAAGCAATGTATTTATTTATTTTTACTGATTTATCCATGTTTTTCTCCAATGAAAAAATTCTGTTGGATTATATCTATTTATGGATGAAAGAGAACATTTTATTTACACAGCTCTTTTTTTCTGTCAATATAGATGAACTTATTAGAATTTATATTTTGAGGAAAAAAATGACTTCTCACAAAAAAACAAAAGAAGAGATGATTGTTATTGCTTATGAGCTTCAGGATGCGCTGATTGCTGAGTTGCACAAAAAGCCGTGCAGAATTATCACTAACAAGGATTTTTCTGTTATCAGGATTTCTTGGGGACAAAATTACGAAAAAAAAGATTGGCACAATCAGGAAAAAATTGATGCAATTATTGAAGAATTTAAAAAAAAATATTCAATTCATATCCGAGAAATCGGCCAGGAAGAGGATACTTACAGCTCTGTTTGGCTTACAAAAGCTGAAAACGATCCTCATAAAGATGAAAAAAATGAGTCTGGCAAAAATAGAAAACTTCCTGGTGCGCCTAAAATTAAAAAAACCCCGACAAAGCGGGGTTTTTAAAAAACATATAGTTGGCATGATTAGATAAAATCGTCCCAGCTTGTTCTCTTCGTTTTGAGCATTTTTCTCAGTTTTATTACAGCCTTAGCTTCAATCTGGCGGATTCTTTCACGGGTAACACCCATCTCTTTTCCGATTTCTTCAAGCGTGTAATCTTCTGTTTCGCCAATACCAAAACGCATTCTGATAACTTTTTCCTCTCTTGGAGTAAGTCCTGCAAAAAGTTCACGGATAATTTCTGCCATATTCTGTTTTGCAGTGTAATCCTCTGGTGAAAGAGTCTTCGGATCTTCAACAAAATCCTGAAGCTGGCTATCTTCATCCTCTCCGATTGGAGTTTCAAGTGAAATTGTTTCTCTAGCACTTCTCCAAACTTTGCGGATTTTTTCTTCCGGAAGATTCATGGATTTAGCAACATCAGCAATTGAAGGATCGAAACCGTTTTTATTTGTCAACTCCTTGATTGTTTTGTTGATTTTATTCATCATTTCAATCATGTGGACAGGGATACGGATTGTTCTTCCCTGATCTGCGATAGCTCTTGTTATAGATTGACGAATCCACCAAGTTGCATAAGTCGAGAATTTATAGCCGCGGTTATATTCAAATTTATCAACAGCTTTTATAAGGCCGATATTTCCTTCTGCAATAATGTCTTTAAAGTCAAGACCACGGTTGTTGTATTTTTTTGCAATAGAAACAACAAGTCGGAGGTTTGCCTGAATAAGCTTGTTTTTAGCCATTCTGACATTTTCTTCAGCCTGTTGAAGCATATTCCAGTGATTATTCAGCTCATTTACAGAAAGCCCTGTTTCTGCTTCAAGCTTTTTAATGCTGCGGCGAGTCTGATTTATGAGATCGTACTTTTCGCGTATCATAGATGCTCTGTGAGAGTCAATCATCTGAAATTTTTCAGGATTTGCAATAACTTCGCCCATCTGAGTAAAAGACATGTTCATTGATTTTTCTATCTGTTGAACGCTTGCGCTAAGCTGTCTTGCTTTTTCCTCATATAGTTTGATTTTATCACCAACAGTTTTGAGGAACTGTTTGTTGAGTCCCATTTCAATTACAACATCAACCATTTCTTCAAGCATTTCGCGAAGTTTTTCTTCAAGCTTGTCTCTTTGCTCTTTTTTTAAAATCTTAATATTCTTTTGGATTTTGGCTCTTTCTCTGTTGGTAGATTTAAGCTTTTCTATGTTGATAGTCAGATTTTCAAGCACTGTCTGATGTTTATCTAAAACATGAGGCGCAATTGCAGGTTCTTTTTCTTTATGTTCAACTAAATCATCTTCATCATCGTCAGAAACAGATTTTCTAATTTACTCTTCTTCGTCTTCCAGCTCATCGTCTTCCAAATCATCATCAACTTCCTTAATAATATCTTTGATTGAGAGCTGTTCGTTTTGTATTTTTTCAGGAATACTGATGATTTCTTTAAATGTTATGAAAATTGAAAGAAGTATTCTGATAATTTCGCGCTCATCTTCTTCAATTCTTTTTGCAATACTGACTTCGCCATCTTTTGAAAGAAGGGGAACCGCACCGATTGTAAGCATATACATTCTTAGCGGATCTTTCCTGCCGCGATCAACAGGGCTTACAACTTTTCTGACAGGAATGTCGGGGCCGGACATCATTGTAGATTCTTCGCCATCGCTTCTGACATTAATGTCAAGATGGTCAAGAATGCCGAAAAGTGTTTCCATATCATCTACAGAAAAATTGTCAGCATCAGGAATCATGTCGCCAATATCAGAAAAACTTACATGACCGCCTTTATCAATAATGTTTTCAACAACACTTTCGATGTTTTTGCTTACTTCCTGACCTTGGCCTGCGAGATCTTCAAGTCTGTCTGAAAGATCCTGTCTCATCTGAGTTCTTTTCTGTTCATCTCCTTTTTTAAAAGGAGTCTCTTTTTTTGATTTTTTCTTGCTCTCTTTTTTTGTTGCCGGAGTTTTAATTTTTTCTTCTACCGCATCAACAAGATCATCATCATCATCATCAAGAATTTCTTCAGAATAAAGTTCATCATTGATAGATTCATCAATCGGTTCAACCGGTTCCTCTAGTTTTTTTGGTGCTTTAGGTTTAACCTTTTTGGTTTCATAAAGAACTTTTGTTGTTTTTTTTCCGGTTTCTACTGGTTGTTTCTCTAAAACAGATTCTGTTTCCTCTTTCTTTTGCACCGGCTTTTCTGTTAAAATTGATTTTTCCTCAGTAACCGCAGGTTTTGTTTCTTTTTCAGCCTTTTTTTCTTTTTTTGAAGGCTCTTTTGGTTCTGTCGGTTTTTTGAGTGTTTCCTTTTTTACAGATTCAGCTGTTGGCTGGTTCTTACTTTTTGTTTCAAGGCTCTCTTTTTTAGCCATTCGCCATACCTCTTTCGTGTCGGAACTTGGTTAATCTATCTTAAGTTTATATTTTTCTTCTTTAATTTTGCGCATTTTTTCAGTAATTTTAAGAAATTCCCTCATACCTTCTTCACTTGAATCCTTCTTCAGGTTTCCTCTTTTTATGTCAAGATCAAAGTATTTAAGATCATTCATTAATATTTGAAAACTTCTTTCAAGTGCATCGGTAGTCATGGATGAATACTTTGTATCTAAAATGCCATCGGAATCAAGGCCTGCAGCAAAAGCGTCCGGTATTGATTCTGAGTAGTAGAATTCCATTATAGTTGCCAACATATTATTCACATCAAAAACCCTAACATCAAGAGACTCAATTTCTTGAAGCGCAGGTATAAAATACGGATATTTTGCCGCAAGGTAAAATATTTCTCGAAAAATTGTTTTAATATTTGTCTCAACAAGTGTTTCAGAGGGTTTTTCTGTAAGATTTTCCATCTCTCTTTTTTCCTCTTTTGGAAAAAATCTAAGAGAAATGCCGGACTGTTTTTTTACATATTCCGCATAAACCCTGAATTTTCTGGATGGAAGTTTGGAAATAAGAACAGAAAGAGCTTTCTCAATTTTAATTTTTTCCTCTAAATTGGAGGTTCTTGCATATTTATTCATAAGATCATCAGCAAAATGCTGGAAGATCGGAATTGCATTTCTGATTAATTCCTTAACTGTTTCTACTCCGCCGTGTGCTCTGACAAGAGAGTCAGGATCTTCGCCCTCCTGCGAAATAAAGGCAGCTCTGATATCAAGATTCTCAGGAATTTCAAGTGACAACACCTTTTTCATCGCATTTCTTCCAGCCTCATCACCATCAAGCAGAAGGACTACGGGTTTGTCAAATCTCGCCAAAAGTCTCAGGTGGTCAGATGAAATTGCAGTTCCAAGCGCAGCAAGAGCTGTTTTGATTCCAGCCTGATGAAGAGCAATAACATCAAAATAACCTTCAGTAAGGACAATATATGGAAAGTCTTTAATTCCATCTTTTACAATATTAAGCCCGAAAAGATTATGCTTTTTATTAAAAACAGCAGTGTCTGGCGAATTCAAATATTTTGGCTGGGCATTATCCAAGACCCTGCCGCCAAAACCAATAATTTGTCGCCTGCTGTCAATAATCGGCACCATAATTCTATTATTAAAATAAGGTCTAAGCCTTCCGGTTGAATCAATTTTAACCAGTCCGGCAGAAGACATCTGACTGGCTGAAACACCTTTGTCACGAAGAAAATTTATAAGATCATCGCCCCATTCAATCCATCCAATTCCAAAGGTTTTTTGTGTCTCTTCTTTAAGCCCTCTTCCTGCCAGATAGATTTTGGCTTTTTCACATTCTGTAAGATTTTTGTAGAAAAAACGGGCTGTTAGCTTGTTTAGGTCATAGATGTTTTTCTTTTCCATCTCTTTGGATATATCAAAAGAAGAATCATTTTGGAGAAGCTCGGAGATATGGAAATCCTCAGCAATTTTTTCTATAGTTTCCCTGAAAGATAAAGACTCTATCCGCATTACAAAACTTATAGCATCACCTCCGGCTCCGCATCCGAAACAGTAAAAAAACTGCTCCTCTTCGTTTACATAAAATGAAGGCGTTTTCTCTTTATGAAAAGGACAGCAAGCTCTATATCGTTTGCCCACAGAATCAAGTTTGATATATCTGGAAACAACATCAACAATGTTGGCTTTATCTCGAACAATTCGGCTTGCATCTGAAAATGCCAAAAAGGCACCTCCGAAAAAAATTATCCTGTATTATATTAACAACCCAGCGTAAGTCAATGAATTTTTCCCTTTTCCTTGCATTTTTAAGTTTGAAAATGTAGTTTATATGCTGAATTTAGAACAAAAGGAGAGGTTAAATCATGCAGAAGTTACTTGTTTTTGATGTAAGTTCTTATATTTTCAGAGCATATCATGCAGTTCCTCCATTAACAACTCCAAAAGGTGAACCTGCAAATGCGATTTTTGGCTTTATCAATATGTTTTTAAAAACAACGAGAAAGTTTAAAGATTTCAGTGTGTTGGCTGCTCTTGATTCGGGAAGGGAAAAATCTTTCAGAAAAGAGCTTTTTGAATCATACAAGGCAAACAGAAAAGAGATTGATGAAGAGCTGAGGTCTCAGTTTAAATATATTACCCCAATGCTTGATGCTTTAAATATTCCTTCTTTAATGGTTGAAACTTTCGAAGCAGATGATATTATTGCCAGCTGTGTCAGAAAATTCAGTAATTATGAGGTTTTAATTGTTTCCTCAGACAAAGATTTAACCCAGCTTATTGATGAAAAAACTCTGCTTTACGACGGAATGAAAGATAAGATTATTGATGCTCACGCTGTTCTGGAAAAGTTCGAGGTTTTTCCTAATAAAATGAAGGAGTTGCTTGGATTAATGGGCGATTCTTCCGATAATATTCCTGGAATTCCAGGTGTCGGCCCTAAGACTGCCTCATCGCTACTTAACAAATTTGGCTCAATTGAAGGAATTTATCAGAATATAGGAGCTCTTCCGCAGAAACAGCAGGAAAAACTTATAGCAAATAAAGATTTGCTGGAGCTTTCACTCAAGCTTGTAGAGCTTAGAGATAATCTTCCACTTCCTTTTGTTCCGCACAAATGGGAATCTGTTAATGAGGAGTTATTTGTCTCTTTTGCAACAGAAATGGGGTTTAAATCTTTAATAAAACTCCTTGGATTTAGTGATAAATCGGCAGTTTTTAAAGAAGCTCAGGCTGGGGGAAAAGCTCTATCTTGGAAGTGACGGTTCTTTTAAAGAAGGCTCAATAAGCGATGTTGCCGATGGCTCAACCTTGTATGGCTTTGATACAAAAACATTTCTAAATGCACCTTTTCCTAAACAATTTAAGTTGATTGATCTTCAAATGGCCTATTTTTTAACAGATAGCGGCAGACACGGCTATGAGCTTGAAGATATTGCCAGAATTCTCAGTGTAAACGCTGATGTAACAACACCTGAAGGAGCTATTGCTGTTTTGGAGGAACTTAAAAACTATATTGAACAGAAAAAGAAAGAGATGCCGAAACTCACTTATATTCTTGAGGAAATTGAGATGCCTAATCTTGAAGCAATTCGAGCTATGGAGCAATTCGGCATTGAGATAGATCTTGATGAACTTATTAAAATTAAAGAGGATTTTACCAAAAAACTCGCAAAAATAGAGGAAGATGTTTTTGTTTATGCAGGGCAGAAATTTAATATAAATTCAACCAAACAGCTTGGTGAAATTCTTTTTGAAAAGCTGGGACTTCCTTATGGCAAAAAAGGAAAAACCGGTTATTCAACAGATCAAGGGGTTCTCGAATCCTTAAAAGAGCTTCATCCGCTCCCAGAACTTGTTCTTGAGCAAAGAAAATTTGCCAAACTTCTTTCAACCTATATTGAACCTATTTTGTTGAAAACAGGGCGTGATGGCAGACTTCACACAACTTTTATTGCAACACACGCAGCAACAGGAAGGCTTGCAAGTCGTGACCCTAATCTTCAAAATATTCCGGTTAGAACAGATGAGGGGTTATTAATCCGCTCTCTTTTTAAAGCAGCACCAGGCTATACCCTTATTTCACTTGATTACAGCCAGATTGAGCTTAGAATTCTTGCCCATCTTTCCAAAGATTTAGAGCTTATTTCTGCTTTTAAAAACGGTGAGGATATTCACCGGAAAACTGCTGCCGCCATATTTAATGTTTTCCCGGAACTTGTTGATGAAACAATGAGAAGACACGCAAAAGCTGTGAATTTCGGGATAATTTATGGAATGCAGGCTTTTAAACTTTCTCAGGATACAGGCGTTCAGATTTCGTTTGCAAAAGAATATATTGACCAGTATTTAAAGTTTTATAAAGAGGTTAAGGTTTTTATAGAAAACACAATATCGGACGCTAAAAAAAATGGTTTTGTTGAGACTTATTTTGGTAGACGGAGATTTGTTCCAGAGATTAATCACTCAAACAAAAACATAGCAAAATCGGGCGAAAGAATAGCTGTAAACACAGTAATTCAAGGCTCTGCTGCAGACATAATCAAAAAGGGAACTGTTAAAATCTACAATATGATTAGAGAAAAAAAACTTGATGCGAAAATACTTCTTCAAATCCACGATGAACTTATTTTTGAAGTAAAAATTGAGGAAACAGAAGAAGCTGTGGCACTATTTTCCGAGGCAATGAGAAATGCTGCTCCCGAATTTTCAATCCCTTTTGATGTTAGTTCTGCTCATGGTCAGAGATGGTCAATGCTCTGATTTTTGTTTAACCTAATTTTGACCTGAACCGTTTGCGGTTTTCTTGACAAAACCCCTTAAAAATTCTATATTTTTCCGAACTTTTTTGCGGAGAAAGCAAGATGCCTAAAAAACAAAAAGTAATCTCAAAAATAACAGGCGACAGATACATAAACCCTTACACAGACTTCGGATTTAAAAGGCTTTTCGGCGAAGAACCGAACAAAGATATTCTCCTAGATTTCCTCAATTCACTCCTGGAAGATGAAAAAGGAAAAATCACAAAACTGACCTACAAAAAGAACGAAAAACTCGGTGCGCTTGATGTTGATCGCCGTGCAATATTCGATATTTACTGCGAAAACGAATCTGGCGAAAAGTTCATTGTTGAGATGCAAAAAGCAAAACACAACTACTTCAAAGAACGCAGCATTTATTACAGCACATTTCCGATAACAGAACAGGCGAAAAAAGGTGAATGGGATTACAGCCTTCAGGCAGTTTACACAATTGGAATCCTCGATTTTGAGTTTGACAAAGAAGATGGCGACGAGCCGAACCAGATAATGCACAAAG
>CAZISX010000043.1:0-11243 GCA_964542005.1 uncultured Spirochaetales bacterium
CGTCGCAGGTTGTTCCGTTCGGAATTTCTGAATGTATACAACCAGATGCGGGATCCCATGAATCATTCGTGCACGGGTTATTGTCGTCACAGTTTTGTGCTTCGATACAATTTCCGGAACCATCACAAATTCCATCATTGTTGTTGCCGCAAGCTGTACCCGCCATTGCCGGACTATGTGTGCAGGTTCCATTGCCTGAAGTTGCGCAAGAATCAATAGTGCAGAGGTTACCATCATCGCATGTTGCTGATTCGCAGCAGACGCTGTCAACACAAGTGCCGGGACATCCTGTGCAGGAGTCGCCATAAGGTGAGTATTCAACATTAAAAATATATGCCGAGCCGCTATCTGCGCCACTATCATCATTTCCGTAAGCACCTACAATTGCGGAATTTCCTTTAATTAAAACTGAACCCCCGAAATTATCAGAGCCGGCACTGTCTGATGCTGTAATTTTTTGTATTTGTCCCCAGTTATTTACACCGCCTTTATCTTTGTAAAACAAATACGCCGCGCCTGTATAATTATTCATAAAAGCACCAACCATTGCATAATTTCCGCTAATTGATACCGATGCGCCGAACCAGTCAAGGCTTACAGAATCAGGTTGTACAATTTTTTTCATTTCTGACCATGTGTTGTTATTTCTGGCAAATATGTATGCAGAACTGTCATTGTTGCCGACAACAGCATAGTTGTCGCTGATTGCAACTGAAATACCAAAATAATCTGTGGAATGGCCATCAGAAGCTGTCAGTTTTGCGGACTCTATCCAAAGATTGCTTTCATTTTTATAAAACAGATATGCTGAGCCCTTATTACTGTCATCAGAATAAGCACCGATAATTAAATAGCTTCCGCTGATTGCAAGGGATGAACCAAAAGAATCACCTGATTCTCCGTCTGATGCAACAAGTTTTGCCATCTGTGACCAGGTTGCGCCCTGTCTTGCAAAAATATATGCAGAATTATTAAATCCGCCAACAGCCCCAACAGCAATATAGCTTCCACTTATAGAGACAGAAATTCCAAAACCGTTTGATGGAGCGTCTGCCGAAATGAGTTTTGCCTCAAACACCCAAATATTTGAATCTCTGCGAAACACATAAGCAGCACCTTTATTTGAGGCACCTACAACTGCGTAATCTCCGCTGATTGAAACTGAACTGCCAAAAAGATCGCCTGCGGCTCCATCTGGTGCTGTAAGTTTCTGCATCTGCGACCAGGATGCACCGTTTTTAACAAAAATATATGCCGAGCCGCTGTCTGCACCATTATCATCATCCCTGTAAGCAGATACAATTGAGTAATCGCCGTCAATTGAAACTCTACCCCCAAAATTATCATTCGCAGCCCCATCGGCAGCTGTTAATTTTACAATCTCATTTGCTGGGGACTGAAGCTGTGATTGCTCCAAATTAAGCAAACGGTCCAGCTCATCGCTTTGAGCAGAAGCTCCAGTCGCACCAGTTGTTTTGCCTAAATTTAGATTTTTTTCTGCCTGATCTTCTTCTCCGCATGAAAGAGCTGCAACAAAAAACGCTGCAATTAAAATTGAATTCAAAAATTTCATTAATATTTCTCCTAAAAAAGTAGACACAAAATAAGCGAAAGAATTTTACTGATGTTTGACAAAAACTCAAACAAATTCCTAAAGTTGCGATAATCTGGGAAAAATACTTTAACCTACGCCGTGCGGATTAATTATCTTCCGCAGAATAATTGCGCCAAACGCGCCGAAAACTGTAATTCCTACCCACATAAGAAGGATAATTCTTGTTTTTTCAAGTTCGTTATTTACAAAAAAGTGGAGGCCATAACCTGAAACAGGGCCTAAAAAGAATTTTGTCACAAACATCGGGAGAAGCGACAAACTCATGTAGCTGGACTCCTTCCCGAGCGGAGAGACAAGTGCTGCATATTCAAAAAGTTTTGGAGACCAGATTGCTTCACCAATTGAATAGATAAATATGAAAATAACAAGCGAAATATAAATTGACTGCTGCTTGACTGTCAAATGCGAGAGATTTAACCAGGTGTGTAAAATAAAGTGGCCAACTGGTGTAGGAATCAGCCATTCCCACGCTTTAAACGGGAAAACTATAAGAGAAATTCCAAATGCTGAGATTGAACTGCCAACTAAAATCAGCTTAAACGGGTCAATTTTGTGTGTAAATGCACCGACAAGCGGAACAAGAAAAATAATAATTGCAGGATTGAGCGCACCCCAGACATTGCCGAATTTAGCACCTTCGCCAAGCATTGTAATTGTGTATTTCGGGAAGGTGACATGCATGTGAAAAAATGTCAGTTTGATTCCGACAAGAAGAAATAAAAGAAGGAGAAACCTGTGAAAAGATTTTTCCCTGACAACTTCCTTGAAAATTGCAATCGAATGCCAGAAGGTAACTTCTCCAATAATAACAATCTGTTGCAGACTAAGTCGCGGTGCTTTTGTTATCCTGATTCGCCCTCTTTTCCTTTTTATCTCAAAATCATCTCTCATAAAAAGCCACATAATTAGAAATGCTGGAAGAGTGAAAAGAAAACCTATAAAAAAAATAACCTGATAGGATGAAAGTGTGATTCCCAGAATCGGAATTATTGCCTTGCCATATTCGCCCATAACTTCCGGCGAGCGGACATAGTCAATAATCAGGCCAGCAAAAAGAAATGCGAGATTCATTACCACATAAAAAACAGAAAATCCAAGACTTCGCTGCCTTGTTTCTGTATATTTTTTGATTGCAGCAGTCATAACAGGATTCATAAAAGCTATCGAAAGAGTCATTGGAATAAGTCCGACAAAAAAGACAATGTAGGCATTTGTAAAAAAAGTTATGATAAAGCGGGTCATAAGGTTAATGATGAAGCTTACAAAAAAAGTATTTCGAACACCGATTGAATCAGTCAGAGGCCCTATAAAAAAAGTAAGTGCCGCAGTTGCAACTACCCAAGTTCCATAAAGAAACTGAGCATCAGCATCGCCAAGACCAACATCTGCAGAAAGATATAAAACACAAATGTAAGACATAAGTGCGTAGCCAAAACTGTCTGCAAATTTAAGGAAATAGACAATCCAAAGCTCTCTTGGAGCTGTTTTTAGAAGGGAAAAGCGATCTAATCTCAATTCTGCAGCAATACCCATAACACCTCTTTTAAAATCTGATGAATTATACTGAGGCAATTGCAAAACTTCAATAAATTGTTATAATTTCCCCGATTTTATTTATGGCGGTGCAAACATGAGTTTTACTGAAAGAAGTTCAATTGTTTTTGGCAGTGACGGAATTGAAACACTGAAAACAAAAAAAGTCGCTCTTTTTGGGCTTGGCGGTGTTGGAGCCGCGGCAGCGATGGATCTAATTCGAGCTGGTGTCGGAACTTTGATTCTTATTGATTTTGATGTTGTTGCAGAATCAAATCTTAACCGGTTGATTGTTGGATTTTCAGATACTGTCGGGCGAAACAAGGTTGATATAATTAGAGAATTTGGTCAAAAAATCAATCCCGAGCTTCAGATAATATCGCAGGCCAGTTTTATGAAAGGTGCTCTTATTGCTAATTATTTCCCCGATGATGCCGATTTTTATATTGATGCGATTGACAGCCTCAACCCAAAAATAAATCTTATTATTGAGCTCTTGAAAAGAGGCAAGCCTTTTATCTCGTCAATGGGAATGGGAAGCAGGATGGATCCGACAAAAATTCAGATAAAAAATTTATGGGAAACCTCTGGCTGTCCGCTTGCCTACATGGTCAGAAAAAGACTTAGAAAACGGGGCGTTGAAACGCCTTTTGATGTGATTTTTTCAGATGAAATTCCGACAGATACGGTGGAAAACACCTCGCCAAACCACGACAACATGGGGCGGGTTAGACGAGTTTTGGGCTCAACCCCGTTTGTGCCGCAAACTGCGGGACATTTTGCAGCTTTCTACGCAGTAAGAGCGTTACTTAAAAAATGAAGATATTTAACTATTTATCAATAGATTCAACCAATTACGAGGCAGAGCGGCTGCTTGAATCAGGAATAGAATCCGGTGCTGTTACTGCCGATTTTCAGACATTAGGCCACGGCAGAAATGGCAAAAGCTGGCAATCATCATCAAGCAGAAACATCTATCTCACAATTTTTAACAAGATGCCTGAAATTTGGAATGGAAAGCCTTTTATTCTTCCTCAGATCTCAGCTCTTGCCCTCAAAAAAGCATTTTCAGGTTTTGTACCTGAAGAGAAAATTTCTATAAAATGGCCTAACGATATTTTGATTGATATGAAAAAATGTGCTGGAATTCTTGGCAAATTCAAACAGATAGATGGCGTTTTCTACTTTATTATTGGGATTGGAGTTAATATTGAGCTTCCCCAAAATGCTGCAAGCTGTTCCTGGCCGCCAGCATCTCTGGAGGAAATATCAGGAAAATCTCTCAAAAAAGAAATTGTAACTCACAAAATTATTGAATCTTTTCAGGAGATTGCCTCAAAAGAGACTCAAATTATTACAGAAGCGTTTCTGCATGAAATAAACTGGATGGAAGGTAAAAAAATAGAATTTTCAGAAGAAAGTGAAACCTGGGAAAACGGAAAAATAATCTCATTTTCATCCGAAGGCAGCGATATAACTATTGAAAAAGATGGGGTTTTGAAAAGATTGTCTACAGTTTCTATCAGGAAAATTTATTAACATCTGAATCATTCGATTCTTGAACACAAGTTAAGTTAAGTGTAAACTCTTAAAAAAATCCGCTCTGTTTGCATGTTTTTTCTAAGCTCAATCGCCATTCGCTCAAGTTGTTCCGGCGAATAGGTGTCTGTCTCCTGAGCAACTTCACTCCATGAATGATCCGGCATAAATCGCTGAAGATAATAATCTGCATTTCTAGGCACAAATTCAAACATTTTAAAGAGTATGTCATAGCTTTTTACAACAGGCGGATACATTGTTGTTCTGTATTCAACTTTTTTATCGCAGTTTTCAAGCATCTCTTTTGTTTCTTTGAGTGCTTTTTCGACCTCACTGCCTTTCATGGTGCAGCCAAGATCCTGATATTGTTCAGGAGTTGTCTTTATATCTATTGCAACATAATCAACAAAAGGGAGAGCTTTTTTTATAAATTCGGGGCTTAGTCCATTTGTATCAAGCTTTATCTTCAGATTGGTTCTCGACTTAATTTCTGCAATAAAATCAATCACTTCATCACACAAAGAAGGCTCTCCGCCAGTTATAACAACACCGTCAATAAAATTTTTCCGTTTATCAAGCTCCGCTAAAAGCTCATCTTTGGGAATTATTTTAGATTCATCAACCTCAAGCAGTGTTCCATTATGACAATAAGGACAACGAAGATTGCAGCCGGCAAAAAAAATTATAGACGATATTTTACCCGGAAAATCAATAAGCGTAGTTCCCTGAAAACCAGATATTGGGAGCATAATATTTTTCCTGAATTAGATGGTGATTGTAGGATTACACAGACAAAAGAGATTTCTTCTCATTTCTGTAAACAGCTTTTTCCTCAGCTTTTTCAAGACTTTCATTTATTTTAAAAGTTTTTCTGAGTGTGAATTCCTCTTTTTTCCCTTTGTTCCAGTTTTGAACAGGTCTGTAGTAGCCGACAACTCTTGAGTAGATTTCCATCTCTTTTCCGCACACTTTCTTGTTCATTGATTCCTCCATTAATTTAACATGTCACTTTTAAAATTTGGTTTTTCGTTTTGTTCCGGTAATACATGAGGGCAACTATTATGTTCACCTGCAACATAGCCGTGTACCGGACAAATGCTGAAGGTCGGTGTGATAGTAAAATAAGGAAGATGATAGTTCTCGGTTATCTTGCGGACAAGGCATTTGCACAAATCACCGTCCTCAATTTTTTCGCCGATAAAAAGGTGAACCATAGTTCCCCCCGTGTAGGTTGACTGTAATTCATCCTGATGTTCAAGAACCTCAAAAATATCATCAGAATAATCAACAGGAAGCTGGCTTGAATTTGTGTAAAAAGGCTCGTTTATTCCTGAGGTTGCAATATCAGGATACTCCTTTTTGTCAATTTTTGCAAGCCTGTAGGCAGTACCTTCAGCAGGTGTTGCCTCAAGATTGTAAAGATGGCCTGTTTCTTCCTGGTATTCCTGAAGAATATCGCGCATATAGCGAAGAGTTCTCAGCGCAAAATCGCGACCTTCCTTTGAGCCGATATTTATGTTGAAAAGATTCATTAATGCTTCATTCATACCAACAAGACCAATTGTTGAAAAATGGTTGTCCCAATATCTGCCATTTCTCATTTTTATGTCGCGCAGATAGTGTTTTGAGAAAGGATAAAGATTCTTTTCTGTATAATTTTCAAGCACTTTTCTCTTGATTTCGAGAGATTCCTTTGAAAGATCCATCAACTCTCTGATGTTTTGTCTGAAGCTTTCCTCGTCTCTGCTTTCATAAGCTGCACGCGGAAGATTGATTGTTACAACGCCGATTGAGCCAGTCAGAGGATTCGAGCCAAAAAGTCCGCCGCCTCTTTTTCTAAGTTCCCGGTTATCAAGTCTGAGTCTGCAGCACATTGAACGGGCATCTTCAGGGTCCATGTCGCTATTTACATAATTCGCAAAAGATGGAGTTCCATATTTTGCAGTCATGTTCATCAGCTCTTTAACAATCGGTCTGTCCCAGTCAAAATTTCTTGTAATATTGTATGTCGGAATCGGGAATGTGAATATTCGTCCTTTTGCATCGCCTTCAATCATAACTTCAATGAAAGCTTTGTTGAACATATCCATTTCATTCTGGAATTCCTTATATTTTCTGTTTTTTTGAACTCCGCCGATTACAACAAATTCCTCGGCAATCGAGCCGCTGGTAATAAGATCCATTGTAACATTTGTAAAAGGAGTCTGAAACCCTACCCTTGTTGGAATATTCATATTGTAGATAAATTCCTGTAAAGCCTGTTTTACCTGATTATAATCAAGACCGTCATAATGAATAAATGGAGCTAAGTATGTGTCAAAACTAGAGAAAGCCTGTGCTCCCGCCGCTTCACCCTGGCAAAGGCCTGCGCGCCTGCTGATTCGCCCTGAAGTGTATAGAAAAAATTCACAATCTGGCCAAGCGCAGTTCGGAGATGTTTCGGCGGATTGCTCTCGATTTTTCCCGGCGCACCCCTGAATCCTTCGGTAATGAGTGCTTTCAAATCCCAGCCGCAGCAGTAAACAGAAAGAAGTCCCAAATCGTGGACATGAATTCTGGCTGTTGTATGAGCATCTCTAATATCTGACGGATAGATTTTGTGGAGCCAGTAGTGGGTTGTAAAAGCTGTCGAAATATAGTTATTCAAACCCTGGAGAGAGTATGTCATGTTGCTGTTTTCATTAACTTTCCAGTCATCCTGATTAATATACTGGTCAAGGAGTTTGTTTGCCTCTTCAAAAAGTTCTTTTGTTTTTCTGATTTCGGAGTGCTGCTGGCGGTAGAGAATAAAAGCTTTCGCAGTTTTTGCATGGCCTTCTTCTATAAGGATTTTTTCAACAAGATCCTGCACTGTCTCAACAGTCGGGTAGCCGCCATCTTTATAAACTATCTCAAGATAGCTTACAACTTTGGACGCAATTCTTCCCGCAGTCTCAACATCTGTTCCACCCACAGACTTTGCAGCCTTAAAAATAGCACCCACAATTCTCTCAGGATCGAACTCAACCAACACATTGTTTCTTTTCCTGATAAACTTCACTGAACTCTTAATAGACATCTTCTCCTCCGTACATCCCAAAAACCTCCAGCACAACATCTTGTGGCTTAGTGTTCAGTAGCATACAATATGGTGCGAGATAGTCAATAATTTTTATTTAAAAAAGTGTTTTTTCTTTATAACTGATTTCTAACTTAACGAAATTATTAAGGGAAAATAATGACCCAATTTTGTAAGTTGAATTTTACTATTCAGGGGAATTATTTATAAGAAAATCTGCCTTTTCTGCGATTTCATCAACGATTTTCTGAACTTCAACACTGTCAGCACCTTCCGCCATAACACGAAGAATCGGTTCTGTCCCTGAATATCTGACTAAAATCCTGCCGCCAGAAAGTTTAGCCTCTTTTTCTTTAATAAATTCAACAAGTTCATGGATTGAATCAATATCTGGCTTTGATTTAACCTTAACCTTTTTCTGAATTTGGGGGAAAAGTTTGATCGGAGAGGCAAGCTCTGAAAGAGATTTGCCCGTTTCTTTCATAATATTAAGAATCTGGATAGCTGACAAAATCCCGTCGCCAGTCGGATTAATCTCAAAAATTATGTGACCTGAATTCTCGCCGCCGAGCACAGACCCGGATTTCTCCATCATTTCAGAGACATATCTGTCACCAACAGAAGCACGAAGCATTGTTATCCCGTGGTTTTTCAGAAAAATCTCAAGCCCAGCATTACTCATCACAGTTGTAACAACAGAATTATTCGGAAGCCTGCCTCTTTCCTTTAAATAAAGAGCAGCAATCCCGATAATCTGATCGCCGTCAATAACATTGCCCAGCTCATCAGACAAAATCAGCCTGTCGCTGTCACCATCAAGAGCAATTCCAATAGAAGCACCCGAATTTTTTGTGTTTTCAGCAACAATCTCAGGATAAAGAGCACCACATTTTTCATTTATATTGATGCCGTCGGGCATTGTACCAGTTGCAACAAGATTTGCACCAAGTTTTTTGAAAACCTCAGGCGCAATCTCAAAAGCAGCACCATTTGCACAGTCAAGCGCAATTGTTATATCAAGCTTTTTCGATGAATCAACAAGAAATTCTTTATAAAATAGAGCAGGTTCCGCCATTGATGAAACAATTCCGGCATTACCGTCAAAACTAAAATTTCCTGAAAAATAATAGTTTTCAATCTCCAGTTCCTCTTCATCAGAAAGCTTTTTCCCGAGATTATTAAAGAACTTAATTCCATTATCATAATAAGGATTGTGACTTGCAGAAATTACAACTCCAGCATCAAAACCCATTTTCCGCACACCAAAGCTAATCCCTGGAGTCGGAATAACGCCGGCGAGCACCACACAAATACCCTCTGAAGCAAAACCTGCAGCAATTGCTGATTCTAGCATTGAGCCAGAAATTCTCGTATCTCTTCCAATCAAAATTCGAACCAGCTGATTACCTCTTTTTTTGAAGAAAATTCCAGCTGCAGCACCAAGCCGGAGGGCAGTTTCAGCATCAATTGGACTGATTCCTGCGCGACCTCTTATCCCGTCGGTTCCAAAAAGTTTTCTGCTCATAAAATTCCTCTTAAAATATGTTAATCGTCAGGCGATAATAGCTGTTTGGGAAATGATTGTCAAAAGAATCCTGCGACAGCGCGGTTCTTAGTTCCTACCGAATCGAACAGTTCAGGTATAAATCAGGAATTAATTGAAAGATTAGGGTTACTCGCCTCTGCCGGGATATGGCCTTGCCTGTTTGATGTAGAGTTTTGGTGTTTCACCTGTTCCGTCATCATCAAATTTGAACTCGACATCCATTGCATACCAGCCGTTGTTGCCGGCACCAGGCCCGTAAGCTGCAGAAAACCGCTCGTGAATTGCATCAAGTGCTTTCCCCAGCTCAAAAATCTGTTTTGCGGAAAGAACTGTGCTTCCATCCGAAATAAGACTTGAGTGCGAGATATAGACTGTCGGCTGATTCGGCTGCGAATAGTAGTACAAAAACTGGTCGCTTGTAACTCCTGCCGGCGGCGCAACAACTTCAACATCGCCGCCAAACTGGACATTGACATAAAAAGCAGGATCAAGTCCCGAATCATCGAACGGATTTGCTGTTACAGCTACGCCGTTTGCCTCTTCATCCGGAAAATTTGTGTGGACAAGAAGTGCCATTCCGACCGATTTATGGTCAACCGAGTAATAAGTTCTCTCTTCAAATGTTCTGAAAAGCCAGCTGCTTGCGTATGATTCCTTTATGGCTTCAAGAACATCATCCCACTCTGCAACTGTTCCGGTGTGGGATTCATAACAGCCGGCACACGGAAAACCTTCGAGATCTTCGCTGTTTGTGCTGGTTCTGAATCTCATTTTCGGAGCGTCAGGAAAATCTTTTGCAATTTTTGCTTTAAGCATATCCTGAAACTCCTGATTTAGAGGTGCGGTCATCATATCTTCCCTAAGCTTTGTAAGAACATCTTCTCTGACCTTGGTGTCTGTATTGAAGGAATTGTCTTTCAGAAAAGTATCAATCCTGTCATAAAATCCGTTTTCCTTCATAAACTGGTCATAATAATAGACAGGAATCGCAAAAGCAGGCTTTACCGGAACATTTTCTGTTCTGGCAAGTATTGAATATTGTGCAGCTTTTCCACCAAAAGCATTTGTAGCTTTTTTGATTGACGCTCTCAGAGATTCGCCAGTTGCAGGCTCAGGAGTGACATCTTTGATATCAAGAATATTTGTCACAGTCAAATCAAGAGCAGGAAGTGTTACTGCTTCCGGTTTGTGCGCTGCCCAGAATTCCTCAGCCTCTTTTTGGGTAACTTCCCGAATACTCCACTGATTTGAGTCAACCTTGAGCTCAACAAGTTTTCCTTCAAGTGCGCGGAGCTTCTCGTTTGTCATCGCATTCCTAAGTCCCATATTAGGCGTTTTTCTGTTTTGAGATAAAACATTAATGTGGGAAAGAGGTGTCTGAAATGCTTCGGTAATTAATCCCTGAACAACTGAAATATCGTTCGGAGCTTCATCAAGAACAACAATTTCGGTAAAAGAGAGATTCAGTGTTTCAAGATCTTTTGCTTTTGCAAATCGGAGCTGCCCGACTCCTGTTGCAAGTGTTAGCGGCTGGTAGTCAATTCCTTTGTAAATCTCCTCATTTGTTATAATTTTTACAGCAGCAGAAAGTTTTTTTGCTTCCGCAGCAACTGAAACTGAAGAGGGATGAAAATAGAGCTCTTCTCCGAAAAAAGCGTTCTCCTTAATCTTGTTGTAAGCAAGCTCAATCATCTCTGCGCTGGCTGTATCGTAAGGTGAAATCTCATAAACCCACACTTTCGGTCCTTCATAATAACTTACCGCACCGAGGATAAATCTTCTTTCCGGACTTGAATACTCTGTGGTATTAAAAATTCCAAGTTCGGGAACAACCGGAAGTGTACCTCCTGAGAGGTTTGCACTCACAAATTCCCAGTGAATCTGGTAGGTTTTTGTATTCTGGAAATAGAGATTATTCCCGTCCGTTGTATCTACAACTGTTTTTACAGAAG
>CAZISX010000043.1:11253-30671 GCA_964542005.1 uncultured Spirochaetales bacterium
GAAGTTGCACCAGGAATTACAGAATTAAGCGGAACAGAAGAGAGCAGCTTGAAATCATCCACGCAGCCCACTGTTTTCAAATACTTAGGGTCGGTTTCCGTTGATGAGCACTGCCAATCTTTCTTATTTTCGCTCTCATTTTCAGTTCCGCTCTTTTTAGATTCAGAGCTGCACCCCGAAAAAAAGAGAATAAAAAACATAGAAAACAAAAAAACAGCTATTTTCATAAATTCGCTCCTATTTACAAGTTCTGTCATCCTGACATTTCTGATTTTCCGGACAGTCAACATCATCATTACACGAAACCAGTCCCGGGATTTCAATCTCTTTTGTCGAGTCAGAAAGAACAGAAAATTTTATTGTTCCTTCGTCACTTTTGTACAAAGATTCTGAATATCTGGTTAAGGTTACTTTCGGGAATCCTGCAATGCCAAGAGAAACAAGCTTGTCAACCAAAACAGCAGGAATTTCAATATTTCCGCTATCCAAAGAATCGCATTCAATTGTCCCTTTTTTGCCTCCGTGATGTGAAATATCAACAGAGATATGGATATTGGAAATTTCTGTTTTTGAAGGCTTTATCCAGTCAAGAACCAGCCCCTTACCGCTTTCCAGAATAAGATTTTCAGTTGTTACTTCAAGAGGTGCGATACCTGAGCTTTTTATTTCAAAAGCTTTCACATCACCGCCAGCCCCGCTTACCGAAAGCTCATCACCGTCCCCAAAAGAATCAAACGGAAGAGAAATCGCGGACTGGTAATTGTTGCCTACATTTTTTATAACAAACTCCTTTGCCCCGTCAGCCGTTTTAACACCTTTTACAGTCACAGCTCCAGCAGAGATAAGCTTAGGATAATCCGTGCAGATATTATCTTCCACGCAAACAGCACTTCCGCCGCAAGGTGTTTCGCAGAAAGGAACTCGCGGAGTTAAAAGAGTACAGTTTCCCGATTTTTCCGACTCCTCCCATATAATTGCGGAGGGATATTTTCCGTTGTAAATCTTGCCTGAAACAGTTGTATATCCTGCTTTTGCCTCTGATTCAGCAGTTGCAGCAACCGGAGAAACAAGTCTTACCGCAAAACTGCCTTCAATTTTACCGGATGAAACCGCACTATCCTCATCATTTGATGCAGGAAGAGTTTCATCATCATTTTGTGAAGAGCTGTCAGGAAGAGCTTCATTATCCTGTGTTCCTGAATCTTTTGTTGAGCTGCCACCACAGGAAAGAACAAGAAAAAAAGCTGTCAAAAAAATCAGTGTTTTCATATCATTACCTCTATTTAAGGTTTGAGGGCGAAACAGTAGAAACCGCCGTAACCGCCGCCTGAACCAACTGTTCCGTCATTTGTCCCTGCACCGTTTTCTATAATACTTACTCCTGGAGCACAGCCAGATTCATCCATAGCTGAAATCCAGTGAGAGCCGCTCATACCGCCGCCAGGTCCGAATTTAACCATATTAGTTCTTGGCCATGAAAGACCAACTCTTGGCTTGCTTCCTGTTTTTGCTGTGCTTGTCCAGTCGCTGCAGGTTGCTGTCGCACCGTAAAGAGTTCCTGTTGTTGTACTGCCTGTCAGCATGTGATGGTTATCTGCTGCCTGATTCGGATTATCAGGATATTGATTCGGAGTTCCCCATTCATTAGGCAAATCTTGTTTTATTGTACCATCGGCATTCAGCGGTCTGGTGTTGGCAAGTTCGGATTTGTTGTTGCCAACAAGTCTTCCAAGTCGGTCATACCATGGACCTTCGCCAATTCTATCAATAGCATTTACCTGTTTTCCATTTTCATCTTTTGTAGCACTTAAAAAAGCTTTCCAAGCTTTTTTGGATGCGCCGGGCATACTTTTTTCAGCAATTTCACTGCAAATCTTATCAGCACCGCGAAGTCCGGCACCATCACCAGTTTCTCCATATCTCAAATCCCCGCCAAAACCGTTCTGGCTTCCGGAAAGTTCACGGAGCGAGGCAAGGCTTGTGATAAAAAAGCTGAATTTTTCAAGGTCTGTAACCGAGCCAGGATCGTTGTCTGCAGGCTCCGAATCGGGAGTAGAAGCTCCGTCAGGCTGAGTGGTTCCATCAGGCTGAGGTGGATTTTCATCAGGCTTAGCCTCTCCATCCGGAACAGTTGTGTTGCTGTCTGTCTGATCTGAAGAATCGGGCGTGGTGGAATTATCATTGCCAGGAGCATCATTTTCAGAGCCAGGAATCACATCTGAGTCGGGGAAAGCAACATTGTCATTAGCCGGATTTGTCGAATCAGAATCTACCGTCTCGGCACCAGGTTTGTTTGTCGAGTTTTTGTCGCTGCATGCTACAAAATTCAAAGAAATCAGCATAAAAACCGCACACGATACTAAACAGAAATTTTTCATAAAGACCTCCTATTGTTTATAACCTTCCACGCAACTTAGACTTGATCAATCTTTAATTTGTTCCAAAAAATCATTTTTTATTTTTCATCAATAAATTTATATCCAGCACCATAAACAGCAGCAATAATTTCGCGGTCAACAAGAGCCGCAATCTTTTTTCTGAGATTTTTTATATGGGAATCAACAACCCTGTCATAACCTTCATAATCGTAACCTATCGCAAGTTCAAGAAGCTGTGATCTTGAAAAAATCCTTTGAGGAGACTGCATCATTATTTTAAGAATATTAAATTCTGTCGGAGTCAGCACTATCTCGGAACCATTAACAGTACAAAGTCTTTTTGTCGGGTCTAGCCTAATATCACCTAAAATTATTACAGATTCCTCTTTTGTTTTGCCACTTCTGCGTAAAACCGCATTAACTCTGGCAACAAGCTCTCTTGGAGAAAATGGCTTGCATATATAATCATCAGCTCCGGCATTAAGACCAATAAGCCTGTCAATTTCATCAATTCTTGCAGTTACCATAATAACAGGAACATCTGAAAACTGGCGCACCTCCTTTAATATTTCTATACCGCTTTTGCCAGGAAGCATAATGTCGAGAAGAATAAAATCAGGCACTTCATGCCGTATTTTTGCAACAGCATCAATCCCATTATTAATTATTTCTGCAGCATAACCTGACGCGACAAGATAATCCTTAACAAGTGCAGCAATCTGAACATCATCCTCGACAATCATAACTTTTTGTTTTCGTATCATCTGTTTCTCCCTGCGACTGGAAACTCTACCGTAATCCTTAGACCTCCGAGCGGAGAAGAGCCTGCTTTTATTAAGCCTTTCATTGATTCAACATGAGTTTTACAGATTGAAAGACCAAGCCCGCTACCGCCGAATTCTCTGCTTCTTGATGAATCAACACGGAAAAGCCTGTCGAAAATTTTTTCCATCAACTCTTCAGGAACGCCAGGAGGCGAATCATCAAAAACCAGAAAAAGCCAGTTGTTTTTCAGAAAAGATTGAACATGAATTTTGCCTGAGGCATCCGTATAACGGATGGAATTCTCAATAATATTAGTAAAAACCTGTTTGAGAAGATAGGCATCAGCCTCTATAAGAGCAGCTTCGCTATTGTCAAAATCTACCTGGAAAGAAAGCTGTTTTCTATTCATTTTTTCAGCAAAACCAAGAAGTGTGTTTTTAAGAATTTCCAACGGTTTGACAAGCTCAACAGTCATCATCAGTCCACGGCTTTCCGCAACAGAAATTGTATGTAAATTATTTACAGTTTTTGTAAGATATTTCACCTCTTTATGAAGTCTCTCAAGTGCTTCCGGTGTTGTTGGCCGGATATTATCCTGCAGCGCCTCAATCTCGGCCTGCAAAACAGAAAGCGGCGTTCTAAGCTCGTGAGCAATATCTGAAATCCACTGCTTACGCATCTCCTCGTAATGACTAAGTCTTTCAGACATTGTATTAAAATCCTCGGAAAGCAGTCCAAGCTCATCACGCCTCTTTGTTGAAACTCTGGATGAAAAATCTTTAGAAGCAATTTTATGAGTCGCATTTATCAGATCCAAGACAGGTTTTAAAAAATGCCTTGATATAAAAAAAGCTGCAACACCACTTACCATAAGTGCGATAACTCCCATAAAAGCCAGTAATTTAAATATGTTTTCAATCACATCGTGAACAACTGGATTAGGAAATTTATCCGGTCTTTCGAGAAAGATATAGCCAATAAGTTCTTTGTTGTGCGTTAATTTTTTAGTAAGAATATGTTTTGAGTGTTTGCCGGTTCCTGCAATTAAAACTCCGTTTTTGTCAAGAAGTCCAGACCTTGATATCAAAAAATCAGCCGAAGCCGGAAACTCATCTTTTCTAAAATGAAATTTGCTGTCAATCCTGTCAATCTCCGGCTTTGGAAAAAAAGATTCCCAGTATGACTGATTTGATTTAAGCAATTCCCAGCTTCCATGTTCTGCATAAAATTTTTCAGCATTTTCCTTCGCAAAAAAAAGGAACTTGTTGTCAAACGAATCAACCCTTCCGTTTATCTTGAAGTTGGCAAGAAAAGTGCCGGCAAAAATAATAATAAAGATAATTATTGCAGAATATATAAATAAAATTCCAAACAATTTTCGAGTCAGCGTCAACTTAAACATAGCATCTCCTCAAATTAGTAGCATTTATATCATAAGAAAATGGAGAAAAAATGGAGGAAAAATTATTGTTTTTACAGAAGTGCTCTGATTTATAAAGAATATACGAAAGAGCTTGAGTTTGAATCTTATTTCCATATAATTCAGCAGAACTTTTGAGGAATAAAATGGAAACAACTATAAATATAAACAAAAAATTTTTTCTCGAGAGAATTCTCTCTTGCCAGCCAGCCGATTTCAAGCTTTTTATTGTTGCAAACAACACGCCGGGCGAGCCACACATATTTGATTCTCTCTGGAAACTCTCTGACTATCTTAAAAATCTTCACCCTTCAAATCAGATTTCAGGAATAATTATTGCTAGCTCTTCAATAATTGAGCTGCCGGCCAAAAAAGAGATGCTTGACCAGCATCTTATTGATTTTATTATAATTATAAATCAGACGCACGACTGCATTCCCGATCAGGCTACACTTATCAAAAGGGTAAAAAACACTTTTTCAGTTGAGAATTATCCTTTTTTTCTCATGCCTCAGGAGCTGACAATTATAAAAAAGATTTCAGACAAAAGCGCTCTTTGCCTATTTTCCAAATCAAAAAACATATTTTTTTATCAGGAATCAATCAAGCTTCTCGAAGATGCCGGATACGAGTGTGCAAACAGTGAAATTATCCAGAAACTTGAATACAACGAACGAAGCATAGACCACTTTGTCAAAAGAATTGAGGAAAAGATTGAACAAATCAGTCAGATAGTTTTTTTCTTTGATATTGAAAAAAATATTATAGCTAAGATTGAGAAAAAAAGCGGCAAAACAGTTCTAACCCGTGAAGATTTGATTATCTCTATCTTTGAAAAAAGGGCAGACTGCTCAAGCGGCAAGCTCAAAGTTGCGGCGGCTGTCATTAAAAAAGAAAAATCTCTGCTAAGAACAAAAATCTCAGGACTGAGCAGAATCCGTGGCGGAATCGGGCTTAAAGGCCCAGGAGAAACAAAGGAAGAGGAGCGAAAACGGATTTTCAGAATCAAAGAGAAGAAAATCAAAAGTGATGTAAAAAAAGAGGTTCTGCGCATTGATTCCCAGCGCAAATTCAGAGAAAAATCGGAGTTTCCGACACTTGCTATTGTCGGCTACACAAACGCAGGAAAATCAACGCTTTTCAACACACTTCTGGGTGAAAAAGCAGTAACAGAATCTTCTCAGTTTTTCTCTTCAATTGACCCGAAAATAAAGAGATTTCAACTGTTTGGGAAATCTATTTTTCTCATTGACACAGTCGGATTAATTGATGGAATGACAAAAGGCACAACCGAGGCTTTTTATCCGACTTTTAAAGAAATAGAGAACGCATCCCTTATTTTCCATGTTATTGATCCAACCGATATAAACTGGCGCGATAAAAAGATTTTTGTTGAAAAATTAATGATTGAAAAAGGTGTCGAAGAGGAGCGGGTCGTTGTTCTCTTCTCGAAAAAAGAGCTTCTCCAAACATATTTTGCAGACAATTCAGCTCTTTTCTACTCAGCATTTGATAAAGATGATATTTCTAAAATAAAAAAGATGATTTTTGAAAGGCTATTTTGCCCTGAACCTATTTTGCTCCAGTCAGACGATTGAAAATATCTACATTGAACTTTATATATTTTCCGGCAAGAAACATGAATGATTTTGATATAAAAATCATAAACTTATAAGAAATATAGGCAAACGCAAGAAAGCATAGCCCAACAACAAAAACAATAGGTGCGCTCAACATTCCAATAAGGGGAAGAGCCGCAACATTTATAAAACCGGCAAGAATCACAATAACACCAACAATTCCAGAGCCAAACGCCACAATCCAGCCCGCAAGATAGCACCACAAAACAACGCCGACAGGCGAACATAAAACCAGGATATTTAAGAAAATCAACAAGATAGCAACAAAAACAGTTGAGAAACTACTTCCCGCCGGAACAAGCTTTTCTACAGGAACAAGCGAAATGTATTGTTTTGCAATTTCCTCAGGAAAGCCAAGTGATTCCGCTGTCTCCTCCTCGCTTCGCCCAGCCTCGGCTGCAGCCCTGAAATGATCTTCATAATCTCTTAAAATCTCTTTTTTTTCTCTTTCAGAAAGCGGCAAGAGAGCGTTTTTCAGCCTGGTCATAAATTGTTCTTTATTCATAGCAGCCTCATTTTAAGATAATATTATCAACCTGTTCCACAAATTTGCTCCATTCCGACAAAAGATTTTCTTTGGCAAGCATCCCTTTTTTTGTAATTCTGTAATATTTTCTGGGAGGCCCCCCTTTTGATTCAACAAGATAGGTTTCGCAGTAACCTTCAACCTGAAGTTTTCGCAACAGCGGGTATATTGTTCCATCAGAAATTTCAATGTTTTTGGAAATTGTTTCAACAAGCTCGTAGCCGTAGCAATCGCCTTTTGAAATAACGGCAAGAACACAAAGTTCAAGCACCCCTTTTTTAAACTGAACATCTTTCATAAAGGATAACTCCATATCATTTTCGAATATACCATATCACAAGCTACTGTTTATTGCAAGATAGCTTGCGATGTTTTTTTAAATTTAAGAATTGATTAGCCAGACACTTGCAGCATGTCGATAAAAAACCGTCAAAAGGTAGAGATATTACTGCAAATCGTAGAGTTTGCTAACCCGTCTAAGGTGTCGGCCACCCTCAAACTCAGTTTCAAGAAAAATATCAAGAGAAAGTTTTGCTGTTTCAGAATCAATAAATCTACCGCCAAAAACAATAATATTTGCATCATTGTGCGCTCTTGCAAGTCGCGCATAATCTTCGCAGTGAACAAGTGCTGCTCTGATATCTTTAAATTTGTTGGCAGCTATTGAAATTCCTATGCCTGTTCCGCAGATCAAAACACCTCTTTGAGCTGTTTCGTTAATAATATCAACAGAAACGGATTTAGCATAATCTGGATAATCAACAGAATCAAGCGAATTTGTCCCCCTGTCTATTACTTCGTGACCATTTTTTTCAAGGTGTTTTTTTAAAATTTCTTTCAGCTCAAAACCGCCATGATCAGCACCAATTGAAACAATCATAAATCCCCCCTTTTTGAAACGAATGACTCCTTATACCACTGATAAACACTCCATATTCCATCTTTTAACGGTGTTTTAGATTTCCAACCCATAGACTCAATTTTCACTACATCCAAAAGCTTTCTCGGAGTTCCATCAGGCTTAGTTGAGTCCCACACTACAGAACCTTTAAATCCAACAATTTCACGAACAATTTCGGCAAGTTCTTTGATTGAAACATCTAGCCCTGTCCCGATATTTATGTGTGAATTTCTTATATCATTTTTGCTTTGAGTAATATCTCTAAAATTAACATGCTCCATTAAAAACAAAGAAGCATCAGCAAGATCATCGACAAAGAGGAATTCTCTTCTCGGAGTGCCAGTTCCCCAAAGTGTAACCTCTTTTTTTCCCTGAATTTTTGCCTCATGAAACTTTCGCATCATTGCCGGAAGAACATGACTTGTTTCAAGATTGAAGTTGTCATTAATCCCGTAAAGATTTGTAGGCATTGCAGCAATAAAATTTGTTCCATACTGAATATTGTAACTTTCGCAAAGCTTTATTCCTGCAATTTTAGCAATTGCATAAGGTTCATTTGTATATTCAAGCTCGCCAGAGAGCAGTTCATTTTCGCTCATTGGCTGATTTGCCATTTTTGGATAGATGCAGCTTGAGCCGAGAAAAAGCAGTTTTGTTACACCATATTGCCATGCAGAATGGATAACATTGAGTTCTATTTGAAGATTATCATAAATAAATTCAGCACGATAAGTATTGTTTGCCATAATTCCGCCAACCTTGGCGGCTGCCAGAAAAACAAATTCAGGCCGTTCAATTGCAAAAAATTCATCAACCGCAGCCTGATTTCTAAGATCAAGCTCAGAAGAAGTTTTTGTAACAATATTTACACACCCTCTTTTTTCAAGAGCCCGCATAATTGCAGAACCGACAAGCCCCTTGTGACCTGCAACATATATTTTCGAGTGATTATTCAAGTTATTCTCCGTAGTTGCAGCGGACGAAGTAGTTGTTGTCCTTTAAAAGAGCCTCCTTTTTTGCCTCAAGCAAATCATGCTCAACCATCTCAGAAACAAGCATATCAAGCGAATATTTCGGCTCCCAGCCCAGCTTTGCTTTTGCTTTTGCAGGATTTCCAAGCAAAAGCTCAACCTCGGTCGGTCTAAAATATTTTGGATCAACCAAAACAATCTCTCGCCCCACCCCAACTGTAGGAATGTGTTTGCATCCGATTTTTGCTTCAAAAAGATCATGGTCAATTGAATCAATTATCCCTTTTTCGTCAGCCCCGACACCTGTAAATTCGACCTTAATTCCAAGCTCAGCAAAACTCATCCTGACAAAGTCCCTGATTTCTGTGGTCTTTCCGGTCGCAACAACAAAGTCGTCAGCCTCATTGTGCTGAAGCATCAGATACATTGCTTCGACGAAATCTTTTGCGTGTCCCCAGTCTCTTTGTGCTGAAAGATTGCCGAGAAATAGTTTATCCTGGATTCCGAGCGCGATTCTTACTGCTGCTCTTGTAATTTTGCGGGTTACAAAAGTCTCGCCGCGAAGAGGTGATTCGTGATTAAAAAGTATTCCGTTTGATGCAAAAATTCCGTAAGCTTCACGGTAATTTACAGTTATCCAGTAAGCGTAAAGCTTTGCTGCCGCATAAGGGCTTCTCGGATAAAACGGGGTTTTTTCCGACTGAGGAACTTCCTGAACAAGCCCGTAAAGCTCAGAAGTTGATGCCTGATAAAATCTGGTTTTTTTCTCAAGGCCAAGGATTCTGATTGCCTCAAGAATCCTGAGAGTTCCGATTCCGTCCGCATTCGCTGTATATTCCGGTGTTTCAAAACTTACCTTAACATGTGACTGAGCCGCCAGATTGTATATTTCATCAGGCTGAGTTTCCTGTATTATCCTGATAAGATTAGAAGAATCGGTCAAATCACCATAATGAAGTTTGAAATTAACATTTTTTTCGTGAGGATCCTGATAAAGGTGATCAATTCTATCTGTGTTAAAAAGAGAACTTCTTCTTTTAATGCCATGAACTGCGTATCCTTTTTTTAGAAGAAGCTCTGCAAGATATGCGCCGTCCTGGCCGGTAACGCCTGTGATTAAAGCTGTTTTTGCCATTTTGAACCTTAATTATTAATGTTTTTAAAACAGAGCAATTTTACAAGGCATGATTAGCATGTCAAGATATTACCTTGAGAACAACGAGGTTGCCGGAAAAATCGAGTTTTTCCAGCCTTAACTCAACCTCTTTCCCTTCAGCAATTTTCTGTTTAAGTGTACAGCGAACAAGAAATCCGTTAATCTCAACAATTGCAATATCGCTTGCAACATATTCAATTAACTTGCCTTTTAGAACAGCACCTTCTTTTAAAGATGAAAAGTATTTGCTTTTTCTTTCTTCCGGCGAAAGAACCATCTTAAGCTCCGCTAATTATTTTCCAAGCTTCTGTTTTTCCCGCTCAATCACTTCATCTTCAATCTTTGTAAAAAGAATTTCAACATCACCAACCTCATGGCCTTCGTTAATTTGCTGAACATAAAGTGTTTCAAAGTTGAAATTTTCAGTAAGTTTAAGCATTTTCTTAACCTTTCTTGATGCCTGCGGTGTAATCGGCTCCATAACTGTAGCCATTGTATCAATAAGATTCAGGCAGTTGAGTAAAACAGCTTTGCAGCGCGGCTCATTGTCTTTTCTAAGAGCCCACGGCGCAGTTGCGTCAAAATATTTGTTTGCAATTCTGCCAAGCTCCATAATATGGAAAACCGCATCCCTCACACGGAAGTTTTCGTAGCATTCCTCAATAATATTAAGCTCTTTCTTCGCATCTTCCCAGAGCTTTTTGTCTATATCCTCATAAACGAATTCTCCTTCGAGCTTTCCTTCGTAGTATTTTTTAACAAAAGTAAGAGCTCTATTTACAAAGTTACCGTAAATTGCCCCAAGCTCGCCATTGTTTGCGTTCTGAAAACCTTTGTAGCTGAAATCTGCATCTTTAGTTTCAGGAGCAATCGAAGCAAGGTAGTAGCGGGTTGAATCGCTTGAAAATGTTTCAAGAAATTCGTGCACCCAGATAGCCCAGTTTTTAGAGGTCGAAAACTTGTCGCCTTCAAGATTTAAAAACTCATTCGCAGGAATCTCATCAGGCAGTTTGTAGGAATCATTCTGCCCCATCAGCATTGCCGGCCATATAATTGAATGGAAAACTATGTTGTCTTTCCCAATAAAATGGGCAAGTTTAACATCGCTGCCACCCAGCCACCAATCTTTCCAGCTATCTTTTTTCCCAAGCTTTTCAAAGAGTTCAATTGTAAAAGAGATATAGCCAATCGGAGCATCAAACCAGACATAGAGAACCTTACCATCCGCACCTTCAAGCGGAACAGGAACGCCCCAGGTAATATCTCTTGTTATGCCGCGCGGCTCAAGACCTCGTTCAAACCACTGTTTGCAGAAAGCCTTAACATTTGATTTCCAGTTTTCTTTGGAATCAAGCCAGGTTGAAAGTTTATCCTGAAATTTATTCAAATCGAGAAACCAGTGACGGGAAGTTTTGACAACAGGTTTGCCACCGCAGATTTTGCACTTTGGCTCCTTAAGATCCAGTGTATTCAATGAGTTGCCGCAGTAATCACACTGATCGCCCCTCGCCCCTTTTCCGCAGTGAGGACAGATTCCTTCAACATAGCGATCTGGAAGAAACATATTATCTTTTTCACAATAAAACTGCTCAACATCCTGCTCAGAAATAAAACCTTTCTCCAACAGAGTAAGAAAAAATTCCTGGGACAGCTTTTCGTGATGCGGGCAGGTGTGAGTGCCGGAAAAAATATCAAAACTCATATCCATCATTTGGAAAGCTTTTTCTATAACTGCGTGATTTTCTTCAATAACCTTATCAGGAGTAATCCCTCTTGACTCAGCATTTATTGTAATTGGAACACCATGTTCATCTGTTCCGCAAATATAAATAACCTCACGGCTTTTATTTCTTAAAAAACGGGCATAAATATCAGCCGGAAGATAGGCGCCAGCAATGTGGCCAAGATGAATAGGGCCATTCGCATAAGGGAGCGCAGAAGTAACCAAATATCTCATAATAACCTCCAAAAAATCAAAAAACAAGCAAGTATAGCAACTTGTAAATCTAAGTCAATGTTGCGCTGGCTTATGATTGCTATTTTCAGAAAGTGAAAAAACCTCTTCAACCCTGACCTTGAAAAAAGCTGCGATTTTAAGAGCGGTCACAGTTGTAGGGATAAATTTGCCGGTTTCAATTGTGTTTATTGTTTTTCTGGTGACACCAATCGCTTCAGCAAGAAATTCCTGCGTAATCTCTTTTTCCGCCCGCAGCACTCTCAGACGGTTTTTGAGTATCGGTTCACTCATTTGAGTCACCTTTTTTTAAAACAATAAGATAGGACAAAACTGCTCCATTGACAGCTGCAAGAATAATAAATAAAGATGCGAGAACTCCGTTAATTTTAAAAAAACTTGAGCAAACAGCCATTACGGCAGCGGCAGAAATAGCAGTTACAAATCCCCAGAAATATGATTTTTGTTTCGCTGAAATCATATAATCATCCTGGAATGCACTTTTCAGCAATTCATTTGACTCAATTTCTTTTGTCAGACGACTCAATCTATAAAGAGTAATCATCCAATAAACGCTGAAAAACAAAGTAGTTGCACCTAAAAAAATCTTCATCCCTGAACACATTGTCAAATTAAATTCTTTCAAAATCAAAGGTAAAAACCAGCCATTCCATGAGAAAAGAAATGAGGAAATTAGCTCCTCCATTTTTTTTCCTGTTTTTTCAATTAGTGTCATAAGCGCCTCCTTAAGACAAATAAAAGTTACTAAATGCTACCTATGAGTATCACGATGGCGTTTAATTGTCAACTTTTTAAAAAATATTTTTGGCATCAGAAAAGAAATAATTCTAAAAAAAACTGCAATATTATTTGATTAAAAACTACCTGCTCCCTTCCTTGAATTTCTTAATATTTTCAAGAACTTTTGTCTTGCCACCCTTTGTTTTTTTAAGCAAAGTCAAAAGCCACATCGGAATAGGAAGTGCATTTTTCTCAATAACTTTTACTGTTCCTGGAGAGAATTTCCCAGTTGTCACAAGTTCTTTTCCAGCCTGAACAAAGCCATTTACAACTTCCTTAAAAATTGCACTCTCTTTATTTTTCAGGAAATACCACGCAAAATTTCTTTTAACAATGCCTGCGCATTCAGCATCAAGAAATCTTGAAAATGTCTTGAAATAATTAACAATATTCAGAGTTGTTTCTCTTTCCATGTTGTCGCATGTAATCAGAACAGCGAATTTTTTGCCGCATACTTTTTCATCAACATAATGAAAGTTGAGCCCCGATTTTGTAATGTTAAATTCCCTGCTGTTGCCAAGTCCGTAAAATCTTTCCAGAAGTTTTTTTAGAAGACTTGACATCTGAAAAACATAAACAGGTGTAGCATAAATCACCATATCTGAAGAGGCAATCTTTTCAAAAATTGCGGAAACATCATCTTTTTCTTTGAAAATGCAGCCTCGCCCTATTTCTTTCTGACAGTAATCACAGGCTATACACTCGTTTATTTTCTTTTCTGAGAGTCTGATTATTTCGAGCTCTCCGCCGGCAGATCGGATTCCTTCGCCCATTTTTTCGAGTAAAAACTGTGTAAAGCCCTGAGTTTTTCTCTGACTTCCGTTTATTGCCACTATTTTCATCTATTTCTCCCAAAATTGTTGCTATGCAATATTTTTAGCCTATTTTTACCTCTACTGCAAATTTTCATAGAACAGAATCTGTTTTTTGACAAATTATCTCTCAAACAATATACTATCTTGTTTTTTATGCATCACTTTTTCCGCTGGCGTTTGCAAGCTCCTGTATTTCTTTGGGTATTTACGCGTTTGTTGCTGTGATGCGGCTGTTCCCTGATTCAAGAATAGAAAAATCTATAAAGGAATAAAAAATCATGGCAATATTTCAAGGCTTATTCTTAATGGTTATAGGGGCGTTACTTTCGCTTATGACATTGCGCAGTTTAAAAAGCGGCTGGCTTCCTTTTGGCTCAAACTGGTTTAAAGGAAGGCTTGAAATAAGAAAGGATGAAAAATCGCTTGGTTTCTGGCTTGTATTTCTTTTCTATGCCTGCGGAAGTGCTGCAATTACCATTTACGGACTGCTTATTCTTTTTGGTATTTCAGCACCGATGCCGGTTAGGTAAGGATAAGTCGTGATTTTCAGGCGGGATCAAATTAAAAAAGGGAGAAAATTATGACAGCAGACAAATCAAAAACATTAACAGCGTCAATTAGACTCTTGAACGAAAAACTTCATTTTGAAGGAAAAGTTGAAGGAAATGAACCTGTTTCGATAGATTATGTGCTGCCGCTGGGCGATAATCTGGGTTACACATCTCTGGAACTCTTTTTGTTAAGCTTATCTTCCTGTGCTGGCAGTGCGATTCTGGTTCTTCTGAGGAAAATGAATAAACATATTGAGCAGTTTGAGATAACATCTGTAGGAAATAGAAAAGAAAATCATCCAACAGGTTTTGCAGAAATTATTATGCAAGTAAACATCAAATCAAAGGATTTGAATTCAGTTGATATTGAAAAAGTTCTTGAAAAGATTGAGGCAATTTGTCCGGTGTTGTCTATGCTGGACAAAAATGTTAAAACATCTTTTAATTTCAAAATAGCTTAGGTGGCTAAAAATCTTTATCTGTTTTCTTCTTTTTTGGCTTAGGTTCCGGCAATTCAGCCGCAGATATCCGTATTAACTGGCTAATCCATTCACTGTCATCAATTTTATCTTCAATTAAAAAACTCATTTTTGCTCCGGGATACGGAGGAGCTTCCTTGACATTGCCAATAAATTCTCTTCCCCCTTTTGTCGGTTTTACAAATAGTTGATTATCACAGATCAGGGCTACAATTTTATTATCAGAATATAGAGCATATTCTCCAAACATTTTTTTGTAAGTTATTACGCCCGCATTTTCTATTTGCTCAACAACATAATCAACAAATTCCTTATCTGATGACATATTTTTTTCTCCTTTTTTGAAAAAGTCTTGAAAATTTCCTCTGTCACACACCAATTTAACTTCAATTCGCTACTTTTTCTTTCTGTTTTTCTTTTTTGAAGTCTTCTCCATCTTTCTTTTGATTCTTTTTATTTCATCTTTTTTCTTCTCCTCTTCTCTCTTTTTTTTATAATTCTCTTTCTCTAGTTTTTTAATTAAATCAAGAAGAGCCTTTTCTTTTTCAGCTTCTTCAAAACATTCCCACCATGACATTTTTGCATGAACATCATTAATTTCCCATTGAGCATCATCTTCTTTTAACTCTTCCAGACATGTCTCAATACCTTTTTCTACTGATTTTTCATATTGTCTTATTTCATAAGATTCTTCCGAATAGTCATCATCGTGACATTCTTTGATTAAATCAAGAAACCCAATTGGACAAAGATTTTCTATTTCAATCAATGCAGTGTCATAAGCAAAACAGTATGGCTCAGAATGTCTGTTTTCCAAAAATTCTTTGAAAAAAGTCAAAGCATTTTCACGACTTATATATCCGCGCACAACACCATAACTTATAGCAGTTAAGGCACTGCTGCGTGAGTATTCATTTGCATTTTTGTTTAATGCCAGTTCTTTAATATAAGTCAAATCACCGCTGCATGTTTGGATAAGTGCGGAAGAGGTGCTCTCGAGAAAAACATCTCCAAATAATTTGTAAGTAAAATCATCTGGAAGAGATAGAATATCAACAATTATCCTGTGCGCATTTGTCTCATTGAAATAAGAGAGAAGATAAAAAGCATAAAAATGGCCGAAATAATCATCATTTTCAATATATTCCAAATAATTGTTTTTAACCTTTTCAAGAATTTCAATAAGATATGGCGTTATCTCCTCTTTCCGTGAAATTGCTTCATCAACCTCTTCCCGTCGATAACCTCCATCAAACACTTCAAATCTTTTAATCAAATCTTTAATTTCCATATTAGACTCTCTCTGTTTTTCATAAATCTACCTTAATTATTTTATAAAATCCCAAGCCCGCAAATGTTCGATTCCTTTTCTGTTTCCAAACGAAACAGGGTCAAGAGAAACAACAAATTTCGGGTAATTGTCATTGATTTTTTCAAGATTTCCAAATTCTCTTTCAATCACAGATTCATCACTCAAAAGATAGGCAGCCTGCACATAAACAGTATCTTTTCCCTTTGAAGCAATAAAATCAATCTCTCCGTTTGGAAGCTGACCAACAAAAACATTGTAGCCCTCCCGTTTCAGATGAAGAAAAATAGCGTTTTCAAGAAATTTCCCCGGAGTGGAGTCAAAAGAACTGCTGAGAAAATACTTAAAAGCAGGGTCATTCAGATAATATTTTTTTTCACCGCTTATAATTTTTCTACCCCGTACATCATATCTTGGCACTTCATGAATATAAAATGCTTGCATGAGAAAAGACAAGTAATTTCCAAGCGTTTCAAGATTTGTCTTGCCTCCCTGAGAAGAAATAGTGCTAAGCAGCTTTCTGTGCGAAAAAAGACCGCCAATAGTATCAGCCAGAAAAAAAGCAAGCATTTCAAGCAGCCATACATCGCGGATGCTATGCCTTTTTATCACATCGCGGAAAACAATAGAGTCAAAAAGATTTTTTATATAGTGACTCTGCCGCTCTTCATCAGGCAGATGAAAGCATTCGGGCATTCCTCCGTGAAACATATAATAAATAAATGATTCCTGAGACTTGTCCAGTTTTTTAATCTCCAGAAATTCGGAATAACTGAAAGGAAAAATCTCAAAAGAAACATATCTGCCTGCAATATGAGTCGCAAGTTCGCCTGCAAGAAGATTGGAATTTGAGCCACTTATAAAAATTTCAACACGATTTTCAGAATCCATTAAAAAAGCGTTGACAGCCTTTTCCCAGCCCTCGATTTCCTGAACCTCATCAATAAATAAATACCAGTTTTTATCCGGTTTTTTCTCTTTTATAAACTCATCTGTCAGCAAAAACAGCTTTTCCGCAGTGTTAATCGCCATACATTCTCTGAGTTCCATATTGAGATAAAGAATGTTGTGTCGAGAAACGCCATTGTTTTCAATGAGATACTGGATTATAGTTTTCATCAGATGACTTTTGCCGCTTCTTCGCTGACCAGTCAGAACTTTTATCAGTTTTGAACCTATAAACGGTGTTATCTTATCAATATAGCTTTTTCTTCTAAGCCCGTTGACTTCAAAAACTCCATTCCAAGGATTGATTTTTGCCAGTTCAGAAATCATTTTACCCCCACGAAATCAAGTTACAATTGACAATATAGTTGTTTTTGTCAAAAATGTCAACCATAGCTTGACAGAAATATGATTTTGTGTGGTGTTGTCAACTGTAATTTAAGTGTTTGATTTAGGTTTTTTCTATTTATTTCTGAATTTAAGCGGTCTGAAGATTCTACAATACAAATTCAAGAAAGTTTTCTTTTGATATAACCTGACATGTCAAATCTGGAGATAATTTGATGAGTTTTCAGGTTTGACTATTTATTATGAGAAAGATTTGCTTTTGCTAAAAAAAGGTTCAGAGTTCAGCACTCAAACAAGAAAAATGCAAGTAATAAGATATTATTATTCCCTGGGAACTGTTATGGATAAATATTGTGTTGTATCATAATTACATGAATCGCTAATACATTTTAAATTGTAAAACCTAACATCAATCTCTTCATAGTTTCCAGCTAAATTTATCTCAAAAGGCTGGTTATACCCTTTTTCACAGTTCACAACATCGCAGCCCTGTGTTCCTTCAGGAAAATCTTCGTTAATATGGGGATCACTATAATCTATTAATGCGACAGAGGAGTTTTTATAGAAAACCTCCCCGACAACCAAATATCCACAGGTTATCCTATTCCACTGACCTGCATTTAGAGTAAATGTTAACACATTATCTGTGAATTTTATTTTGAGACTTTCCTTGTCTATGTCTGCACATGGAGAAAAATTTTTATCAACATCTACTAATAAATCATCCATATCATTATCTGTTGAAGAATCGGGAACATCAACAGAATCTTTACCCGAATCATTCGTGGAATCTGAACTGTCGCAAGCTACAAACAGAAAATAAAAAACAAAAATTAATAAAACTCTTACCTTGACATGCCCCCAATTGTTATTCAAATAATTTATTTTAAAGATACAAAGTCAGGCAATGATTGTCAAAAAAAACTTATCATTTATCAACATCAAGTTCCCAAAAGCTGTGTGTCTGGTAGTGTTTAAAGCCCATTTTTTCATTGATTGCCAGCATTGCTTCGTTTACTTCAGCGTTTGAAGTTCTTATAAAACGGATGCGGGGCCTATTTTCAACCAGGAAAAGAGCATTAAGTGCTTTCACCAGTTTGCCAAAACCGTTGCCTCGGTATTTTGGAACAGTTACAGTGAAATATTGCATAGCAGCAAAAGGTTTTGTTCTTCTAATATAAAGATCGGAAATTAAGGCAAACTCACCGGTTTTTGTATTTCTAACCCAGGAAACAATATAGTTTGTGCCTGCTTTTTGATAGGTTTCAAGTGTGTTTTTCATTGTTTCAACCGTCACATTTGTATTTAACGATTCTATTGTGCCGTGCGGTGCATCATTAATAGAGTTGTATGCTTTTACAAATTCTTCCAGATATTCTTCCGGCAGCTGATTTTCCCAGGTTCCACTTTCAAAGCCTGCATTTTTGCCCTCTTCAACCCATTTTTTCATAAGATTTAAATCAAGTTCACTTATTTTCAGCTGATTTCCTTTCTGCACAAGCCCTAATTTTGCTCCGGCTGCAGAAAGAAAAAATTCACCCGCAGGAACCAGATCAACTGAAAAAACCAACAGTTTTTTTAACTCTTTTTTTGCCGCCTCTTTTTTCAGAATATTCAATAATTGTGTCCCCAAGCCTTTCCTTCTAAACTCTTTTAAAATAATAACCATTGTTTCAACTCGGTCGGTGTCGTCCCGTTTTCTGAAAAAGGCTATTGCAACAGGTTTTTCATTGAAATAGGCAATAAAATCTTTTGAATAGATAGAGCTGCCTGTCAGCATAGATTTCCACTGAGGCATGAAAATATCAAAATCCATCTCATCATCATCAGGATAAATATCTCTTAAATTGCTGCTAAAAACTGTGAAATAATCTCTCCACTGCTCCACTGTTGCCTCTGCCGCTTTAAATTCTTTAATTTCAAACATGTTTTTCTCCTACTCAAAAAACTTCTTAACAAACGGGCTTTCAAACTCGGTTGCAAGAATATCCATAAAAACTTCATCATACATTGTTCCGGCTATGATTTTTGCCTCACGCCGCCTGCCTATTTCCTTAAATCCAACCTTTTGATAACAGCCAATACCGCCCTGGTTGTATGCATAAACTTTCAGCATAATATTATGCAGATTCAATACATTAAAGCCAAAATCAAGAATCAGTTTTGTCGCCTCAGTTCCATAACCTTTGCTGCGAAATTCTGCATCCCCGATAAATATGCCAAATTCAGCAGTGCAATTTATATGATTAATGAAATGTAATCCGGCATTCCCCAAAAGCCTCTCTGTTTTGAGATCAACAATTGCGGTTCGCACATCTTGTGTCGAAAGATTGGCAATCCAGTTTTTCTCTGCCTCAAGGGTGATTACACTTGTTGCCAGTAAATTTTTAGACACTTCAAAATCAAGACCACTGCACAACAAAAGCGACATAACGCCTTAATAAAACTTGATATTTTCT
>CAZISX010000044.1:0-17929 GCA_964542005.1 uncultured Spirochaetales bacterium
CCGGATCACAACTTCCGGCATTATGGCACTGATCAGATGCGGTACAGGTTACAGGATTTGCGCCGGTGCAGGTTCCAGCTTGGCATGAGTCTGTTGTTGTGCAGGCATTCTCATCGTTGCATACTGCGCCATTTACTTTATTCGGATTTGAACACAGGCCTGTTGCCGGATCACAACTTCCGGCATTATGGCACTGATCAGATGCGGTACAGGTTACAGGATTTGCGCCGGTGCAGGTTCCAGCTTGGCATGAGTCTGTTGTTGTGCAGGCATTCTCATCGTTGCATACTGCGCCATTTACTTTATTCGGATTTGAACACAGGCCTGTTGCCGGATCACAACTTCCGGCATTATGGCACTGATCAGATGCGGTACAGGTTACAGGGGTTGCTCCGGTGCAGGCTCCAGCTTGGCATGAGTCTGTCGTTGTGCAGGCATTTCCGTCGTCGCAGGTTGTTCCGTTCGGAATTTCTGAATGTATACAACCAGATGCGGGATCTCCAGAATCATTCGTGCACGGGTTATTGTCGTCACAGCTTGGTGCTTCGATACAATTTCCGGAACCATCACAAATCCCGCCGCCGCAAGCCGTACCCGCCATTGCCGGATTGTATACGCAGATGCCTCCAATACAGATGTCGAAAGTGCAGATATTGCCGTCATTACAGTCTGCGTCGAAAGAGCAGGTATAATTATTTGCAGTTAATTTTTCTGTCTGATCTGCCGGGAGCAGTGATTTCTGAATTTCTTTGTCTAATTCAGTGGCGTGAGCTTCGGTTTTGTTCATTTCCAGCTGTTTGCCTGATTTAGCAGGATTTTCGCCGCAGCCTGACACAAATGCCAGAACAATGAATAAACTTAATAGTAAAAAAATCTGTTTCATTCTTTTCTCCTGAATAGCGGTTTATGTTTATTGCCTTAATTTAATCATCACAAAAACTAGGTGAGTTTATTGCCGGGAATTCAATTGTCAAGAAATGATTTGGAAGTGTTTAGAAAAATAAGATAGCCTATTCCCCATTTCCGTAAAATTCATAGATTTGATAGGAGTTTTCAGAATCGCTTATTGTATTTTCTGTCAGAGAAGTTTTGTATTTTGGTAGAGTTTTTTCATCAAGGATTGAGGAGGTAGCAAGTGCGTGTTTTCTTGTTTTTCTGGTAAGTCTTTCTAATGATTCGGCAATTGATACTGAGCTTCCGGTTATTGTGTATTCAGATCTCTCTTCTGAACCAATAATTCCGATTGTTGCATTTCCAAAATGAAGGCCAACTCCGACTTTTATTGAAGGGTAATTGAAGTTTTCTCTCTGTTTGTTGTATGTTGCAAGCTGTGCATTAAAATCTTTTGCTGCGGCCAGTGCGTTTTCTTTTGATTCAGGGAAGAGTGCTATAAATTTATCTCCCTGATATTTATAGATAAAGCCGCCGTTTTCCTTGATAATTGGATGAATCCATTTAAGGTATGAATTGAGGAATTTGTAGAGTTCATCCGAGCTCATTTTTGCAGCAAGATCGTTGAATTTGGCAATATTTGTAACCATTATTCCAAATTTCATTGAGATATTGTCGCCTAGTTTAATCTCTGAGATTGACTCTTTTTTGAAGAGGGCAAGAAATTCTGCAGGAATATATTTTGCTGCTGAAATTGCAGTTTTTGAAAGCGCGATATGGGTTTTTGCCCTTGCAAGAAGTTCGTCTTTCTGGAATGGTTTTGAGAGAAAATCGTTGCCGCCAGCATCAAAACCCTCTTTTAAATCAGAGGTTTCGGTCTTTGCTGTAAGGAATATAACAGGCAGTTTTGTCATGTCAAATTGTGTTCTGATTTTTCTGCATACATCAAACCCCGACAAGCCAGGCATCATAACATCAAGAATAATAAGATCATATTTTATGCCGGAGAAAATCTTTTCAAGAGCTTCTTCTCCATTTAATGCTGTATCGGTAAAATAGTTTTCTCTGGAAAGATGATTTGAAACAACCATGAGGTTGACTTTTTCATCATCGACAATAAGAACATGGAATCTTTTGTCAGCAGAGTTCGGGGTGATTTTAATTTCCTGTTTTGTAACTGTCTCTTTTTCCTCAGTTAATCTTACAAATGAGCCGTGATGAATCTCTGCTTTTACAAACTCTTCAGCTTTGCCGTCAAAAATAGGTATGGTAAAGTGAAAAACTGTTCCTTTTCCCTTTTTTGTTTCAAAAGAAATTTTTCCGCCATGAAGTTCAACAAGATGCTTTGTTATTGTAAGTCCGATTCCTGTTCCGCCGTATTTTCTTGAAACTGAGCCATCTCCTTGCGTGAATGGTTCAAATATTGCCTTTTTTTTCTCATCATCAATTCCTATTCCTGTATCTGAAACAGAGACATAGATCATGTTGTTTGCAACAGCTGCATCAACTTTTATTGTGCCTGATTCTGTAAATTTCACAGCATTGTCAACCAGATTGTAAACTATCTGCTGAAAACGGTTTTCATCTGCAAAAATTAAAGGACAGTCGGCAGATATCTTGCTGTAAAGTTTAAAGTTTTTGTTTTTAATCAAAGGTCTAAACGCATTTAAAACAAGTTGAACATTCTGCGATACGCTGATCCCTTTTTTAATAAGTGAAATCTGCTTTGTCCTCATGGATGAAAAATCAAGCAAGTCATTGACAAGATTAGCTAATCTGTTTGCGCTGTACTGAATTGTCTTGAGTGTATAAATCTCTTCAAAATCAAGTTTTTGGGAAGTTGTCGCAGTAAGATTTTCGGTAAGTCCGATAATTCCTGTAAGCGGTGTGCGGAGTTCGTGAGATATGTTTGAGAGAAATTCATCTTTCAGTTTGTTTGATTTTTCAAGATTGGCAAGGGCAAGATTATTGTTTTTGATAGCCTCATTTTGAGCAGATTCCTTCTCTTTTGTAAGTATTGTCATCTTATCAAAAAGTGCGAGAGAGAGGAATAGTGCTTGAAGCGCGATTCCTATTTTGTATGATTTAAGTGCAATATAATTAGATGGAATTATTCCGAAAATCATCAATATAAAAGCAGATGCACCAATAAATAAGAATGAAAATGCAAGAACATAAAAGCGGGCTGCCCGATACTTTAGAAAAAAAGCTTTAAAGCCGGCTGTCAGCATAAATATAAGGGTTACAAAAGCTATCATAGACAAAACTTTTATCATCACTGTGTATTTAATAAAAAAGAGACCTAGCGAACAAATAAAACAGAGTGCGGAAATAACACCAAGTGCTTTGTCCAGCTTTGGCTGATGCGTTGCAGTTTCAAGGAAACTCCTTGTAAATGTTGATATAAATCCAAAGGCAAGTCCAACAAAAACAAGAAAAGAAATTCTGTTCCACAGAGGATAATCAGACCAGAAATATTGAAAACCTATGCCTCCGAGTGCAATTTCAAAGAAAAGAAACGAAATTATGTATAAAATTACGAAAATATATGAGCGGCTTCTGACTGTAAAATAAGTCATAATATTGAATACTATCATAACCATAAGAATTCCGGCGTAAATGCCGAACATTATTAAGTCTTTTCCTGTCTTCCCTGCAAAATGGAGTGCCGGCATTATTGAAATAATGATTCTGAGATTTGTTTCTGAAGAGAGCTTCATGTAGTAGAATTTATCAGCTTCACTCTCTTTTAGCTGAAAAACAAAACTTGTGTAGGGATGTTCTCTTTTTTTGAAAGGATAGTCTGCTCCAAAATAGGAAACTGAATAAGTTCCATCTGCCGAGGGTCTGTAAAATTCGCCGCTACCAAGCTGCGGATAATCATATTCAAGAAGATTGTTTTCTGATATGGTTTTTTTGTCAAGTTTGAAGCGGAGCCAGTAAGTGTCAGAGGTAAAGCCAAAATTGAGTGTTCTGGTCTTGTTTTTTATAAAATAGTTACTCTTTTCTCCCAAAACATCTGAAAAAGTAAGCTTTCCGGAGCTGTCTTTCAGGTGTTCGATTTTTGTTCCAAGATAAATTCTGTCATTAAAGCTGTCTGATATATTTATAAAAAAGACAGCTACAAAACATAAAGAAATCAGAATCACTATTGAAATCAATATATTGGACTTAATGTTTTTCAAATGTTAGACCTTGAAATTGTTTTTTCACGCCATTATAAATTATTGGAGTCAATTATTCAACAAAATGAAGTCACTATCTTTAATTAGTTGCAAAAAAAAAGGTAATAATATATTTTTGCATTTAATTTGTTGTGTTTTCAATAAGGAGTGTTGTTTGAAGAAAATAATTTTTGCTATTTTAGTTGTTTCAGCTGCAATTTATATTGCTGCAAAATTTTTTATGCCGATTGAAGTTTTTGCCTGCCGTATTGTTCCAAAAGAATTTAATCAGCGACTTGTTGTGATGGGACGAATTACCCCTTCTGCCGAGGTTAATCTCGGTTCGACAATTTCCGGGCGGATTTCTTCTGTCAGAGCAGAGGAAGGTGATCGGGTTGAAAAAGATGCGGTTTTACTCACAATTGAAGATTCAGAGCTCCGCTCAAATCTTGCGGTTGCACAGGCTGCTGTTTCCCAGGCTCGGGCAAAAATCGAGCAGATTTCAGGAACAGAAGGGCGCGTGGCCGAAGAAACGCTTAACGAAAAAAAGCATCAGCTTGAAAACGCTGTTGAAAATTTTGAAAGAAGCAAGAAGCTTTTTGATAGTCAGGCTCTCTCAAAATCTGAGCTAAGTGCGGCAGAACTTGCTTTAAAATCGGCGCAGAGCAGTTACGATATTGCTTCAGCCAGAGAAAAATCAATTGCAAAAGGGGGAAATGACTTTAATCTTTCAAAAACAGCACTTTCGCAGGCAATGGCAAATGCTGAACTTTTCAGAGATAAACTTGCAGGCGCAAAAATTACAGCTCCTTTTTCCGGTGTAATTCTGCAGAAAAAAGCTGAAAAAGGTGGCGTTGTTCAGCCTGGTGCAACACTTTTTGTCCTTGCCAGAACAGATGAAATTTTTATCACAACTGATATTGAAGAGAAAAATCTTTCACTTATTCACGAAGGTCAAAAAGCGATGGCTTCTGCGGAGGCGTATCCTGGTCAAAAGTTTGAAACTATTGTTTTTTATATCTCAAAATCGGTAGACCCATCGCGTGGAACTGTGAAGGTTAAGCTCAAAATCCCGAATCCGCCCAATTATCTGAAAACCGACATGACTGTTTCAATTGATCTTGATGTCGCAACCTCAAAAAATGTTGTTATGATTCCTTCCGCCGCTCTTGATGAACAGACGGAATTATTTGTTTTTACTGTAGAAAAAGGGGTTGTCGTCAAAAAAAATGTTAAACCAGGACTGCGTGATAATGCAAATATTCAGATTCTCGAAGGATTGAAACCAGGCGATATTATTGTTCTTCCAAAAACAGGTAAGAAAATTGAATCTATTGAGATTGCGGAGTGCAGGTAATGTTTGAGCTTATGGTTGCATTCCGTTATCTTGTTGATGAAAAAAAGCAGACCGCTTTTATAATTTTAGCCTGTGCTGTCGGAGTTTCTGTCATGGTTTTTCTTTACGGACTGATAAGCGGTTTGCAGAAATCGCTGATTGACAGGACGCTTGGTTCTCAGCCGCACATTGTTTCAAACGCTCACAAGGAAAAGCCCCGCTCGCTTGTTTTGTCGGATGATAAAACTACTGTTATTGCTTCTGAAGCGCGCGGTTTTGACAGGCCTCAGCTTATTCTCGACTGGAAACAAAAAATAGGGGCAATCGAAAAAATTGAAGGAATAGAAGCAGTTGCGCCGCATCTTCGAGGTGCTGCATTAATAAAAAGGGGAAATATAACCCGCTCTGTCATGATTAATGGAGTAGAGGCCGACTCTTTTAAAAAAATAATTCCAATTTCAAAAAAAATCATAAAAGGAAAATGGGAACTGCCAGGAATTTCTATCGTTATCGGTAAAAATCTTGCTGATGATTTAGGTGTTTCTCCAGGGGACAAGGTATCTCTTAAATCTGCTGAATCAAGCGATTTTTTTACAGTATCCGGTGTTTTTGATTTGGGAAATAATCAGGTAAATGAAAACTGGGTTTTTGTTCCTCTCTCTTCCGCACAGTCGCTTTTGTCTTTTCCTGGCGAGGTAAATTCAATAGATATCCGGATTAACTCAATATTTGAGGCAGAAAAAATAGGCGGAAAAGTAGGAAGAGTTACAGGGCTTGAAACAAACAGCTGGATGAAAACAAATTCCCAGCTTTTGATTGCGCTAAAAAGCCAGTCATCTTCAAGTTTTATGATTCAGTTTTTTGTGATGGTTGCGGTTGCTCTTGGAATTGCGAGTGTTCTAATTGTTTCAGTTGTTCAGAAAAAAAAAGAGATTGCAATAATGATGGCGTTTGGAGCTGCAAAAAAACAGATTTTAAGGATTTTTCTGATTCAAGGTGCAATTGTCGGATTTTTAGGGAGCACAATCGGCTCTTTTCTAGGAACTGGACTTGCATTGTTTTTCAGGTCAATCTCAAAAAATCCCGATGGCTCACCGCAATTTCCAATAGAAATTTCTGCATCAGCTTATATTACAATAATTTTAATTTCTACAGTTGTTGGAATAATTTCCTCAGCACTTCCCGCAAAGCAGGCGGCAAAAGTTGATCCTGCCCGGGTTATTCATTAGGAGAATTGATGAACTCATTGATTTCACTCAAAAATATTACAAAATCTTACGGCGAAAAAATAAAGACAGAGGTGCTGCATGGTGTAAACCTCGAAATAAAAGAGGGAGAATTCTGCGCACTTGTCGGACAGTCTGGTTCAGGGAAAACCACACTTTTAAATATTATGGGGCTTCTAGATAAACCTACAACCGGCGAAGTTATGGTAAGCGGAAGGCCTCTTTTAAATGCAAAAGATGCTGAAATTACTGCGATTAGAGGTCGGACAGTCGGATTTGTATTTCAGTTTCACCATCTTATCGGAGCTTTCAGCGCACTTGAAAATGTTATGCTTCCAATGATGGCTGCAAGAGGTGGTCTCGCAACGCCAAAAATGAAAGATAAGGCAAAATATCTTCTTGATGCGGTAGGAATGTCAGATAGATTGGGATTCAAGCCGGATGAGCTTTCGGGCGGGCAGCGGCAGCGGGTGGCAATAGCAAGAGCACTTTCGATGGAGCCCAAAATAATTCTCGCTGATGAGCCGACCGGCAACCTTGACAGCCTGATTTCAAAGGAGATTTTAGCACTTCTTAGAAAAATAAATCTTGAAAACAAAACCTCATTTCTGATTGTTACCCACGATAAAAAAATTGCAGAGTCGTGTGACAGGATTTTGACAATTACGGACGGGGTGGTTGTTTAGACACACACCTGTTTTCAATATAATCAGGCAAAAATCCTGGTGTCAGGCCGATTGATTCCCAATATGGAAGTAGAATTTCGAGAGCTTCCTTTGTGTGTTTTCCTTTTCCGTTGAGATGAAAGAGGAGGATGTCACCTTTTTGAACATCTTCAACTGCTTTGATGATTCTCTCTGTTTCAAATGTTGAATCTGCCGAGGTTGTTGTGTAGTGAATTATAAATTGCCCCGATTTTTCTGATGCGTTCAGTATGTTCTTGCTCAAATCAGCAAAAGGCACTCTATACATTGCCGGATATAATCCTGTGATTTCATAAATATATTCAGATACATAAGCGTTTATATTGTTTATTGTAGAGGGTTTTAAAGAGACCATTTTTTCGTGATCCCAGCCGTGACTTCCAAGATAAAAGAAGGGGTAGGAGACTATCTTTTTCGCATATTTTTCATTTTTCATAAGCCATCTGCCTGATGCAAACATGACTGCCGGAATTTTATTTTCTATTAAAAAGTCGAGGAGTTTTTCATCAATCTGCTCTTCACCTTTTCTTGGGCAGAGGTCAAATGTCAGGAAAAAAACCGGATCGCTAGTTTTAATTTTATCAACAAGATAATCGCTGCCAGATAACATAAAAAACATAAAAAAGAGAATAATTACAAGGTGTTTCATCAGGCAACCGGATCTGGATACTCTATTCTGGCGTGGTAGATTCCTGAGAGAGTTTTTATGAAACTTTTTTCAATCAGAGCAAGATCCTGCATTGTCATGTTGCAGTGGCTGAGCTGGCCGTCTTCAACTATTTTTGTGATAATATTGTGAACCGCATCGCTTATTTTCTGATAATTTTTTTCTGGCATACTTCGCACCGCAGCTTCAACACTGTCGGCAAGCATTAAAAGTCCAACCTCGCGGGTGGTCGGCATCGGGCCTGGGTATCTGAATATTTCTTCTGAAACATTCGGGTCTAATGCCTTTGCTTTTGCATAAAAATATTTGATAAGTGATGTTCCGTGGTGCTGCCCGACAGCTTCTTCAATTTTTTCGCCGAGTTTGTGTTCTCTTGCGAGTTCTACACCTTTTTTTATGTGGTTGATGATTACCATTGCCGACATTGTTGGAGTCAGGTCATCGTGTTTATTTTTGCCTGTCTGATTTTCGCTGAAATATTCAGGTCTTTCGAGTTTTCCAATGTCGTGGAAATAGGCAAGTACCTTGCAGGCAAGAGGACTTAACCTGATTTCTCTTGCTGCTGTTTCAACAATTGAGCCGACTGCCAGACTGTGCTGGTAGGTTCCATTAGCGTAAACAGCCATTCGCTTCATCAGTGGATGGTTGAGCGATGAAAATTCGAGAAAGGTGATGTCTGTTGTGTAGCCCAAAAGCCATTCCCAGAAAGGAACAATTCCAAGTACAAGAAATCCTGAAAACATTGCGCCTAAAAATGAGATAAGCATTGCTCTTAAAATGTTTTCTGAAGGAAGAGTGAAATCAAGCAGAAAAATAACAACTGTCAAAACCATCTGGAAAATAGCTAGGAAAAAACTGATTCTCAGGATTGTGGAGCGTTTTTCAATGTGTGTGATAAGGTATAAATAAAAAAGCGACGAAATCGAGTAAAATGCAGGATAATAGTAGTTGTCAGGAAATTTTGTGAGAAATAAAACACCAGATGCAAAAAGGAAAAAGAGGGCAGTTTCCGAGTTAATCAGAAGCCTTACTGTTGCAACTGCAAACGGGAAGGGTAGCAGAAAATAAAAAATTCTGGCATCAATGTTTCCCATCCACTGACTAAAAGGAATCGAAAGAGAAACAATCATGTCCCAAAATAGAAATGAAAGTATTCCTTGTGCGGCCATTAGGATTAAGTCTTTGTTTTTATAGGAAAATTTCTTAATACTTTTTTGAAATGAAAGAAAAACCGCAGAAAGTGCAATAAGAATAAAAAGGAGGTGTTCTATGAAAATCAAAAACATTGATTTGTGTCTTGATTCCTTAATAATTTCCTTAAATATCCTAATATCTTTCTCTGTTATAACCTCGCCGGCACGCCTTATTATTTCGCCGTTTTTTATTGAAAATACAGTTTCAGTCACGCTGTTCCATGATTCAAGTTTTTTCTTTTCTGTCAGCTCAGGGCTGAAGTTAATGTTGTCTTTTACAAGCCAGTAGGCTAAAACAGCAGATAATGCAAGCCCTTTTTCGGTCATATCAACACTCGCACCAAGAACTTTCTGGGCATGTTCTATTTCCGCAAAAAGCTTTTTCTCTGTTATAACTTTATTTAAAGGAACTGTTGTTATTGTTTCCCCTTTTTTTATAGAAATATTTTTTACAGAAGAATCAAAAGATGAAGCAGAGCGATAAACAAAATAATTTTCAAGATAACTTAAAACTCCAAAAAGTGATTTTTCTACTTCGGAGGAAAAAAGAGATTCCCTAAGCATTGAAAAAATTGTATCATCAATCGGAATTCCAATCTCTTTGTCAAAAAGTGATTTGTTCTGGGCAAGTGTATCCTGAATCTGATTGTCAAGCTCTGTAAACTCTGAATTCTGAAAAAAGCGTTTAACAGATTCTCGGTAAATTGTTTTGAATTCAGGAGGCAAATCCCCTTTTTTCTTAGAAATCGCATCATCTGTTATATCATCAGCAAACTGCCTCATGGTTTTAAATGCGTTTCGCAGTTTTGTGTAATATGTTGAATTATCTATGGTTATGTAGTGTTCAGGAATTTGGGATTGAGCATCAATTCTCGATTTTTTTGTAGCATCCTCATCAACGATAAGGTAGTCTCTTTCTGCTCTTACCGAGAATTTCATAATCTGGCCTATATCTTTTTTGCTTGCCGGCAGATTGAATGCAACACTGTCGGGAAGTGAAAAAAACGAGATAATACAGGCTATTACAAAAAACAAAATCAGCTGTGATTTTTTATCCTGTTTTCTCAGCCAGTCATAAATATCGGTTTCCCATTTATCGAGAAAAGAGTTGAAAAGGTTTTTGATTTTATCTTTTGTTATCATCAGCTTATCAAAGCCATCTCATTGTTTAATCTTAGATGAAGAGATTCAAACTTGCTGATTAAGGATTTGTCTTTTTCAATATTTTTGACCATTATCTCGTAAAAATGGTGAATTATATCGCTTTTCCCTGAGCAGACAGGCATAAAATCGTAGCCAGCCTCAATAAAAAGAGCAACTTTATCCTCAATTGAGTAGGTGTCAAGCGCAAGCATTTCCATATCATCAAGAATGGTCATGCCTTTGAAATTACAGGTGTTTTTTAAAATATTGTTCCATTTTGGAGATAGAGTTGCCGGTAATGGTGCAATCTCAGGAACAAGAATATGGGAAACCATGACAAACTTGGCAATATTATTCATCATTTTGTAAGGTGCCAAATCTTCGTCAATAAGTTTTGAAAAAGGTTTGTCAATAACAGGAAGCGACTTGTGGGAATCAACCGTTGTTGTGCCGTGCCCCGGGAAATGTTTAATAACGCCAGCAACCTTTTCAGAGTGAAGTGCTTTTATGTAAACAGTTCCTTTTTTCGTAACAAAATCAGGGTTTTCACCAAAACTTCTATCTCCTACAATCGAGGTTTTTTCGCCACTTCTTAGATCAACGCACGGAGCCATATCCATATTTATACCAATTGAATAGAGCTTTTTTGCAAGTATTGAAACCGCGTTTCTTATTTTTTCATCACTCCATGAGCCTAATTCTTCAGCCGAAGGAAGTGAATAATCGCCCGCAGGAAGTCTCCTGACCCTGCCGCCCTCTTCATCAATAGAATAAATTATTGTTTTGTCTGAGATTTTTTTGATTGAAGAGATAAGAGACTGCAAAGACTCGCAGTTTTCAACATTTCTTCTGAAAAAAATAAAGCCTGACGGGTTTGATTCTCTAATAAATTTTATTTCTAAAGAAGTAAGAGAATTGCCTTCTACACTAAATATAAAAGGGATTCCTGCAGCTTCTTTTATTCGCTGAAGTCCTGGAAACATGATAGTAGAGCCTCCAATTTTCTAAAAGCTATTCCTCTGTGGCTAATTTCATTTTTTGCACTGCTTTCCATTTCAGCAATTGTTTGAGTGTGATTTTTTGCAATAAATATAGGATCATAGCCAAATCCGTTTGTGCCAAATTCTTTTTGTCCGATTTCTCCGTAACATCTTCCCTCGGTTGACAAAACCTTGTAATCGGGAAAAAGGAGAAACGCTGAGCAGGTAAAGTAGGCACCTCTTTCCTCAATGTTTTCCATTTTTTCCAGAAGCCTCTTTCTGTTTAAAAAATCATTTCCCTGCTCTCCGCCGAAACGGGCTGAAAAAATGCCTGGAGCTCCATCCAACGCCGGAACAACAAGGCCGGAATCATCACTTAAAACAGGAAGATTTTTAACAATTTTGAGAGCTGCCTCAGCCTTAATTGCTGCGTTTTGAAGAAAAGTTGAACCGTTTTCCTCAACATCAAAATTGTCGGTGAAATCTGAAATTGAAACAATTTCCCAGTTTTTGAAAATTTCAGAAGCCTCTTTTAGCTTTCCTTTGTTGCCAGTTGCAAAAACAAGTTTCATTATATTTTCTCAAGTAAAAAGTAGTTGATTTCAAAGCCGTTCTTTATCTGTTTTTCTTCCCATTTTGTCATTATTTTCCGGTCGTTACGGCCGTAATCCAGCTTCCTCATTATGTCTTTAACACCAAGAATTTCCTGCGCCATATATTCTGCATAATCTGCGTGATCTGTCGCAAAATAGAGCTTGCCGCCAGGCTTTAGTCTGTTGCAGAACATTCTTAGATTTTCTGCATTTACAATTCTTCTTTCATTGTGCCTTTTTTTAGGCCACGGATCAGGAAAGTAGACATGAATCGCATCGAGAGATTCAAAAGGGATAACCTCTTTTAGGACTGCGATTGCATCAAAATTTATAACCCGAACATTTTTTTGTTTTAAAAATCTAACAAGGTTGTTGTTGCCGCGGAGAAAAAATCCCCGTTTTTTTTCAATTCCCAAAATAAATGTTTCGGGATTTGCATTCGCATATTTTGTAAGAAAAAGAGAGCTGCAAGTTCCTATTTCCACTTCGTATTTTGTGTGGCCTGGGAACTCTTTTTCTAAATCAAAGACCTTGTCGCAAATTAGCGGAATCGGAAGTTCAATATCAGAAATAAGCATCTTAACCCTCATTAAAAATGCCGATGTAAGGCATATTTCTGAATTTTTCATCAAAATCAAGGCCGTAACCTACAACAAATTTGTCTGGAATCTGGAAACCGAGAAAATCTATTTTCACGCGCCCTTTGTTGACCTCGTTTTTTTCAAGAAGGCTGCATATTTTTACAGATTTAGGATGAATCTGATTAAGTGATTCCGCAAAAATGCTGAGCGTCAGGCCGGAATCAACAATATCTTCAACAATCAGGATGTGTTTTTCTTTAAATCTTTCAAGTTCAGCATTTACAAAATCGACTTTGCCGGTTGATTTTGTCCCTTTGTAACTAGAAAGCTGAACAAATTCAATAGAAATGTTTTCTGTTTCAATTTCTCTGACAAGATCTGCAGCAAAAATAAAACTTCCTTTTAAAATTACCAGACAGGTAAAAGGAACGCCGTTGTAGTGAGCTGTAATTTCTCTTCCAAGTTCAACAACTCTTTCGTTAATCTGACTTCTTGTAATCAGTTCTCTCATTGATACCTCTTCTATTTTCCTGTTTTTATTTTTTTAAGACGAATAATCTCTTTTTTCCACTCATTTTTCCTGTTTGCAGGATAATCCTTATCTTTTACAGCAGATTCAAGAGCTTCTACAGCTTTTGGAATCTCTTTTTTGTCCTCAAAAATTGCAGCCAAAACATCAATGCTTTCTGGAGATTTGTTAATTAAAAGTGATTTTTCAATTGCAATGAGTGCGTCGCCATAATTTTCGGAAGAGTAGTATGAAATTGCCAGATTCTGCCATACTTTCCATGCAATTTTAGAATCTTTGGCAGAATCGCCGCCAATTTTAAAAAGGAGAAGTTTGTATATTTTGATTGCTTCCCTGTATTCCTCTTTTTCAAAAGATTTGTTTGCCATATCAGAAAGCTCGTCTATGGATTTTTTGAAAAGTTCTCCGCTAATTTCTTCCTCTGTCACTTTTTTTGGAGTTGGTGCGGCAGGTTTCGGGAGCTCTGCTGCTGGTTTTGGAGCATTTTTATTTGCTACATCAATCTTTACCTGTTCAGTTTTCTCTTTTAATTTTTTTGATGAATCAAAGTAGTATTTGTAGAGAAAAAATGTAGAAATAAGGATAAGAATGACTATAAAAGAGCCAGTTAAGTATAAGAATTTTTTCGACTTTCCTTTTGATTCCTCAATAAGTTCGAGGAGTTCGTCATTTGAATCATCAACAGATTCCAGATCTGATAAATCAATCTCTTTTTTTACTGGTGTTGGAGAGAATGTTTTTGTGGCTGAAATTTTTTCAGGAGCAGGTTTGACTTCATCAATTTCATCAATAATATCGGCCTTTTTGTCCTCTTTTAAAATCTGACTAAAATCACTTCCGGTAAAATCAGGAGCTTTAACTGGAGAAATATTTGACAAATCTTCAGGCTGCGAGCCAATTTCCTCTTCAAGTAATTCGTCTGGTTTTGAATCAATCTCTTTTTTTAAAGAAGTTTCCGGGGTAGAAATAGTCTCGGCTCTCTCTAAATTATCAAAATCTTCAATATTCTGAGAAATTGCAGGCTGTTCCAAAGGTTGACTTTCCGAAAACCACTCAGGTTTTTCCAGAGAAATATATTCAGATTCAGATTTTTCATACTCAAGAACATTGAGCTCTATCAGTTTTTTGATATGTTCTGCGGTTTTCTTTTTATCTGTTCCGGCGTTTTCAATAATATCAGAAGTTTTTACGCCGTCTTCTGGAACATGTTTAATAATATCTCCAATTGTATCGGGCAGTTTCGATAGATTATCTATGAAATTCTTGAAGTTGCAGAAGAGCTTGGAATCCATTGGCGGCATATCTTCCATCATTTCTGTAAAATCACTAATCCAAGTTACAGCATCAACAATCAGCTTATTAAGCGGTTTTTCTATGTTTTTGCCAATAGTGCTGCTGATTTCTTTATAATTTAGTATAAAATTGCCATCAAGCCAGCCAAGAAGTGTGTTGAAAATTTCTTCCCCTGACTGCGTTTCTGACCCAACTTTTTCAGCTCTGATGATTTTCCCTTGAGCAAAATAAATAACACCCTTATCTCCTGAAGATGAAGCTATTTCGATAGTGCCTGATTTTTTGTTTTCACCAATAATATTAAGAAGATCTATAAGCGAAATATTCAAAATAGAACCAAAAAATTCTTTTGTCTGTTCATCAGGAGAGAGAAGCTGATTGTATTTTTTCTGTTCAAAAAAATCTTTGATTCTATTTAGAAGAACTTTTATGAAAACAGGTTTCGCAAAAAAAGCTTCTGCACCCATCTCATGTGCAACAATCTTGTCTTCAATATTGCTTGAGCTTGAAAAAAATATAAATGGAATATTAGCTGTTTCGGTATTCATCTTAAGTCTTTTCAGGAAATCTACACCCGAAAGTTCTGGCAGAACCATCTCAGAAATAATCAAATCAGGGGCAAAGTCTTTGGTAATTGCAAGAGCATCTACAGATTTTGTAAGAGATACAACCTCATAACCCGCACTTTTAAGCTTAAGATCTAAAACAGTGCTTACCTGTTCGTCATGGTCTAATATAAGGATTTTTCTAGTCAGAGACACAGCATCTCCTTGAAAATGAATTTTAAAAAATGCCGGGCGGAATGTTTTTCAACTTGCTTTTCGCCTAGGCAAAACAAGTGTGATTATAACAATTAATAAGGAGAAAACAATTTTCTTGATAGAGAAGAGAGCTATCTGCTCAGCAAAGAGGTGTAATCTCAAATTTATTGATGGACAGGATCGTTTTTAAAAAGTTAATCTCTCTTTTTTTATAATACAAAAACAGCTTGTTGATGTTTAGAAAACTTTTGATTTTATATGCTGTTAAAGGGAAGATAAAGCTCTTTTTTCTGCCACTCAAGCTTCATGTAATCTTTTTTTATTTTTCTGTTTATGGTGCTGTTAAGAGCAAGAAAAAGAAGTGGGTGAAAGCTGTTGCCGTTAAATCTTTTCAGTATATTTGACCATTTTGAAAACTCTTTTTTAACCCAGATTTTTCCGTTCTGAAGCTCATAAGCGCTCATATTTTTAGGCCTGAAAACACATGTTGAGTGGTCATAGTAACGCCAGTCTTCTGTTAATAATCTCCCTTCCCGTTTAAGATCATCATAAACTTTTGTTCCAGGATATGGGGTAAGGATGTTGAAGGATGCGGAGCCTATCTTATTTCTCATTAAAAAATCAAGTGTTTCAGGGAATGTATTAAAATCATCATCATCAAAACCGAAAATCAGGGATGCGTGAAATAATATTTTATAATCTCTAACTTTCTCTATTGCAGCTTCAAGTTCTTTCATTTCATGGAACGATTTTTTCATTCTCTGAAGCTGTGTTTCAGAAACACTTTCTACGCCAAAAAAGAGAGCAGAACAGCCGCTTTCCGAAGCCATTCTTATTAGTTCCTCATCACGGACAAAAGTCAGGGAAGCCTGCCCAACCCACTTTATTTTTAGCGGTTTTATTGCTGTAAAAAGTTCTTTTGCATAATTTCTGTCACCCATAATATTGTCATCAAGAAACATGTAGCTTGAGCCGCCTGTTTCTTTAATATCCCGCACAACATTTGCTATCGGAATATGTCTGATTTTTTTTCCGTAAATATCGGAAACACAACAAAAATCACAATTGTAGGGGCAGCCTCTGGTTGTTAATACAGGCATAATCCCGAAAATTTTTCTCCTACCGACTTTAGTTTTAGTACAGATATAATTTTCCAGAGTTGGCGGCTCTTTCCTGTATATTTTTTTTAAAGTTCCTGCCTGAAAATCATTTAAAACATCTTCCCACTGATTTTCAGCCTCACCAACAACAACCGCATCTACAAATTTAATTGCTTCTTCTGGTAATATTGTGGGATGAACTCCGCCGGCAATTACGGTTTTTCCTCTTTTTTTGAATTCTGCTGCAAGTTCGTAGGCACGCGGTGCATTGGCAGTCATAAAACTGAGTCCGACAAGATCGCACTGCTCATCCAAATCAACAGATTCACTTTCTTCTTCTATTATTTTCACATGGTGTTCAGAGGGCGTTACTCCTTTAATAATATGAAGTGCAAGCTGGGGCATCATCGCACCTTTTGGTGTTTTAAGCCTTAGATCTCGGCACGGCGAAATAAGAATGATTTTCAATAGAAACCTCCGGAAAATTAAAGAAAGCACGCAATTATCTGAAAACCTTTTGAGCCAGCAGAGTTTACCCGAACAACTTAATTAATGCAATAGAAAATAAAGTGCGACTCAATTAAAAGTTGTCATTCCTCTTTTTTACCCATGTCATTCCGAGAATTTTTTTCCCCGTCATCGTCGCGAAGAATGAAATGACGCGGCAATCTATTCCCACAAAGGCGGGTAATCATCAAAAAACGGTCGGTTATCACCAAAAAGAGGCTGGTCATTACTAAAAAATGGCTGATCACCTAAAAAGAATTTACAGTCATCACAATTTATTAACAGGTAACAAGAGACACAATTCAAAAACATTTTTCTTCTTTGCCCAATTTATTGACAAATATCACTGTTTTCTTTATATTTTCACAACATTATAGGTTTTGAGGAGCAGTTCTATGAAAAAGTCATTTGTTTTGATTTCTATTTGTGCTTTAATTGTTTTTCTGGCAGGATGTTCAAGCAGCAGTTCAGACGGCAAATCCTCAAATGATGAGGATTCGGGATTTGGAGATAGCGAAAATCTTCCGGCAGAGAGTGATCTTCTCGACAAAGATTCTGTAATTATTACAGAAAATGATGTTTTGCCTGATAATTCAGATGATGAAAAAAATGATTCTCCGGCCGAGGATAAGGATACAGTTTTACCCGACAATGGTGTTGTTGAGGATAAAGATATTGTTTCATCTGACTCTGAAACAATTGCTGATAATGACAAATTTAATGATTCTGAACCTGATAACGATGTTGTTCACGATTCTGATTTGATAAATGATGCAGATGCGCCGCAGTGCTCATCAACCGGCTATCCAAAATGCTCGGCCGACAAAAAAACTGTTTTATCGTGTGAAAACGGCATGATAAAAGAAACAGTGTGCCAGGCGGAAAACATTTGTCATCAGGCTCAGTGTAAACCTGTAATCTGTTCTGCAAATGATTTTGAATGTACCGGTGACTCTGGATTTAAACAGTGCAATTCAAGCGGAACAGCTTTTGTTGAAGGTGATTGTGCGGAAAATAACTACTGCAATCAATCTGCAAAAGAGTGTGTCTGCGAATATCCGGTAAATATTATGTTTGTTCTCGATGCTTCCGGCAGTATGAAGCTCAAAACTGTGGGCGAAAAAACCCAGTGGGATACGGCTCTTGACGCTATTTCCTCTGTTATGACAAAGTATACGCGGCTTAATTACGGTCTTGCTACTTTCCCGAATATTGATCTTAATTCTGATGACATTAAAACAGGTAGTGGCGGGTGTGCAGA
>CAZISX010000044.1:17939-19268 GCA_964542005.1 uncultured Spirochaetales bacterium
AATACACCGATGATCTTAATTTTGATGTAACTAAAGATAATTCCTCAACTATTTCTGATTATCTCTCCGGCAGAAATCTTTCCGATAATGCACCGCTTGATCAGGTTTTGACGCCGCTTGTCAACATTTTTGACTACTTTGCTACAGATTATAATGGTGCTTTAAAGACAGATTCAACCTATCCAAAATATATTATTCTTATTTCCGACGGCGAAGATGTTTGCTACAATCCGCTAAACCGCGACTGGGCAGCCGGGCCGCTCGGAAATTTAACTGCGCAGCTTGCAAAAGATTTGGAGATAAAAACCTACGCAATCGGTTTTAACCTTGAAAGCGGTGCGGGTGCAAAACAGCTCAATGCGATTTCCCAGCACGGCGGAACCGGTCTGGCTTCTTTTATTCCTGCGACAAATATTGATACTTTGATGACAGCTTTTGACGGAATTTTTGAAGAGATAAATCCAAGAGACTGCAGCGGTGCAGAAATCACTTTTAATTCACCTGTTTGTGTTGATGCTGATTCTGACGGCTGGTGCAGCTGTGCGGCCGGAGACACTGAATGCACTTCAAAATTTATTGCAACAGATTGCGATGATACCAGAAACTACATAAATCCCGGCAAACCTGAGCTTTTAAACAATGGTAAAGATGACAACTGTGACGGTGTTGTTGATAAAATTACTTTAGATATTGACCAGGATGGCGACGGATTTACGCCAAATCAGGGCGACTGCGATGATTTCAAAAGTCAGATAAATCCTTATGCTCTCGAAGTTTTAGACGATGTTTATGATAATGACTGTGATGGTAAAATTAATGAGGTTGACGAGTGCGAATGTGTTGATTTTACAGGTAAAACAGCTCTTGCAATAACCTGCGCCATGGATATATCATGCAACAGCCGCTTTATTGTTGGAACACCTGAGATAACCTCTCCGACAAACGATAATATTTCTGCGGCATGGGACGCGGTTTCACATTTTGGTGATATTACTAACGAAATTGCGCCACGATTCGGAACTTCCTACGGCATGATTGGAACTGGTGATTTAACAGATCTTGACCATTCAACAGAGCTTTCCGGCGGCAGCCCGATTCTCGATCCTTTTGCCGAGGGAACCCAGATGAGAGACGCGGTTGAATACAAAGTGACGCTCAAAGCTCCAACAAATGCAAAAGGTTTTTCGCTTGATTACATTTTCTTTTCAACTGAATATGATGAATATATTGGAAGAACTTTCAATGACAAATTCTATGTAATTATGAAATCACCGCTCACAACTGAAAATGACAATAAAATCATAAACTTCACAAATTGCAGAGATGAAG
>CAZISX010000044.1:19278-30411 GCA_964542005.1 uncultured Spirochaetales bacterium
CTTACAATCAAAATGATTTTGGCGGCAGCTCAACAGGCTGGCTTTCAACAAAATGGACAATCAATCCTGGCGAGGAATTCAGCCTTATTTTCCACATCCATGATTCAGGCAATGAAGGTCTTTTTGATTCACAGGTTGTAATTGACAATTTCAAGTGGTACACAACAGAAATCACTCCTGGAACTGAGCCGGTTGACTAAATAAATCGGGAGTTTTTTTGGAAAATATCCTTACACTTTCAATCAGTATCGGCCTTGTTGTCAGCATGATTTTCGGCGAAATATTAGGTGTTGCAGCTGGTGGAATGATTGTTCCCGGTTATGTTGCCCTTTATCTTAATAAGCCCTCGGCTCTATTTCTGACACTTCTCATTAGTTTTGTCACATATTTTGCAGTAAATACAATCTCTTACACAACAATAATCTATGGGAAGCGCAAAAGTACAGCAATGCTTTTAACCGGATTTTTTCTGGGGCATCTTCTGCGGGTTTCCGGAATTAACAGCGGATTCTATTCGTTTGATTTTGAGATTATTGGCTACATTATTCCAGGAATTATTGCAATATGGATGGATAAACAGGGAATTGTTGAGACAATTTCAGCACTTATGACATCTTCAATAATTGTCCGCTGTATCTTAATTCTGATTGACGGGAACGCCCTTTTACCATGAAAAAACTCTACTGGAAATTATCAAAAACAGCCTGGCAGATTCATGTTTTAGTTGCAATAATCAGCATAACCGCCCTTTTTTGCGTTGAAAACTTCAAGGTTAAAATCAAAAAACCTTACTACAACGAAAAAATTGCAGCCGCAAAAATCATGGAAAACGGCATGGCTGTTATCAAAGATTACAGGCTGAAAAACAATATTCCGATTGATTTGGAGGTTGATCCAATGCAGACCGGAATGATTGGAACGCTTATTTCGCCAATCACCAGCAATACCGGCTCTCTTGACGCTAAACTTGCAGCAACAAACCCTGACTGGGCTGCTATTTTTGTTGAAATGCTGAAAAGTTTAAACATAGGAAAAGGAGATGTTGTTGCTGCCGGATTTTCCGGCTCATTTCCAGCACTTAACCTTGCTTTTTTCGCTGCCGGCGAAGCAATTGGAATAAAAATAATTCCCCTGACAAGCCTTGCAGCCTCAACCTGGGGCGCGAACAACCCCAACTTAACCTGGCTCCACATCGAAAAAATTTTGTATGAGCACAAAATAATATCAAACAAATCAATCGCAGTTTCGCTGGGAGGAACAAAAGACAGAGCTCTTGGTATGGGCATTGATGGAAAAACCATATTAAAACAAGTAATTGCAGAAAGCGGACTCGATTTTATCTATGAAAAAGATGAAACCTTAAACATCCAAAAACGGATAGATTTATACAAAAATAGAGCTGAAGGCAGGCATATAAAAGCATTTGTGAATATTGGCGGCGGCACAATTTCTGTCGGTACAAAAGTTGGGAAACACCTTTTCAAACCCGGCATAAACATAAATCCGAATCCGAAAGTTTTTGCAATTGACAGTGTGATGAGCCGCTTTGCAAAAGAGGAAATTCCGATAATCCACATCACAAATATCCGCGAGCTTGCCGAAAAATACCATATAAAATTCAATGCTTCAAAAAATATTAAAACAGGTAAAAGCAAACTCTTCTACAGCTATGAATATAGCAAAACACTTGTTATTATTGCTCTTTTTGTTATTGTTGCTGCTCTCTATTTTCTGATTAAAAGAGATTTCGGAAGTCAGATTTTTCAAAATGCAAATAATAAAAAATCTGGTGCTGACAAAACTCCAATGGTCTGAATTTTCAAAAAATTACATTAATTATTTGAAGAAATTTAGAAAAAGTATTATTATACTGCCTGATTTTTCTGACAATGAAATTTGCCAGTAATTACAGGCTATTATTATTTTTGGGAGGTATTTATGAATCTCTTGATTCCAATTGTGATTACCCTTGCAGCCTTCTTTCTTGCCTACCGTTTTTATGGGAGATGGATTGCAAAAAAGATTTTTATGGAAGACAACAAAAGAGAAACCCCCGCGATTAAGTATGAAAACGGTGTTGACTTCGTTCCATCAAATCCGCTTGTTGTATTTTCCCACCACTTTGCATCAATCGCCGGAGCTGGCCCGATTATTGGCCCTGCACTTGCTCTTTCCTTTGGTTACGGCCCTGTATTTTTGTGGATTGTTATTGGCTCAATATTTGTCGGCGGTATCCACGATTTTACAGTCATGTTTGCAAGTGTTCGCGAAAAGGGAAAATCTGTTGCTGAAATTTTAAAGACAACACTTGGTAAAGAGGCGTATTTACTGATGATAGGGTTCACAACCATAATGCTTTTTCTTGTAACCGCTGTTTTTTTAAAGCTCACAGTTGCATCGCTTACATCTGTTGCGCCAATTGATGTTTTGGGTTTGTCACCAGATCAGACAATGCTTAAAACAATTAATGATAACGGTGTCTTAAAAGCTCAAATCGGCGGTATTGCTTCAACATCGCTTATATTTATCACAGCTTTTGCGCCACTGGTCGGATTTCTGCTCTATAAAAAGAATTTCAGCGCAAACATTCTTGCTGTTGCTGCAATTCTTATCTGCGTTATTTCCGTAATAATTGGAATGAGATACCCGATTTCAATCAATCCTGAAATCTGGGCTTATATTATTGCATTTTACACACTTTTAGCAGCCGGCATTCCTGTCTGGATAGTGCTCCAGCCAAGAGATTTTATCAACTCCTTTTTTCTATACGCCGGAATCGCAGTTTTACTTGCAGGAGTTATTGTTGTCGGATTTTCGGGTGGCACAATCCAGCACCCAGTTGTTTCAGAAATGGGTACAACCAAAATTGGCGATATGTGGCCGTTTCTTTTTATAACTGTTGCCTGTGGCGCATGCTCAGGATTTCACGCACTTGTTGCGGGCGGAACAAGCTCAAAACAGGTTTCAAAAGAGTCTGATATTTTAAAAATTGGCTACGGCGGAATGCTTCTTGAAGGAATTTTGGCTGCTGCTGTTGTTGTTGCAATAGGTTTCGCATTAACTACTGATTTATATTCAGAAATTGTTTACCCAATAGACAAAGCCAAACTCTCAAATCCGAACCTTGCGTTTGCGTTATCTTTAGGAATTTTAGGCTCAAAAGCATTCGGACTGCCGGTTTATGCAGGAACAGTTCTTGGAATATTGCTGCTTGAAGGATTTCTCGTCACAACGCTTGATACAGCTGTCAGATTAAACCGCTATCTTTTCGAGGAGTTATGGGAATCAACAATTAAAAATCCTCCAAAAATTATGAAAAGCTACCTTTTCAACGCATCGCTCGCTGTTATTGCAATGCTTATTCTCTCAAAAGCAAATACAGTAATGGATATCTGGAAGGTTTTCGGCGCAGCAAATCAGCTCCTTGCCGCTTTATCACTTCTGGCGGTTGCATTTTATCTCCAGAAAAAAGGAAAAAACTATCTTTTTGCACTGATTCCTGCCGGATTTATGGGAGTTACAACAATTTACGCACTTGTAATTGTTCTTGTCACAAAATACATCCCGTCAGGCAACATGACTCTTATAATTTCTGCATTGATTTTACTTGGACTTTCAGCCGGAGTTATCCTTATTTCAATCAAAGAGGGAATGAAATTCAGAAACAGGAATGTTGTTACCGAATCGGAAAAGTAAAAACACTCGAATTTCCAAATAAATTTGTTCGTCTTCTTTTGCAATTCATAAAGGATTCTGTTTTTCATATATTTAAATTATGCTACAACAATAGCTCTATAATTCAAAAAACAGGAGAAATTTATTGATTTTAAAAACAATCCATGTTATATGAAATTTCATGTGACATTGGGTTTCTTTTTTTTTGTCATTTTTTTATTTTTTTGGAGGTATTTGTATGAAAAGAATTTTTAGTACTCTTATGTTGTCTGCTGTTTGTTTATCTTTTGCAGGCTGTGTTGCTATTCATAGCGCAAATCTTTCCGATCCAAATTCAGCTGCAGGAAAAGAAGTTACTGCTGAAGCATCAGGAATGGGATTTTTAATGCTTACAGTTCCAGCTATTGATGGACTTGAAAAAACTGCAATTGACGGATTAAAATCACAGTGCAATGGCGATGTTAAAAACATCACAACAAGACTTCAGATGAGACAGTTGGTTCTTGCTCAGTCATACAAAGTAGTTGTGACAGGAACATGCGCTCAGTAAATTTGATGGATGAAATAATTATTTTTAAAAAATTGAAGGAGTATATATTATGAAAAAAATATTTGCAGCAGCTGCATTAATTTCCGTTTCTATGTCTTTCGTTGGTTGTGTAGCTATTCACAGTGTTGGTGTTTCCGGAATCAGCTCAAATGTTGGCCAGGAAGTAACAGCAGAAGTTTCAGGCATGGGATTTTTGCATTTAACAGCTCCAGCTACTGAAAATCTTGAAAAAGCTGCTATCAACAATCTTAAGTCACAGTGCAATGGCGATGTTAAAAATGTATCTACCCGTCTTCTGATGAGAGATATCTTGGGCGTTGCTCAGGCATATAAAGTTATTACAACTGGTAACTGCTCAAAGTAATTGGATAATTTGTAGAGACAGGTCTCAAACCTGTCTCTACAAAAAGCATAACAACCACACTATCACTCAAATTCTTATATCAACCTGACTTAGATTTAATTGCCATTTTTATCCTCACGGCTATTATAAAACCCTGTTTCCTGAATTTGAGTCAGATGGAGATTAAAATGAAAGATATTCAGCGCGAACTTGACACCAGAAATATTACAGTTGACCAGGTCGGAGTCTCTGGAATCAGATACCCGATTCGTGTAAAAGATAAACTTTCAGGCTTTCAGGACACAGTTGCTTTTGTTGACATGATGGTCGAACTTATGCCGCAGTTCAAAGGAACCCACATGAGCCGGTTTATCGAGATTTTAAACAGGGTTCGCGGCGAAATCACAATGGCAAATATACCTGATATTCTTGAAGATATGAGACAGAATCTCGAATCGCCAAAAGCGATTTTCTCTGCGGTTTTCCCTTACTTTATAGAAAAATTATCACCTGAATCTGCCGCAAGATCACTTTTTTCTGTTGATGTTAAATTTTCGGGCTACAGCAATAAAGAAGGCTCAAGCTTTATTTTAGGAATAAAAATTCCAGTCACGACACTCTGTCCGTGCTCAAAAGAGATAAGCGAATTCGGCGCACACAATCAGCGGAGCATTGTCACACTTTTTATCTCGTTTAGCTCATTTATGTGGATTGAGGATATTGTCGAGCTGGTTGAATCGTGCGCCAGCTGCGAAATATACCCTCTTTTAAAGCGGAGTGATGAAAAATTTGTAACAGAAAAAGCATATCTCAACCCGCAGTTTGCAGAAGATATTGTAAGAAACATAACAGAAAAACTAGAACAAATCGAAGCAGTTAGATGGTTTCGCGCCGAGACGCTTCATCTCGAAAGCATCCACACACATAACGCAATCGCAAGAATTGAGCGGACAAAAATAAAATCACCAATTCTTGGAGAACATATCAGCCTCTTAAAAGGATTCTAAGTGACAACCCCTTTTATTCGCATTGAAAATCTCTCATTCTCAATAAAATCAAAGACAATTCTTGATTCAATAGACTTTGTCGCAAAAAAAGGGGAATTCATCTCAATTATTGGCGAAAATGGAGCAGGCAAATCAACACTTTTAAAGTGCATAATGAAAATAAACCGCAACTACACCGGCAAAATTGAAATCTGCGGAAAGTTAAACACAGAAATGGCTCAAAAAAATCTGGCAAAACTAATCAGCTTTGTACCGCAAACAATAAGCGAATCACTCCCTTTTACAGTCAGAGAATTTATGGAAATGAGCCGGTTTCCTTACCTTACCCCGTTTTCATCACTTGACAAAAAAGATTATGATGCAATTCATCACGCACTTGAAATCACGGAAACTACCGAATTTATTGATAGAATGATTGACACACTAAGCGGCGGCGAGAAACAGCGGGTTTTAATTGCAGGAGCGATTGCTCAGGAAACAAGATTCATACTTCTTGACGAGCCCGCAAGCTTCCTCGACCCGGCCAAGCAGATTCATATCCTTGAAATACTTAAAGAAACTGCACAAAAACTTCACAAAGGCATAATTATTGTAAGCCACGACATAAACTCAGCCGCACTCTGGAGCGACAAAATCGCTGCAATGAAAAAAGGAAAAATCAAACTCTTTGACAAACCCGAAAACATCATGAAAAACGAAGTATTATCGGAACTTTTTGGCCGCAGCTTTACATTCTTCAACCATCCTCAGACAAATATGCCGCTAATTCTTCCCGAGGCTCCAAAATGAATAAAAAAGTAGCTATACTTTTAATTCTTTTAGTATTTTCAATAAGTTCCATTGCAATATCAATATTAAACGGTGCACTCACACTAACCTCTGACAACATAGACTTAATCACAGCAATCAGAATACCAAGAACTCTTGGCGCATTTCTAGCCGGAAGCGGACTTGGACTTTCGGGACTTATTTTTCAGGCACTTTTCAGAAATCCGCTCGCAACACCATACACATTAGGTGTTTCAAGCGGTGCAAGCTTTGGAGCCGCACTATTTATAAAATCGCAGATTGCCGCATCATTTTTCTTTATTCCCGGCATAACAATTGCCTCATTTTCAGGCGCGCTTTTATCAATCGGAATAGTCTATCTACTCTCAAAAGCAAACAAAAAACTGACAACAACCTCAATTTTACTGGCCGGCGCAGCAGTCAACCTCTTTTTTTCAAGCCTGATTTTATTTATCCAGTACATCTCAGACTACACAGAAAGCATCAGTATGATGCACTGGCTTATGGGAAGTCTTGACTCATTATCGAGTGACAAATCAATTTTTATGGGATTTTTTGCACTACTCCTTTTTTTCACAACCGCTTATTTTCACCGCGAACTTAACCTATTCGCAGTAAGCGAGGAAATAGCCCTAGCCAGAGGAACAGACACAGCTAAGGTTCGGAAAATACTGTTTTTTATCGTCAGCCTTGCGGTAGGAGGCATTGTTTCATTTACAGGCCCAATCGGATTTGTAGGACTAATGGCACCTCACATAATGAGATTAATCATCGGCTCTGACCACAAATATTTAGCTCCCGCAGTTTTTCTATTTGGCGGATTTTTTCTGACACTCTGCGACACATTCGCCAGAATCGCGATTTCTCCGGCGGAAATGCCTGTCGGCATCATAACCTCGCTTTTAGGCGGCCCGTTTTTTATCTGGCTGCTGGTTCGAAAGTAGCTGATAGCGCAAAGCTTTAACTCATAAAAAACTGGAATTGTTTGATTCTTATCAAAAACCAATCTTGTTTAAAACAAAACTTAAACAAATTCCTTGACACAGAACCAACTTTTAAATACATTTATGACAGTTTAGAAAATTAATCCCGCGGTGTAAGAGATGATTAAAATAGAAACAAAACAGTTCCTCCGAGTATATGCCAGCCTAACAAAGGTCAAGAAATTATTGCATTTTTTTACAAAAATCCTGCAAAAACTCAATTGTCCGGCGCATCGAGTGCAATTATTTGTTCATTGAGTCACTGCAGAAGTAAAATTATAATTGGAGATGGTGATGCAATTTATTGTTTTTGTTGTTGTTACAATTTTTATTGCAGCCAGCTGCAATATTTCCAGGATGCCTGAGGATTCTGGAGCAGGAATGTGTGAAAGGATGACTTATTCAGCTGAAGAGATATCAGATGACACTCCAGCCCCGCTTTTTGTCTGCAAGGAGATAGAGAGAGATGTTGTTGTAAATTCAGAAGAGCTTGCTCAAAAAATCTCATCTATTAAATTTGTCTATGAAAAGTCTGTAGATGTAAATAATAATAAAATTGAAAAGCCATATTATTTACCTGAAACAATTAAGATGGGTAACATGATTGATTGTGAATTCGATCAATCTATGACAGAATCTTATCGAATGAAATGTGGTGGCTTGATTTTTTTCCGCTTTGAACTTGAAAATTTGTCCGGTGATTTTACCTTTGACACTATGGGTGAGAGTCTTGATTATAAAACTCTGCTTACAGACTCTTACACGAGTATCTCCTTTATTTTTGATAATTATTCTTTTGAATTTGAAGTCTCTATTAATTATGAAAAGAAAACAGTGGTTTTTGATAAAGAAAAATTCACAGCTTCACATCATTACAAATTGGTTTTCGAGTAATGAAATGACATGATGTTCCGCTGACGGACTTTTGAGGAATATACGCCGGTATGGAAATATAAATAAAAAAAATGAGGTAAAGATGAAAAAGTTTCTTCTTTTTTTAGTTTTGTTTTTCATGATTCCGCTTTATGGGGAAGAGATTAATTGGGATGAGCTGAATTATAAGATTAAGACTGGACTTGGAGCTCCTGATTTGCTCTATATTGCTATTGCTGTCTCGTCTTTTAACAAATTTGAGATAGAGGCAGGTGCAGGAACTCCTTTGTATCCATGGTTTTCAAAAGAGAATTTAGATGACCCGGTTTCTTACTATATTAGAGCTGGTTATCCATTTACAAGAAAGATGGAAAATGGCAAAGGTTTTCTTGCACAGTTTGTTCCTATGGCCGGATACAAAAGATTGCGCTTCGGATGGATTGACTACAACGCAGGAGAAGGATATGATCACAAAATTGACAGCAGAACAGTTGATATTCACGGCCTTGATTTAACGGGAAGCGGTTATTTAGGTTATATGTTTTTCAAGCATTTTGGGCTTTTTTCAGATTTGACGATAGGAGCAACGGTAAAACTTTACGGTAAAATCGAAGACAAAATAGAATATTATGAAGGCAAGGAGGAAAGCTACAGGAAAACAGACGAAGAAATTACAGATAAATACTTTATTGGTCAGATACGACTTGGCGTTGGTCTGATTTTCTGAAAAGAATGCTCATCATAGCCGAACTTGTCCGCTACCTCCCCGGCTTTGCCGGTACTCCTTCACAGCGAAGGAGAATTTTTTTGTAGGGGTTGTCCGGTGTGACAGCCCCTGTATTTTGATATTTTTAGGAGTTTTCAGTTGTTATCCTCGCGAATGCGGGGATCCATCTCTTTGTTTTTTTTAAGATGGATTCCCATTTTCATGGGAATGACACGGTTTTTTGATTTTTTTTAGGAGGTTATTTGATGAAATTTTTTCTTGTTTTCCTTTTTTCTTTTCTTCTCCTCGCAGTATCCGGCTGCGGAGATGACAAATCAAATAAAAAAACAAATAACGATAAAGACACAACCTCTGACTCAGAGGTTTTAACAGATAAAGATACTCCTCCTGATCAGAATCAGCCTGATGATAGTAATATTCCTGATAAAGAGTCAATCCCTGACAAAGAGATTATTACAGATTTAGACTCTTTCCCTGATAAAGATACAGCTCAGGATTCAGACAAAATAGAAAACACAGATGATGGCTACTGCCCCGAACTAAGCAAAGCTAAATTTCCCTATTACACAAACGGAAAGATCCATTTCTGCCGTCCCTGCGATCTTAAAGACACAGAAGCAAGAAAAAAAGACCCTGAATGTATCTTTAATCTATGGAAGGAAAACAATGCCAGAGTTTGCAAAGAGGCACCTGAATCTGACTGCTGCGGCTATCCTTGTCAGATTAAGATACTTCCCTACGGAGACGAATATGGAACCATTTGTGACGGAGAAATCTGCAATAATTCTATACCTGGAAGAACCTACAAAGGGGAGACCCCTTATCCCGGCGCATGGGCAGTTAGTGGTCCTCAGGAGAAATTATTTAGCATGAGTGGTGGAAAAATAGGAATGTACACATTTCATTCTTCAGGCAATAACAACGCAGGCATGATGATGGAGATGGATATTCAGAGCAAAACGCATACAATTTATGGACCATCTCTTGAAGAAAACAGCGGATTTTACAAAAGTACATTTACAACAACTCTCCCCAACTACAACATTAAAGATGTAAATCTTCTTGAGAATTATGATTCCTACATTTTATATTACTCAAAAAACCTTTACCGTCTTATTTATCCGCGACCTGTAAAAGCGGCAGATGAAATAAGGATGAATGATAAATGGGTTTTTGCTAATATCAGAGAGACAGAGGACACCCACTGGAAAAACAAAGTCTCCTATGCAAAAATAGGGGAATGGAAATGGCATACTCTTGGGGAAGAATCTGATTTCTTTGCTTGGGGTCATTTTATAGTTGACAACAGATACACTTTTCAGTATCTGGGTTACAAATCAGACAATCTCTCATCTGTCTATTACTGTGACCTTGATAAATATCCCGATTCTGTAAACCACAGCGGCTGCAAAAGGGTAAGCAAAAGTGGAGAATACGGTTATGGGGCAATGATGGATATGAACAATAAAAACAGGATAATATATACAACGAGCAACAAAATGATAATAGCAGATGTTGGTGGAAGTGAGATAAAGTATGAAGAGCTGAAACCGGCACCATCTCACGCCTCGGAGACAGCCGAATTTACCCGGTATCTGCCTCAGCAGCTCCGCGGCAATATGCTCCTCTATTCGGAAGAATACTGGCGGAACAATGCAGGAATCCATGGCAACATAACCTGCTTTTACAGATTTGACCAGAAAAAATCATACTGCACACCTGAAACAGAAAATGGATACTGGCGACAGGCGTGGGGTGAATTTGAAGGTCACTATTTTGTATATCAGGGACAATATCAGGGAATGAATATAAGATATATGGAATGTCTCTGTGATATATTTGATGATCAGTGTCCATTCAAAGATTATGAAGAATCGCCATACACCCCACAGCCAGAGAAAGCTCTCTGCAAGAGGGATGCTGCAAAGAAAAATAAGATAAAAGCGAAGAAAAAATCTAAGAAATAATTGAGAAATTATTTTCCACCCAACTTGACTTTATCTCAAAAACCGGAGATATTACAGAACTTAAAGAAGGATATGTGAAAGACGGTTATGGATATTATCCTGACGGTCTGAATATCAGAGTCAGCAAATAACTAGTTTTTCAGGTTTTTCGTTGGGGTTGGCCGGTGGAAGCTGTCTCAAAACCCTTTTTTACTTGATATTTAAGAGGAGATGTGATAT
>CAZISX010000045.1:0-886 GCA_964542005.1 uncultured Spirochaetales bacterium
GCACGAAGAACTTATCAGTTTTCACAGCCATTTTATGAGCTCAATCGAAAAAACACAAGCAACAATGGGCGATTATTTCCACTTTGAAATAGCTGAACTGGATCGAAGATTCCAGATATTCAGATCGCTCTATTCCGAAAGAAACATGAGCGGCATAGATGTAAAAACAACTATTGCAGAAAAAGAAAAATGGCTCAGCGAGGCAGATGAAACAATCAAAAAATCGTATTATCACATCAAATCAGTAGCAAGTGGGACAGTAGTAAAAACCTACTTCCCTAAAACTCTCTCTTCAATAAAAAAAGAGTCGGATAAACTGGCCGCAATAAACTATCTAATAGAAACAACAAGCCACTCCGGCCGAGGTGAGCTTTCGCAGCACTTGAGCAAACTCAGCGAGCTCAAAGATAGAGGTAATCAGATATTCAAACTCCACACAATCGGCAAAACAGACAACAAAGAAGATGTCAAAAAGATGAGTGAAGCCAAGCGAAAATGGAGCACCCAATACATGAAATTAAAATACCTGCTCCGCGGCTACTTTATTGAAATGCCTGTAGATTATTCCTCATTTTTCAAAGATATGCAGATGCCTGTGAAGTCTCAGAAAACTGCACCAAAAAAAGAAGCTTAGACAATTCTAAAAAATCTTTTTCTCAAAATATATTTTCAGAACTGAAAAACCTTAAAGATTTTGGATAATAGTTGAAAAAAAGATGGAGAGATACTATAAATAAGGTGTGGTCGGGTAAAAATTTCCTTGACAAATAGGGTGTTTGAAAATGTGTCAAAACAAAATCTTGATAATTGTTTACCAATAGGTTAACCTTTGAAGCGTAAATGTAAGGATATTACAAATTTACTCAGAGTGCTCATTGATAATTCC
>CAZISX010000045.1:896-17615 GCA_964542005.1 uncultured Spirochaetales bacterium
TGATACTGAGAATGAGACCGAAATCTCAGCGTTTTTCATTGAAAACAAAAAGAAGATGAGAACAGTGCTTTACTGGGTATTCAACAACTATTATGATGGCAAACATTACAAAAGAGAGTATGAAGGAATTTCAGCAATGAAAATTGATAACAACAGGATTATTTGCAGGGAATTTAACGAAAATGGTAAAAAAGTTGTTGTTGTGACTGTTGTAAAAAAAGAGAGTCAGAAAAATGATAAAAAACTTACCAACATATATCAGAATATAGGGAGATACGACTATGAGTTCAAATAATAATAAACTTACGATAGAAGATGCCTTAAAAGAGGTTTTTACCTTTGAAAATGAAGAGGATAAATTTGATTTTGAAGCAAGTAAAATCCAGACCAGATTTCTTGCCAAAATACAAAAAATAATGGATAGAAAAGGGGTGACAAAGAGTGAACTTGCGTCAAAAATGGGGACAACAAAAGCTTTTGTTACTCAGCTCTTTTCTTCCAACAAATTTATAAACATGAAAACAATGGCAAAAATGGAAAAGATCTTTGATTTAAAAATAGAGATCAACCCGATTGAAAAAACAGTTTCTATTAATAATGAAAAATATCAAAGAAATAGCAATATTCTCAAATTTAGAGGGAATTACGGCGGGATTGAACAAAGACATCACGATTTAAGCCATGTTTCAGAGAACAAATCTACATACAAGGCAGGATAGCCATGGCAAGTGTAAAAAAATCATCTTTTAATATAAAGAAGTTTTCAATATTAGCCTCCCGTTTTGAAGCGATTCTTCTTTCAGATAAAACAGATGTTTTGCCGGAAATTCCGGTTGAAATTGATTATGACATCTATTTTGATAACAACAATATTTTCAGAATATTGATGCAGCTTCACGGAAATAAAGATGCGGCCTTGCCGGGATATAGTTTTTCAATAGTTGCAGAGGGAGTTTATGATTTTACAGAGGAATTTGAACGAGAAAAAAAAGATGAGTTTCTCAGTTTGTCGGGAATTCCTTTGATGATTAATTCTATCCGTGCATATATTTTAAATATAAGCTCTTACTCTGTTTTCGGACAATATACCCTGCCGATGGTGGATGTTCAGCATCTGCTTGATTCTAAAAAATTAGAAATTAGATAGAATCAAATATCTTTCATCGAAATGGCTGTAGATTATTCCTCATTCTTCAAAGATATGCAAAAGCCGGTAAAGTCTCAGAAAACTGCACCAAAAAAAGAAGTATAAATTTTTCTGAAAGATTATTACGGACTATCTCTGCAAAATCTTGATTTTATTCTTGAAGATGTATAAACCAATAAATAATAATTTTTTTGCATAATTATATTGTAAGGAACTAGGCATGACAACAGAAAATCAAATAGAACAAAGCCTGATAAATCAGCTTTGCGAACTTAAATATACCTACCGTTCTGATATGAAGGGGTGAACGGATGAGCGACAAGCAATTTATACAAGATCAAGTCGGCGAAATTATTATATATCAAAACTCTGCCGGCAATATAAAAATTGATGTCCGGTTAGAAAAGGATACGGTCTGGCTGACGCAGGCACAGATGGCTCTTTTGTTTGACAAAGGTCGCACAACGATAACAGAACACATACAAAATATTTTTAACGAAGGCGAACTAGATGAAAATTCAGTATGTCGGAAATTCCGACACACTGCTGAAGACGGTAAAAATTATGAGACCAATTATTACAACCTTGATGTAATAATTTCGGTTGGTGTAAAATCCAAACAGGGAACACAGTTTAGAATCTGGGCAACAGAGCGGCTTCGAGAATATATTATAAAAGGTTTTGCTCTAAACGACGACCGTTTTAAATCCGGCAATTCCATGAATTATTTTAACGAATTGCAGGAACGCATCAGAGAGATAAGGCTTTCTGAACGCTTTTTTTATCAAAAAATAAAAGATATCTATACAACCAGCATTGACTATGACCCAAAAGATGAAAAAACAATCGAATTTTTTAAAATCGTACAAAACAAACTGCTTTGGGCAATCAGCAGCCAAACTGCAGCTGAGCTGATTTACAGACGGGTTGATGCCTCGCTGCCGTTATTAGGGATGAAATCTTTAGATAAAAAAGATGGCAAAATTACAAAAAATGATGTCAGCATAGCAAAAAACTATCTTAATGAAGATGAAATCAAACTGCTTGGTTTATTGGTTGAACAGTTTTTGGCATTTGCCGAAACAATGGCGCAGCAGCATATTCCAATGTATATGAACGACTGGATTAAAAGATTAGACTCTATTTTACAGCTCAACGGAAGAGAATTACTGGATCATGCCGGTAAAATCAGCCATGAAACCGCTCTTGAAAAAACAGGTTTTGAATACGAAAAATATCGTCAGAAATTAAAACAGCTGGAAAAAGAAAACAGTGTTCTAGAGTTAGAGCAGGATATAAAAAAACTAAAACTTGTCAGCACAGAAAACTGTGCCAAAAAAAGCTGACTTTTTCAATGTAAAAATGTCTTTCTATAAATATGTCTCTTCAGATGTTTTAAAGCCTTTCTGTAATTTGTAAACAGGATTTTTGTTTTTTTTACTGCTTAAACAGCGGTGGAATTGATTAACTTCTGCGGGATTTAAGAAAGAAAAATATGTCAAAAATCTTTTTCTTTAGATAATTGTGGAGTTTTGAATCTCTCTCAGTAAAATTAGCCGGTATTTTTGTTTTACATTAATGAGGGAATTTTATGAGAGTTAGTCAGCTTTTTTTTCAGACATTAAAAGAGGTTCCAAACGAGGCACAGATTGCAAGTCATCAGCTTATGTACCGTGCTGGTATGATTCAGAAACTTTCTAGCGGAATTTACAACTATCTGCCGCTTGCACTTAGAGGAATAAGAAAGATTGAAAATATTATAAGAGAAGAGCTTGGTAAAAGAGGCTGTCAGGAAGTTTTAATGCCAATGGTTCAGCCTGCTGAGCTTTGGGTTGAAAGCGGCAGATGGGAATATGCTGGGCCGGAACTTCTCAAGTTTAAAGATAGAAAAAATGGTGATTTTGTTCTCGGCCCGACTCATGAAGAGGTTATTACTGACATGGTGCGCCGTAATCTCAGAAGTTACAAGCAGCTTCCGTGGAATTTGTTCCAGATTCAGGGCAAATTCAGAGATGAGGTTCGTCCAAGATTTGGCCTTATGCGCGGCAGAGAGTTTATAATGAAAGATGGTTACAGTTTTCATGTGAGTGAAGAGGACGCGAAAAAAACCTATCATGTTATGTATGACGCTTATACTGCGATTTTCAAAAGATGCGGTCTTAAATTCAGAGCTGTTGATGCGGCAACAGGCGCAATCGGCGGCGATATGAGCCATGAATTTCAGGTGCTTGCTGATTCAGGCGAGGATCTGATTTTATCCTGCTCAAAATGCAGTTATGCGGCAAACAACGAAAAAGCGAGAACTGTTGTTGAGAAAAAAGCTGCTGATTCCTCTCTTTTTAAGCCGATGACTCTGGTTGAAACGCCGAACAAAAAAGCTGTTGAAGATGTTGCTGCGTTCCTTGATAAATCTATGGAAACTTTGATAAAATCAATGATTTTTGTTGTTGATGGAGAGCCTTTAATGGTTCTTGTCCGCGGCGACAAAGAGGTTAATCAGGCTAAGATTCAGGCGTTTTTCAGAGCTTCTTTGGTTGAGCTTGCTGATGATGCAAAAGTTATGGAAATTACTGGCGCGGATGTTGGTTTTGCCGGCCCTGTAAATCTTGCAAAAAAGATTAAGATTGCTGCAGATTTTTCTATATCAGGTATTGAGAATATGGTTTGCGGCGCGAACAAGACAGATTTTCACTCAATTAATGTTAATCCTGAAAGAGATTTTACGCCTGAAGTGTGGGGCGATTTTACTATTACAAAAGCTGGTGAAAAATGTCCGCTCTGTGATGGAATCCTTGAAGAATTCAGAGGAATCGAGGTTGGCCAGGTGTTTTTTCTCGGAACAAAATACTCAACAAAGATGAACTGTAACTTTATTGATTCTGACGGCAAGGAAAAACCTGCTGTTATGGGCTGCTACGGAATTGGTGTCGGAAGAACTCTGGCGGCCGCAATTGAGCAGAATCACGATGAATCAGGTATTGTCTGGCCGTTTGCTATTGCACCTTTTGAGGCTATTGTTATGCCGCTTCAGACAAATAAGCCGGAGGTTGTTGAAGCTGCTGAAAAACTTTATGCAGCACTTAATAGTGCAGGAATTGAAACGCTTCTTGATGACCGTGATGAGAGAGCTGGTTTCAAATTTAACGATGCTGATTTAATCGGCTATCCTGTTCAGATTGCGATTGGCGCGAAATCTCTTGAAAAAGGTGTTGTCGAGGTTAAGGTTCGTAAAAACGGCGAAAAAATTGAGATGTCTTTTGATGAAGCTGTTAATTTTATTACGGATTTAAAAAAGAGGGAAATCAATGGTTAAAGATGAAAAAGTTTTGAAGCAGAAACTTTTCTACATATTGTTCAAAGATAATCACATAAAACCTGTGATGGCTATAAGCTCTGATGAGGCGAAAAAATCGGTGCTGGAAGAGACCTCCTACAAAGAGGAGGATATTGTCTCAATCGAGCTTAAAGAGTGTTATTATCCGCTGAATGAGGATAATTTTCCGGTTTAGCTGCTGAAATTCTTTTATTGATAAAAATCCTTTTACAGGTATTGTTAGCCAATCAACAATTTGCGAGGCAGATATGAAAAAAAATCTATTTATTTTTATTATGTTTTTTATATTTTCTTCTGTTTTTTCGGAAGAAAGATTTATTGTAAACGGGGAAGAGACAGATTATTCATGGAAGGATGTTCCGGCCTTAATCGGGTTTATCCCGCCTGAAGCTCTTTATGTTTGCACAGGAATTCTTATTGATCCAAAGATTATTCTTACAGCTGGTCACTGTGTTTTTAACCAGCATCTTCTTTCAAATATCTGGGCGATGGGCGGTTCCGGCGATTTGATAAATTCTCTGGAAAACCGAGAATTTCAGATTAAAGCGAAAGAAACAATACTTCATCCAGCCTACAAAGGCTCTGTTTATGGAAATCCGCTTGGTGTAGATCTTGGGATAATTCTCTTGGAAGAAGAGATTTTGCTACCTGAAGGAACTATAAAAAAGATTGTTTCGAGCTACGAGATTTCGCAGGAACTTGAAAAGATTGCAGTTGGTTACGGGCTAACAAGTTCTTATAAAAACGATTCCGGCGTTCAAAGAGCTGGCGTTGTTGATATTATTTCAAAAATAAAAAATGGTGCAGGAGCCAGAGTTATTGAGGTTGGAAATCCGGCCGGTCTTTGCAGCGGCGATTCGGGCGGCCCTGTTCTTGTAAAAAATGGCGATAATTACGAAATTTTTGGAATTACAAGCTATGTTGATATTCAGGGTGGTGAATCGTGCAGAACTGATGGCGGTAATTTTGTTGTTGATTTGATTTATTATCGCGGCTGGATAATGGAAACTGCAAAAAAATGGGTTGGTCATTTTCCGGGAAACGAGCCTGGCGGAACTTGCGGGAACTCTATTGTTGAAGGCTTGGAAGAGTGCGATAATCCATCTGATTCTGAGTGTTCAAATTGTAAAAAAAATGAAATTTTGGGAAAAGAAACAGGGTGTTACGATATGATAGGATGTGCAAACAATTGCGAAGGAGATTCTGCCGGAGATTGTGTTTTAGCATGTCTCTATTCCGGTGACAGGGAGGCTGTCTTAAAAGCAGATATTGCATTAAATTGTATTTATGAAAACTGCGAAAACAATGTAACAAGTAGTTGCGAAAATAAATATTGCAAAAAAGAGGTGGAGTTTTGTGTGAGTGACAAACCTCTCCAAAACAGCGTTGTTTGCGGTAATGGAACTCTTGATTCGGGCGAAATGTGTGATGACAGGAATGCTGTTTCGGGCGACGGCTGCGATGCTTATTGCCAGAAAGAGCCTGCAAAAGGAGAGCTTTTCAGCTGCTCCGACATGCTTATGTGTCTTATGCTTGCAAATTTAGGTTTTGAGGAGGAGGCGATTTGCAAAGAAAAAAAGACGGACAATAATTACGAACCACTTTTAAAGCTGGTTGATTGTTTAAATACCTGTTCAAAAGAACCCGCTGTATGTGAAAAAACGGTCTGCTTAAATGAATACAATAAATGTATAAACCAGAATATCTGCGGAAACGGGAGAGTTGAAGGTGCTGAAATATGCGATGACGGCAATCTCAAAGAGGAAGATGGCTGCAATTCAAAATGTGGGATTAAATCCAAAAGTAATGCTGGCTGCACTATTCTTTTGATTTAGGTTTGACTTTTCTTCAGTATCTAACTATTATTCTGAGTACAATTTAGAGGGTAAAAATGGAAAAAAAAGGTAAATTCAGAGAAAAAATAGCAGAACTGGAAGCTATTTCAGAAAAACTTGGAGCAGACATTGAAATAGAGGAGTCTGTTGAACTTTACGAAAAAGGGATAAAGCTTGCCCGCAAAATTAAAACAGATCTAATGGCAGCAGAGAAAAAAATAAACATTCTTTCTGAACAGGGACTAAAAGAGGTCGATGAAGAGGAAGTTGGTAAATAGGAGAATCTATGAACTGGAAAGAATTTCATTTAATCAAAAAACCTCTGATTGAGGAAAATTTAAGACAACACATTAATCTTCTTGAAGAAAACAGTGTTTTAAAAGATGCAATGCTTTACAGCCTTGAGGCTGGCGGCAAAAGACTCCGTCCATTTCTGGCAATTGTTACCGCAAACCTTCTTGGAAAAGATGAATCGAGTATTTATCCTTACGCCTCCGCACTTGAATTTATCCACACATATTCACTGATTCACGATGATCTGCCTGCGATGGATAACGATGATTTGCGCCGCGGCAAACCGACTTCCCACAAAATCTTTGGTGAAGATATCGCAATTTTAGCCGGAGATGCACTTTTAACCGATGCTTTTACCCTGATTATGCAGGAAGGAAACGGCAACATTAAAAGGGGAGGAACATACCTTGCAAATGCAGCCGGCGGCAAAGGAATGGTAATAGGCCAGGTGCATGACTGCAAAATTCCGCAGGAAAAAAGAGATGTTGCAACTCTGGACATGATAAACCTTAAAAAAACAGGCTGCATGATTCAGGCATCTCTAGCCGGCGCAGCAGCATTTCTTGATGCTGATGAAAAAACAGTTTTAATACTTGAAGAATACGGAAAAAATATAGGACTCGCCTTCCAGATTACTGATGATATTTTGGATATTACAGCTGATGAAGCAGAGCTCGGAAAGCCAATCGGCAGCGATGCTAAACTCGGCAAAGCAACATATCCGACACTTCTTGGGCTTGATGGAGCTAAAAAAGCGGCGGCCGAGTATGTTGAATCTGCAAAAAAATGTGCCGGAGAACTTCCTGCTAACAAATTCAGAGATATGCTCATAGATTTTTCGGACTACATTCTTGAAAGAAGAAACTGATCGGTTTATCTATTTTTATAAAAAGTTGACTTCACAATCTTAAGATTAATAATAAATTTGCTTGTTAAATTATAGAAACAGTCTTTTGACAATAAGCAAAAAAGTTGTTTGCTCTAGGGAGAATTGAATGAAAAAATATAATAAAAAACCTTCAATAACTCGCGAAGAATTAAACATGATTCTTGAAGAAGGCGAAGGCTATAGAATTGAGTTTAAAGAAAGCTATCATGCTAATATTGATAAAGAAATCGTAGCATTTGCAAACGCTTCCGGTGGAAGAATTTTTATAGGGATAACTGATGAAGGTAGAATTAAAGACATTGAAATAAGCAATAAGCTGAAAAGCCAGATTCAGGATCTTGCAAATAATTGTGAGCCTTCTGTAAAAATAGAAATTGAGGAATTTGGAAACTTTCTGATAGTTCATGTTTTTGAAAGTGTTGATAAACCTCACAAATGTTCCAGCGGGTTTTACAACCGTATTGGACCAAATTCTCAAAAAATGAATCGCAACGATATAATTGAATTTGTTAAAGCGGAAGGAAAAATTAAATTTGATGAGATGTTCTGCCGAAAATTTGCTTATGAAGAGCATTTTGATGAAAAAAAACTTAATAAATTTCTTAAAATTGCTGGCATTACAAAAGTTATGGCAAATGAATTTATTCTTAAAAATCTTGATGTTGCAGCTGTTGACGCATCAAAAGAAATAATAATGAATAATACAGGCGCATTGTTTTTCTCAAAAAATCTTGATGATATTTATTTCCACACAACCGTGACATGCGCACTTTTCAAAGGCAAAGAAAAGCACACAGTTCTTGACCGTCGCGATTTTAACGAAGACATTGTTTCAAATGTAGATTATGCCATGAATTTTTTAAAGCAATATATACCGGTGAAATACAAGTTTATAGGGGAACCGCAAAGAATTGAAATCCCAGAAATTCCTTATGAGGCACTTAGAGAAGCTGTAATAAATGCAGTGGTTCACCGAGATTATTTCCAGAAAGGCGCAAATGTTATGATTGAAATATTTGATAACAGGATTGAAATTGTGAGCCCAGGCGGACTTGTAAAAGGACTTTCTCCTGAAAATTTTGGAGAGAAAAGTGTTTTGAGAAATCCCAATATTGCCAATCTTTTCCAGCGCATACATTATATAGAGAAAATGGGCACAGGCATTACAAGAATGCAGAACATGATGCTTGAAGCAGGGCTGAAACCCATTAAATTTGAGTTTTCAGAATTATTTGTAACTTTGGTTTTTTATAAGCCTGAAGTCGAGGAGGTTGTAAAAGAAATTGATAAACATTATGAGTCACGGCCTGAGTCACGGCCTGAGTCATGGCCTGAGTCACGGCCTGAGTCACGGCACAAGTCACGGCACGAGTCATTAATAGAAATACTTGATTCGCAATTGGCAGCCAAAGTTTTAATATTCATTGAAGAAAAAGAGGCAGGAAAAAAAGAGCTGTCAATAAAATTAGGACATACAACAATTTCGGGTGAACTGAAGAAACAAATAAAAATCCTTTTAGAAGCAGGATTTATAGAAAGGACAATACCTGACAAACCAAATAGCAGATTGCAAAAATATAGGTTGACGGAGAAGGGAAAAAATATTTTTAAAAAAAATAAAGGAGTTTAGTTTGAAGCTTTCTTTTTTATTTGGTTCAGGAATTTCTATTCCTGCCGGAATGCCGACAATGAATGAAATAACAGAATCTCTTTTGCTTGGCAAAGATATCAAGGATGGAATAGAATTTTACAAACATACAGACAGTCATTATTATAAAAAACCATACAATAGCTTTGATCCAGTGAATGATGTCAATATGGTAAGCAATATTTCAAAATTTCTAGCAAGAATAAAACCGGAAATCGACTATTTTTTAGGCATTAGAGACATTGGAAGATGTGCAAATTATGAAGATATGTATTTTGTTGTGAGTCAATTTGATCATTACTATAACACCCAAGGGATGAATCCTGCAATTCAATCTTTTATTGACAAAATAAGCAACGACACAAAATATCTTATGAAACAGGATTTCTCAGAAGAAAATTATTCGTTAACTGAGTTTTCTAGAGAAGTAATTAATTATATAAACGACATTGCCATTTCATTTTTAAATAAGGCAATTATAACAACACAATACCTTGCTTTTCTTCTAGATATTTACAACGAAACAGAGGTGGAGCGGATGGATCTTTTTACACTGAATCACGATCTTGTTCTAGAGAAGTTTTTCAGCTTAAACAGTATTTTTCTAAATAACTTTATGGAAAATTCAGATGATTGCAGGATTAAAACCTGGAATGATCAAAAACAACTTGAAAAGATAAACTTGTTAAAACTGCACGGTTCAATTGATTGGTTTCCAATAAATGGGATAAAAGGAATGCCGGTATCCGAGTACACTATTTTAGAGGAAATGTTCAATAACCACAGACCATTAGTTCTGATGGGGACAGTAAATAAAATTCTACAATATTCTTCAGATATATGGATTGATCTTCAGTGGATGTTCAAAATTATGCTTGCTGAAAGTGATGTTTTAATTGTTTCCGGCTATGGTTTTGGTGATGACATGGTCAACAGCAGAATTATGAGTTGGTTGAAATCAAAAAATGAAAGAAAAATTATCATAATTCATGCAGAGCCGGAACAATTAAAAAATGGTTCTTTAAGTATGCTGTTTGATGAATTAGGCTGGTCTGTCTGGACTGAATTAAGAAAACAAAAGAAGATCATAGTTTTAAGAAAATGGATTCAGGATGTTACTTGGTATGAAATAAAGGAAATCATAAAGGAGCACAAATGCCAAAACAAAAACTTGAACTAACCTGGATTTGCAAGGAGAACAGGCTGAAGCTGGAACCGCAGATTATTCTTGAATATCCTAAAAATCATATCATGCCGAGCAGAAGGTTACTGAATATGAAGGGTGCAGAATGAATATTGAAAAATTAGTCCATCTTTTTCAAAATACTCACAACGAATTGCAAAAAAGAGCTGCAAGAAGTGTTGATACAGCTCTTGTTGTCCGCAACTGGCTTTTCGGCTGGTATATTGTTGAATTTGAAAATGGCGGTGCCGAGCGGGCTGAATTGTATGGAAAGAAGCTTTTAGAGATGCTTGCATCCAGGTTTAAAAATAGTGGACTGAAAGGAATGTCAACAACAAACCTTAAGCTTTTCAGATCTTTTTATGAGAGCTATCGAAAGATTAGTCAGACACTGCCTGACGAATCTTTTTTAAAGACAGAAAACATTGGTCAGACACTGTCTGACCAATCTGCTATGCTGTTAAAAGTGTCTGAAATATTTTCCAAAACAACACCAAATCTTCAGAAGATGATAAATATTTTAACAGCTCATTTTAGTTTAAGCTGGTCTCACTATGTTGCCTTGCTCACGATAAGTTCTTCTGAAGAACGCAAATTCTATGAAATTGAATCAATTGAAAATTCATGGAGTGTGCGTGAGCTGGAGCGGCAGATAAACTCAGCACTTTTTGAAAGACTTGTTCTTTCTAAAGACAAAGAAAAGGTTAAAGAACTTTCGCAAAAAGGTCATCTGGTAGAAAAACCGGCGGATATTATAAAAAATCCATATATCCTTGAATTTCTTGACTTGCCTGAGCAGCCACATTATTCAGAGCATGATCTTGAAACCGCAATTATTGATAAACTTGAGCTTTTTCTGCTGGAGCTTGGCAAGGGTTTTCTGTTTGAATCAAGGCAGAAAAGATTTTCTTTTGATAATAAGCATTTTTATGTTGATCTAGTGTTTTATAATAGATTGCTGAAATGTTTCGTTGTTATTGATCTTAAGATTGGCGATCTGAAACATCAGGATTTGGGTCAAATGCAGATGTATGTTAATTATTTTGACCGTTATGTGAAAACAGAAGAGGAAAATCCAACAGTTGGCATACTGCTTTGTCTGACAAAGAGTGATTCTCTTATTGAGCTGACGCTTCCAAAAGATAGCAATATTTATGCATCCAACTATCAGCTTTATCTACCAAGTAAAGAAGAGCTGAAAAAACAGATTGAAGAAGCTGAAAAAGAATTTGTTGAGGTGAAAAAATGAGACTGGAAGGACTGAAAAAATGACAGAAAGCAGCACAAATAAGAAGTTTTCAGATTACAAAATCACCGGCATTATCCCGGCCGCCGGATTTTCCTCCAGATTCGGTTCTTTTAAGCCTGCGCTTTTAATTGACGGAAAACCGCTTGTTTTACGGGCAGTTGAAACACTTTTTGAAGTGTGTGACTCTATTATTGTTGTTGGCGGATATAATTTTGATAAGCTTTTAAAGCTTATTCCGGAAAACGACAAAATTAAAATAATATTCAACCCTGATTATGAGCTTGGAATGTTTTCCTCTGTAAAAAAAGGGGTTTTAGCTGCCTCTGCTGAAAGATATTTTCTTCTTCCCGGCGACTATGGATTTATAAAAAAAGAGACGCCGCTAAAGATGATTTCTCTTTTTGAAGAAGAGTTTGGGGTCATAATTCCTTCTTTTAAAAACAAAAAAGGACATCCGGCACTCTTTAACAAAGAAGTGGCACAACAGATAAAGGAGTCTCCCGACAATATTTCTCTAAAAGAAATTTTTGGCAATTTCAATATAAAAATAATAGATTCAGATGACAAAGGAATTCTTCAAGATATTGATACGCCTGAGGATTTTACTAATATTTAAAAACGATAGATCCCCAAGTCAGACCTGATCCAAGAGCTGTGATAACAACAATCTGACCCTTTTTGAGGAGTCCTTTATCCTGCATTTCAGATAATGCTATTGGAATTGATGCTGCAGAAGTGTTGCCCGTTGTTGGAAGATTAATGAAAACCTTATTTTCATCAGCTTTAAGTCTTTTTGCGACAGATTCAATAATTCTGATGTTTGCTTGGTGAGGAATAATCCAATCAACCTGATCAAGTGTTAAATTTGCTTTTGAAAGCGCTGCAATTGCTGCGTCAGCCATATCTTTTACAGCCTGACGGTAAACTTCCTGTCCTTCCATTCTTGTGTAATGGAGTCTGTTTTTTACGGTTTCTTCTGTTGCCGGCATTTTTGAGCCGCCAGCCGGAAATTCAATTAAATGACCAAAGCTTCCATCTGTTGCAAGGTAATGAGAAAGTATTCCAGCCTCTTCAGATGCTTGAACAATCGCTGCTCCTGCGCCATCTCCAAAAAGAACACAGGTGTTTCTGTCTGTCATGTCTGTAAATTTAGATAAATTTTCAGAGCCAATAACAAGAACTGTTTTGTAACTTCCGGTTTTTATCATAGCATCAGCAACGGTAAGTCCAAAAACAAATCCGCTGCACGCTGCCTGCAAGTCAAAACATGGAATAGGCTTTGAGATACCAAGTCCTTTTTGTATTAAAGAAGAGGTTGATGGATAGCGGGTGTCGCCTGTAACTGTTCCAACAATAATCAGATCAATCGCATCTTTGTCAACACCGCAACGATCCAGTGCTTTTTTTGCTGCTTCAATTGCCATTGTAGAGGCTGTTTCGCCTTCTGCTGTAAAATGTCTCTCGCTTATTCCGGTTCTGGTTCTAATCCACTCATCATTTGTATCAACCATTTTTTCAAAATCAAAGTTAGTCATTACCTTGGTCGGCAGATAGTGACCAAACCCAAGAAGCCTAGAATAGATCATTTTATTCTCCTGTGTATTTTTTGAACACAATTACACCATTTACGCCACCAAAGCCAAAAGAGTTTGACATGCCGTATTCAATTGCAACATTTTGTGCTTTTCCAGGAACATAGTCAAGGGTGCATTCTTCATCAGGGTTTTCAAGATTTATTGTAGGATGAACTTTCTGATGATAGATTGAAAGAGCTAAAACAGCCCCTTCAACCGCTCCTGCAGCTCCAAGTAAATGGCCTGTCATAGATTTTGTTGAATTAATTTTAATGTTTTTAGCATGTTCGCCAAAAAGTGCCTTAATAGCTTTTGTTTCATTTAAATCATTAAAGTAAGTCGAGGTTCCATGAGCATTGATGTAGTTTACTTTATCAGGGGAAATACCTGCATTGTTTAACGCATTTTTCATAGCACGAACTGCGCCTTCGCCTTCTGGAGCTGGCTGTGTTATGTGGAAAGCATCACTTGAAACACCATAACCGACAACTTCTGCATAGATTTTTGCGCCGCGTTTTTTTGCGTGCTCAAGCTCTTCAAGAACAAGGACCGCGCCGCCTTCGCCTGCAACAAATCCGTCTCTGTCTTTGTCAAAAGGACGGCTTGCTTTTTCCGGTGCATCATTTCTTGTTGAGAGAGCTTTCATAGAAGCAAAGCCTGCAATGCACATTTGTTTTACAGGAGCTTCAGATCCTCCCGTAAGAACAATGTCTGCCAGATTTTCTTTGATTGCTCTAAACCCGTCTCCAATTGCAAAAGTACCTGTTGCACAAGCTGCAACCGGACAATACTGAACACCTTTAAGACCATATTTTATAGAAATATTACCAGCACCAAGATTTGCAATCATCATTGGAATAAGAAAAGGGCTTACTCTTCTTGGTCCTTTTTCAACCAAAACAGAGTGCTGCTCTTCAAAAGTTCCAATACCGCCAAAACCTACGCCAAAAGATACGCCGCACATTTCTCTGTCTGTTTCATCAAAATTTATTGCGGAATCTCTCACCGCTTCATCAGCGGCTGCAAGAGCATAGTGTGAAAAAGGATCAAGCCTCTTTGCTTCTTTTGCATCAATCCCGTGATTTTCAGGATTAAAATTCTTAAGTTCTCCCGCAATTTTTACACTATAATTTTCTACATCAAAAGCTTTAATTGTGTCAATGCCGCTTTTCCCTTCGAGAAGAGCATTCCATGTATCCGGACAATTATTTGCAAGCGGTGAAACAACACCGATGCCTGTTATTACAACTCGACGCATTAGAGAACCCCCTTTGAACTATTTTTTAAAAGAATTAGAAACAAGAAATTTGATTAAGCAGTAACTTTTCCTGAGATATAGTTTACAGCATCTTTTACGGTTCTGATTTTTTCAACATCTTCGTCTGGAATTTCGATGCCGAACGCACCTTCGAGTTCCATAACGAAATCAACAACATCAAGAGAATCTGCATTCAGATCTTCTGTGAAATTGGTTTCTTCTTTAATTTTAGCAACATCTGCTGAAAGTTTGTCTGCTGCAAGTTCAATAATTTTTGACATAATTTCGTTTCTTTCCATGATTTTCTCCATAAAAATAATTTGGTTACATATACATTCCGCCGTTTACTTTAATAACTTCACCCGTTATATAGTTTGCCATAGGGCTTGCAAGGAAAAGAGCTGCATTTGCAATATCTTCTGGTTTGCCAGTTTCTTTAAGAGGAACAACTTCCATGAGAGCTTTTTTTGCTGCATCGTTCATTTCATGAGTCATCTGAGTTTCGATAAATCCGGGTGCAATTGCGTTTACACGAACTCTTTTTGAAGCAAGTTCTCTGGCAAAAGATTTAGCCATTCCGATAACGCCTGCTTTAGAAGCTGCGTAATTAACCTGACCTGCATTTCCCATTTGTCCGATAACAGACGCAATAAAAATAATGTTTCCCTGGTTTTTCATAAGAGTTCTTACACATGCTTTTGCAACATAAAAACTACCGCTAAGGTTGATGTTTATAACGCGCTCCCATTCCTCTGGTTTCATTCTCATTGCCAGATTATCTGCGGTTATCCCTGCATTATTTACAACAATATCAATAGGATGTTCTTTCTGGAATTCACCAATAACATTTTCAACCATCTCGCGGTTTGAAACATCAAAACCAAGAAGATAGGCTTTTCTTCCCATTGTCTCGATTTCTCTGGCAAGTTCTTCGCCCTCGGCTCTGAGATTTTTTTCAGGATTTACAGCATCCTGGTAATAATTTACAACTATATCTGCGCCGTTTTCAGCAAATTTAAGCGCAATTGCTTTTCCAATACCTCTTGAAGCTCCGGTAATAAGTGCAACCTTGTCTTTAAGTAACATTTTAAATCCTCCTAAACTCGTCTTAAAACTGACACGCCAGTCTATTTTTATAAAAATCCATTCCTTTGTCAACAATTTTTTTTAAGTTATGCAATAAAATGAAACAAAAGAAAAAATAGATAACAGTTTGGCTTGTTCTAAAAACTTAGAGATAGCCTTGTTTTGCCATTAAATTAAAAAGAGAAAGAAAAAAATGTGAAAGGTGAAAAAAAAACAAAATTTGGCTTTTTTTAGGTTGGCTAGCTACTTTATTTTGTTTGATTCAATAAGAGTATCGTTCAAAAGTATAATGATTTCGGCTTTTTCGCGGTATTCTTCAATAGTTTTTAAGTTTTTTGTCGAAGTATCTTCAATCTGTAAAATATCCTCAGATTTAAAAAGCATTGGATTGCTGTTCTTTGGGAAAAAAGCAGAATAAAATGGTGTCTCAAAAGAAAAGTTGCTCTCTTTTACGGTGATGGCGTATGATTTGTCAGCTTTTTTAGCAAAAAGAGAATGCCCCAGAAAGCTGGTTTCATCACAAATTCCAGCTAAATCCAAGATTGTAGGTGCCAAATCAGTGTGAGAGCCAACAGTTTCGTTTTTCCCTTTAATAAAATCAAAACTTCCGTGAATTATGAGAGGAACCCATGTTGATTCATGTCGCAAATTTGTATGGCCGCCGGAGACTCCGCGGTCGCCTAAATCATATCCGTGATCGCCAGTCACAATAAAAATGGTGTCTTTAAACCATTCTTCATTTTTCAGAGAATCATACAGCTCCTGCACAACATTGTCTGTATAACTCATTGTATTTGTTATTTTTTCTTTTAAATCACTGCTTTTTGTAAAAAGAAACTTTTCTTCCGGCGTGTTAAATGGGGCATGATTGCTGATTGAAAAAACAGATGCTAGAAAAGGTTTGCCAGTTTGTCCTAAAGCTTTTATATCCTCGGATGCTTTTCTAAAGACAAGCCTGTCTTTTTCCTTGTTTTTAGGGTCAAAATAAATTGAATCATACCATTTTTCAGCCCAGAATCTCTGGTTGTCCCAGTCTGGATCTGTTCCTGTAAAAAAGTGTGCTGTGTAACCTTGTTTTCTTAGTAAAGCAGGAAAAGAATCAAATTTTATGCCTGTAAAACCTGTGGCAACTCTTTCTGTGCTGTGCGGCAGCATTCCTGTATGAATAGACATAAAAGCATAGATTGTTGGCAACCCTGTTGTATAGTATCTATCAAAGTAT
>CAZISX010000045.1:17625-20597 GCA_964542005.1 uncultured Spirochaetales bacterium
TTTTCTAAAGCGAGTGAATCTAAAAATGGGGTTGAAATTTCTTTTTGATTTTTGTTGTAAAGATTCATGTTCTTCGCTCTGAAAGTTTCAAGAACAACAACTATAAAATTAGGCTTTTTTCTTATATTATAAGGAGTTATGCATCTTTTTTTTAATGGAAAAAGTTTATCTTCAAAAACAAACCTGCCAGAAGTATCACTCTCTGCCCAGTTCTTTTGAAAAAAAACAATTTCTTTAGATAAATCTTTGATTTTTTTAGGGGAGATTCCCTCTTTTAAAAATTCTTTATAAAGAGCAATTATTCCAGGAGCAACCTTGTCCTGTCTTAAAAATCCTCCAGGAATAACAGTGCTCGAAAGTAATGGGAGAAGAAAAAAAATGACAACTCCAAAAATCCATAGAAATATCAGGGATTTTGTGTTGACTTTGATTTTTTTTACAGTTAAGGCGACCGGAAAAACAAGAAAGGGAAGAAGAAAAAAATATAGAGAAGAATAGGCTCCTCCTGAATCGTCAGCAATAGCATCAACAATAGCTTCGGGGGTACCGTTTATCTTAGCATAAGTCGCTAGATATGTTGGAGAAAGTCTTGTTCCCATAAATCTTTGAAGCTCATGATTTGCATGACCTGCAGAGAGAAAAAAAATGATGGATAAAGCGTAGAAAACAAACAGAATCACCTCTGATTTTTTTAGACCAAACTTTCTAAAAAGAAGCTCTAATCCAAAAAAAGGGATAAGAAGGAGAGCCATTCCATACCATTCATAAAAAACTGCATAGGGAAAATAATGCCAGAAATCAATAACAAAAGGAACGCCAAAAGGTGTTACTCTGGCGTAGAGAACAAGTTGAATTATAGAAGCAGTTATTCCGCCAGCCCAAAAAAAAGGGAGTATTTTTGATTGAGTCATTATAGAAACTATTCGATTTCACATAAAATTTTGATATACATTACGCCTTCATCGCACCAGGAAAAAACCACCTCTTTTACATCAATTTCTGAAAATTTTTCTGCCAGTATTTTCAAGGAAGTCTCGCCGTTTTCCATCAAGTACAAAAATAAAGCACCCTCTTCATCAGAAACTGTTCTTGTAAAAACAGCACCTTCAATCCGGTAGACGACACCATAAAGATTTTCTTTTTCAACTTCCATCGAATATTTTTTTATGTCAATATAGCCTGAATCAATAATATCTTCAATGTTATAGCTGTAACGCTTTAAAAAGACAGATTTATTGACACCTATTTCACTGTTTTCGTCCATTAAATCAATAAGATATGGGTAAGTCAAAATATCTTCGCTTTCGTGGGTCAGAGAGTTTGTATAAAAGTGATTGTGATTTAACAAATCGGAAATAAGTGGAAAGAGTTTCTTTTTCTGGTATCGTTCGCAAATATAGCTGAAATAACCGATAATGCTTTCAAAAAGGGTATTATAGTCGGAGTTTTCGGTTGAAGGGAAATCGTTTTTTTTGTGCCATTTCACCCATTTTTCTATTAATTCAGAGCATTTTATTTCAAGCCCGGCCGCAATAATTGTGAGAATAGAGACCATTCTTCCTTCATTATAGAGTGTTGTCACTCCATTGGCTATTTCCTCTACTTTTTCCATTTCTCTTCTGCTAAAGGTAGAGCTTTCAAGTGTCAGATATGGATAAGACCCTTCCATTCTGTAATCAAACTCCCTCATTCTATTGAAGATTCTGGTTCCTGGGTAGATAGAAAGGCGATAAATATTTATGTTTATCGGCCACAAAGAAAGTGCCTGATCAAGATCGCTTAAAAAATCATCATAAGTTGTTTTTGGAAGACCAGCAATAAGATCTATGCCAAAACTCAATGCAGGATAATTGTTTATATGTCTGATGTTTTGAATTGTTTTCTCGATGTTTAGCGATGTCATCATGTTTTCAAGAATTTTCCTGTTAAATGTCTGAATACCAAAGTTTAGGTAAACATTCATTTCGGAGAGATATTCTATTTCCTCTTTTGAAAGAATATCTGGTCTAATCTGGATTTCTATTCGTGATTCGGGGAGATATTCTCTTATCATTGAAAGGATTTTTTTCACATGCTGATGGCTTACATTAAACACCGGAGAGCCGATAATAATGTGTGGAACTTCTTTTTCTCTAAAGAATTCAAGCTCTTTTTTTAAATAATCAAAGCTGTAAAAACGGACTCTGCTTAAATGTGACATTTCAACACAGAAGTCGCAACGGAACAGACAGCCTCTGCTAACTTCCCAGTAAACAGAACTTTTTGGCCCTATTTCAATATAGTTGTTTAGATAAGGAGAAGGAATCATGTCGAGATTGTCAAGAACCCTGTTGTCGCCAAAAACCATTCTTTTTAAAACATCATCTTTGTAAATAATACCTGCAGCTTTAGAAAAATCACCGTTTTCTTCAGCAATTGCGGCAACCTCATAAAGAGAAAGCTCTGGCTCGTCCTGAATAATAAAGTTTAATCCTTTGTTTTTGAAGTAATCTTCAGGATGTGAAAAAGTGTCATGTCCCCAGATACCAACAAGTTTAGGCATCGGGGTAAGTTTCTGGATAACTTCTTTAATATATTCAGCATTCCAGTAAATAGCCCTAAAAAGAACAACATCATAAGAGCCGTTGCCAATAATTTTTCCAGAAGTAAGAACATCATCTGTCATAAAAACATCTATGACATCTGTAGCGTATTTACCGCTTCTTCTTTCCTCTACAAAACCTTTTATTGTATATATGTAGTATTCAGAATTTTTATTAACTCTTGATTTACTTGTATTGACAACGGCAATTTTCATGAGATCTCCGTAGATAGGTTAAAGGGAAAAGTTCTATTTGAAAGATTTAAGGTAGCTTGCAGTAGCTTTAAATTCTTTTGTTGAATTTGCAAACTCAACCTTATCGCCTTCTTTTTTCAGAGCATCTTCTATAATTGTGATAAACGCTTTGTCCGCATTACGAAGAAGTGCAATT
>CAZISX010000045.1:20607-28923 GCA_964542005.1 uncultured Spirochaetales bacterium
TAGAAGCATAGTTTGTGTCTGTTTTTGACTCTGCTTCAATCTGTTTTTCCATAGATGCAGCATCAGGCTGTTTGTCTTTGCTTCTTGCAATAATTTTTGCTTTAGATTTTTCCTGAACGCCTGTTACATATTTTTTGCCATTTTCAAGGAATGCCTTTGCTGATGTTATGAATTCTTCTGCAGCAGCAGGATCATCTGTGATACGGGTAAATGCGTCACCAGCCCAAACTTTTGGCTCATAGAAAATAATTGTATCGCCCTGAACATTTTTTTCTGAAAGTTCTTTTTCTTTGAACGCTGTTAAAAGATAAGGTGCAGATTTTTTGTCACCGAGAATAGCAAGTGCTTCAGCACCTTTCATTCTTATACTGATTTCCTGCCCTTTTTTTGCAGCTTCTGCTTCTTTGCCTTTAGCAGCTTTAAGTGCAAAGTCTTTGCTTACCATTTTGAGAAGAAGATCTGTTGCCCGGTAGTCACCCATTTTTGCAAGCTGAACAGAAAGATGTTCTGCAAGGTAAGGCTGTTTTTCTTCCGTTTTAAGCTGGGTATCAAGCTCTGCGAGAAGAGTGTCAACGGCTTTCTGGCTTCTAATATCTGCAAGTACCCAAGAAGTTTTGATTTTTGTTGCAGCATCTATCTGAGCAAAAGTATTGATAAGCTGATCGTGCTGTGAGCAGTCTCCGCCATCTTTTTTAAGTTTTTCTAAATCTTTACCAAGATAGCTAGGGCACATCTGTTTGACAGCTCTTTCTTTATTTTCATTAAGAATTTTGTTTATTTGAGGATTCTGTCCGTTGTATGCTTTAACAAGTTCTTCTTCAGCAAATTTGCCAAGACGGATAAGAGATTTTCTTGCTTCAGGGAACAAGCTGTAGCCCTGTTCTTCATAAAAAAGAGAATAAACAAGAGGCTTTACGGCTGCAGCATCGCCAAATTCGCCAAGAATGCCTGCAACAGTGTATTTTGTACCAAAATCTTCTTTAGGAGATTCAATAAGTTTCATAAGTTCAGGGATGAATTTTTTTGGAGGTTCAGCCATTTTGCTTAATGCTTCTGCGGCAGCTCTTTTTGCAACTGACTCAGGTTTTTCTCTTTGTCCAGGAGCAAGCTGATCCGGAGTTTCTATTGTAAAATATTGTTCAAGAATTGGAATTCCTGCAGGATCTTTAATCATTCCAAGCGCAGTTGCAATAGCTTCAAGAGTTTTGAAGTTGCGAACATTCGGAGCTTTGAAGCAGTCTTTTGCTATTTCGCCAAGTCTTGGGATAGCTCCAGCATAGCCAAGCTCTCCAACAGCAAGAACTGCAGTACCAATATCGGGTGTTTTGTCCAGATTAAGCAGTTTTTTTACTGTTTTGTCTTTGTTTGCAATCTTGTCTTTCATTTTGATAAGATTTGAAATAGCGGTAGCTCTTGAACTCTGAGAATAAATCTGGCTCAGATGTTCGTCTTCCGGATTACAAGACCAAGCCATGAGAGATAACATAATCACACAAAGTAAAACACCTTTTCTTTTCATAAAAATACCTCATTAATATAAACAGGTTAGTCAACAAGTGCCAAAATCTGACCTTCACTTTATCAAAAAATTAGTAAAATTCAATTTTTTCAACAAAATATTCCCGTTTTCCCCTTTGATTATTTGACAAAAAGGAGGTTTTGGCACGACTTCTTTTTAAGAGGGGTTCGTTGTGGATTTTAAAACATTTTTGCTGAACTCTCTCAAAATTTTGATTTTTGTATATTATTTGATTATATTTTGACAGAACCCGCCGTGGCCGTATGCCAGCTTGTTTACATCCTGTAAAAACAGGTGGGAGCAGATGATGCTGATACTAATTTCTCAGCTGAAAACAGCCCCCCGTAAAATAAATCAGGAAAAAAACAATTAGCCGACAAGTACGCACCCGGCAGGCAGTGCTATATTATTACTTTTTTTGACACAAGTCAATGGAGAAGAGTTAAAATGCCTTCACTTTATGAGCAAATAAAGAAAAATTTCCTATCTTACCCCAATAAACCAGCTATTGACTCTCTGGTAAGAGACCGTATTTCTACAATAACTTACGGCCAGATGCAAAAAGAGATAAATCTTATAGCCAGAGCAATGGTAAAAGCTGGTGTACAAAAAGGTGACAGGGTTTTGCTTTTATCCGAAAACCGTTTTGAGTGGTATATTGCGGCTTACTCTGTGTTTTTAATCGGAGGAGTTGCAGTTCCATTATACACGACAGCAAGCGAAGAGCAGCATCAATATATAACAAAAGACTGTGGTGCAAATTTTGCCTTTATCTCAAAACACACTCTTTATAAAAATATAGAAACTATTGCAGAATCTGAGTTTTTAAAAACTGTTATTTTTGATTTTGATGATGAATGCTCAAAATCAGCATCTTCAAATCTTGTAGGCTGGACTTCTTTTCGTGAAACAGCAATTGAAATGACCGAAATCGGAGATGAACTCCTTCCAAACGAAGAGGATACTGCTGTTCTAATCTATACCTCGGGAACAACAGGCGAGCCAAAAGGAGTAATGCTTTCCCACGCCAACATAATAGCAAATATTGATAAACTTGTTACCGTAATTCAGACACTTAGCCAGCTTCGTTATTTGTCGCTTCTTCCTTTAAGTCATGCTTACGAATTTACAGTTATTAATGTTGTTTTTTCTGAAGGAGGAACCGTTATTCCTGTTTCAAACATGGGGAAAGTTATGGATTATATTTCAAAAACAAGTCCGAGCATTGCCTGTGCTGTTCCCAGACTTTTTGAAAAAATCTACAACAATGTTACAAGAAATGTTGAAAAATCTTCTCCCACAGTCCGCTGGATGTTTGATCGAGGCATGATTCTTGGAAATGAGATTTATCGTTATATTGAGAAAAATGAGCCGATTCCTTTTCCTTATAATATAAAGTATAAAATATATGACAAGCTGGTTTTTGAAAAAATCAGAAATAAAACCGTAAAAACAATTCAGCTTTTTATTTCGGGCGGAGCCGCTATTATGCCTGAAATAATTAGATTTTTCAACATATTGGGAACAACAATTATAGAAGGTTACGGCATAACCGAGTGTTCGCCAGTTGTTAGTGCGAATCTTCCGACTGACCGCGATGTTGAAACGGTAGGAAAGCCGCTTGCCGGATTAAAGGTTAAAATTCTAAAAGATGGGGAGCTTGTTGTAAAAGGTCCGACAGTTATGAAAGGATATTACAACAAAGAAACAGAAACCAACGAAGTAATTGATGAAAACGGATATTTTCATACAGGCGATCTGGCTGTCTGGACAGACAATGGAAAGCTGAAAATTATAGGACGCAAAAAGGAAATTATTGTAATGGCCAGCGGCAAAAACATTGCTCCGCAGAAAATCGAAAACATATTAATGGCAGACCCATATATTGATTCTGCCTGCATTGTAGGTGATGAGCAGAAATTTCTGGCAGCAATTATTGCTCCTGATTTGGATGCATTAAAAACTTATGCTCAGGAAAAGGAATATCACTACACAAATGAAGAGGATCTGATAAAACACCCTTCGATTATTAAGCTTTTTGAAAGGAAAGTTGCCAAGACAAACAGCCAGATAGAATCTTATGAAGCGGTAAAAAAGTTTAAAATTGTTGCAGACAGATGGTCTGTTGAAACCGGAGAACTTACCCCAACCCTTAAAATTAAACGGAAAGAGGTAAAGGCCAGATACAAATCGCTGATAGATTCTTTCTTTATTAATGGATAGTTTTTTCTCTTGATTTTTGTAAACATCTCAATATAGTTTTTTTGTCTTTAGGGGAGAACTAAAATGAAAAAGTTTTTTGTTATAATTATGTTAATGTTTTCGGCTACATATCTTTTTTCTGAAGAAAAAATTTCTTCAGCAGAAGAAAAGAGTCTTGTTTCTTACAACCAGCCTGCAGAGTACAATATATGGCTCAATACAGGCATTGGGATTGGCACAAATACGGTTGCGAACGAATCTGCGGCAGCTGTTCTTGGAGTGACCGGTGTTTATAAAAACATTGCAGCAACAATCCGGTACGCACTTAATTCAGACGAGAAAAGTTACTGCGGCCATTTCAGCGGTGTTTCCTGTAAAGAAAGCAAAAGAGAAAATTTTGGATTAAGAGCTTATCAGGATGAAAAAAGTTTTATTCTCGGAGTTGGCGGATTCAACGATTTTGCTACATTTACATTCGGAACAGGCATTTCTCAGGTTTATCGCCGCGAAAAAGAAGAGCCTGGTAAAAAAGTGGAAAAAAGAAACACTTTCGGCATTCCTGTTGAAGCTCAGTTTAACATAAAAGGTTGTAATTATTTCAGTTATGGTATTTATACTTTTTATAATTTCAACGATGTAAAAACTTTTGGAGGCTTTCTGTTCACATTACAGATAGGATATTTAAAATGATGAAGTTTTTTGTTTGTCTCCTTCTTTTTTCTTTAGTTTTTTCAACACTTGTTGCAGAAGAATCCTTGTCGCCGGCATCAAAGCCAGGCTCGGGACTTTCCCTTATTCCCGACAACACAAAAGAACTGCTTGAAGAGAAAAAATATGCAGGAATTCCAGAAAGTGACTGGAAATATCTTGAATCAAACATTGAAAAAAGAGACCGTTCTTTGCTTTATCCCATTGCTTACATGGCGGGCGGTTATCTCTTAACTATTGGCGGAGCTTTTGTTTTTTACACAAAAGAAGAGCTTCAGTGGACTGATATTAATTTTCAAAATTTCAAAGACAATATAATGTTTAAAACCTACAGATGGGACAGCGACAGGTTTTTCTTCAACTATGTTTCACACCCTTTTACAGGAAGTGAGGCTTATCTGAGAATGAGAATGAGAGGGTTTAACGGGTTAGAATCATGGATTTTTGCTTTTACAGCCTCAGCTGTCTGGGAATATGGCGTTGAAGGCTGGGTAGAGCCTGTTTCTTTTCAGGATATGGTTGTTACTCCATGTGCAGGAGCTCTTTTCGGGGAACTTCGCTTCAGAGCAAAGCTTTACTTTAAAAAGCAGAACAATATTGGCGGCTCGATAGGCAATTTTGTTATAGATCCGCTTCAGTCAATGGTTGAAGGTGTCTACTCTCTTTTTGGCGGGAAAAAAGAGGATGCCCCAAAAACAGCATTCTATTTCTTTTATGATAATGGTAAAAGAAGATATTATTTTTGATTTTTCAGCTTTTCAATAAGATTTTTCCACGCTTTCCGAAGACCCTCTTTAACAACCTCCTCAGAGTTAAAAAGAGCACCTTTCCCCTCACCTTTTTCGCTAAAAACAATTGTATTTTCAGGCAAGTAGATAAGTTCGGCCTCAACAGTGCTGTTTGATATCTCAATACCGTTAATATTTTCAGGAATTGTGTAATTTACCTTTATTACAAGCAGAAGATTCTTGTTTGTTCTATTTTTCAGCTCTGCAAAATCCCCTTCCTTAACAACAACCGGAGCAGAAGATACCGCAAACCCGGCCACACTGCCTAATTCATTGATTTCTTTTGCAGAAATAAAATCATTAATAGGCTTTTGCCTGTAAATAACACTCCAAACAGCATCCATCTTTAACTGCTCTGCGCGGGTTTTCATTTTTTCAATAAGTTTTTTTGCAACACTTTCGCAAGTTAAAATCATTTCTTCAGGCGTCTTAACCATACTCTTTTCCGCAGTCAGAGTTTCCCCTTTTTCAATATCAACAATTCTCGCGTTTATAAGAAACGATTCGCCAACCTTGCTTATTGTTCCCATCAAAACACTGTGAGCAGAAAGGAGTTTGCCAGCTTCAACAGCCTGAGACATCTCAACCGCACCAGACATCTGGAACCCCTGTTCATTAAGGATTTTCTTCATCTGAGAGCGCTCTATAACCTTAAAATAATTGGTGTTTACAATTTCTGTTATCATAGTTTCTGTTGCTGTGGCTGCCATACCGGCATCAATACCAGCACTATTAAAATCAAGAACTGCAACACGAAGTTTTGAATACTGTTTTACCTTGAGCTTTGTTCCTGATTCTCCAAAAACAAGAGAAAAAAAGAGAGAACAAAATAGAATAAAAATGAATTTTTTCAACATAAACAACTCCTTAAAAATGAAATACTTTGCTTAGTTTAATGAGCAATATCAGAGTTTAAGAAATTAAAAAAAGCATGTCATTCCCGTGAAAACGGGAATCCATCTTCAATAAAAAAAAGAAGGATCTCCGCCTTCGCGGAGATGACAACTTAAAAAATCTTAAGTTGATGATATTGAGTTTAATGAGAGGAGAAGAGTTTTACAAGAAAAAACCTGAAACTATCTCATATTACTGCTATCAGTGTAATTGATTTTGTAGAAATATTCGACCTTGTCGTTTGTTTTGTTTGGCTGAATAAAAAGTTGTCCATGAATCGTTATCATAAAAACCTCAGAATAAAGTTTTTCTCTGTCAACCTTAAAGCTTTGTCCTGCCGGAATTTCAACAAAAATAAGATCGCCAAGCGTTGGCGGCGTACAAAAAACGCATCCAGCCATAACAACAACAGGATTTGCCAGCCAGAATCTCTTCATCAAGCCATCCTCAGCCGGGACATCTATCGGCATCAGGGCACCAGTTATAGAAACGGCAGCACCATTTAAAGTTTCACCAACTTCTTTAGGAACAGAATTTTTAAGCCTGTAGTACATATAAAGTTTTTTTAACCCTTCAAAAGCTAACGGAGTAGGGTTTTCCCAGTTAGGCTCAGCCTTTGGAAGATTAAGAGGTTTGAAAATTAATTTTTCGTGAGGGCTCCGCTCCAAAACAGGCGTTTTGCCATGCTGGGAAATTCTTTTTTCAACCTCGGCAGGAGCTATTTTCAGCTCGGACGGAGTCTCTTTTTTCGGCTGTTCCGCTTCCTTTATCTCCTCTTTTTTCATAGTTTCAGCAAGAGCATCTTTTTTAGCTGTTTCTTTCTCCTTCGGAGCAGATTCTCCAGTCGGTCTTGAAACAATAAAAAGAACAACAGCAGCACCAATAATAACCGCATAAATAATTTTTGTATAAATACCTTTCATTTAGCCTCCGGCAAAATTTGAACCTTCATCCGAATCAGTTTGTTTTTTAAAAGTAACCTGCGATAGAAAAAGCCCTGCAATAACAACCGCCATTCCGAGAGATTTATAAAGAGTAAAAACCTCATTCAACATAAAAAAGGAAAACACCGCAGTAAAAATCGGTATCATATTAACAAAGACATTTGAGCGGCTAATCCCGATTTCTCTTATAACTTTTATATAAAGAAGAAAAGAGATTATTGAAGGAAAAATAGTGAGAAGCAGCATATTTGTAACAAGTTCGGAATTAGGCGTAACTGTAATAAAATGGGAAAATTCAAAAATTAAAAAAAGCGGCAGAAAGTAAATAGTTCCGAGAATATTCTGCATAGTAAGAATCTTCAGCGTACTATAACGGCTCGACAGTTTTTTAATAAAAAGAGCATAAAAAAGAGCAGAGACAACAGCGCAAAACTCAAGAAAAATCCCAAGAGGCGAGCCTGAAAGACCAAAATCCCTATCACTAACCATAACAATAATTCCAACACACGAAAGAGCCAATCCAGCAATATTCATTAAAGAAATCCGCTCCTTAAGAAAAAAGAAAGCAATAATAGGAGTAAAAACAGGAATCGTGGAAATAATAATAGCAGCAACAGTTGGCGAGACATACTGCATACCAAAACTTTCGCCAAGAAAATAGCAAAACGGCTCCCAGAAAGCAAGCATCAGAAAGGTTTTGAAATCCTTTGCATTAATTTTTTCGTGTCTGTTTATAATCATGCTGATAGCAAGAAGAATCAGCGAAGCAACAGAAAGCCTCAAAAAAACAACAGTAAGCGGCTTGTAGTAATTAAAAACCACCTTAACCCAGATAAAAGAAAGCCCCCAGCAAAGCATTGCGAAAAGAGCGTAAGTGTAAATTTTAAGACTTGTTTTCTGCATATTTCCCTCAAAAAAAACTCCTTGATTATCTCTTGAATTTGAAATCTGTCAAATTTAAAAAATAAAGGGTGATTAAATTGAATATAAGGAAAGCTTTCAGCAGAATATTAAGAGGGACAGGGAAATAGTTAAAATCAGGACGAGTTTCATCAAATAACCTCCGTAAAAAATCAAAAAACCGTGTCATTCCCATGAAAATGGGAATCCATCTTCAATAAAAACAAAGAGATGGATCCCCGCATTCGCGAGGATGACACCTGAAAAACTCTTAAAACTGGAGAAAATTGGGGGTTGTCACACCGAACAGTCGCTACAAAACAATTCTCCTTCGCTGCGAAGGAGTACCGGCAAAGCCGGG
>CAZISX010000046.1:0-2856 GCA_964542005.1 uncultured Spirochaetales bacterium
AACATGTCTAAAGTTTTCAGGCACTTAGGAGATAAGGGTGACGAAGTCAGGAAAAAGCATTAAAAGAGGTTTATTCGCTTGATTTGCTCTATCTTGAGGAAAATTTTGGTAAAATGATGCGATATGGCGAGTGGAAACCGCTTCTGAAATACATTTTTGAAGAGTTTTACAAGGCTGCATCAAATCGGGATTTTATCTACCGTGAGGAAGGTGTTAAAGGCTTTTTGCTTGCATATCTGAATATGACAAAAGTTTACAGGGTTCACTCGGAAAAAGAGTTAAACAAAGGCTATGCCGATATTTATGTTGAACCGAATCTGGTTGTTTATCCTGAAATGAACCCGACTCATCTTTTGATTGAGCTTAAATATCTTGCAAAGGAAGAGCGAAGCGAATCAGCAATTGAAAAAGCATACAATGACGCAAAAAAACAGCTTGAGAAATACGCAAAAGATAAAAATGTGCCTGAAAATGCTGTAAAAGTTGTTGCAATTACCACAAATGAAGAGCTGATAAGGTTGGAAGAGATTTAAATCTCTTTTGATTCATGCTTAAATCAAGGTCAACATTTGACACAAACTAATCTTAAAGTATAATGCCACGACTAATTTTTTAAGGCTTCTTCTTTATTTTGGTGCAGAGGAGTTCTGACATTTTTTTATATTATGGAGTTCCAGGTGTTTAATTCTCTTTCCAAAGTTCAGCATCAGGCAGTAACGACAACAGAAGGTTCACTCTTGGTTTTTGCAGGTGCAGGAAGCGGCAAGACAAGGGTTATAACCTACCGGATTGCTTATCTTTTAAAAAAGCTCAATGTCTTGCCCGAGCATATACTCGCTGTAACTTTTACCAACAAAGCTGCAAAAGAGATGAAAGAGCGAATCAAATCGCTTGTTAATAATGAGGAATCTGCAAAAAAACTTACAATTGCAACCTTCCACTCGCTTGGTCTCCAGATTTTAAAAAAAGAGCATAAAGCTATTGATTATCCTTCTAATTTTGTTATTTACTCGCCTTATGAAGTGACCGAACTTCTAAAAAAAGTTATGGCAGAAAAAAACATCTCAACAGAACGGTTTTCGCCCCGTTCAATGGCTTCAATTATTTCAGACATGAAAAATAACCCCGACAAATATCAATCCGCAGCAATTATGATTGACCCGAAAAAAGGGGTTGCCAGAAAACTTTATGATGATTATGCCAAAGCCTTAAAGCTTCAGGGCGCAATGGATTTTGATGATTTGATTTTAAAATGCAATGAGCTTTTCGGCAAAAATGATGAAATCAGGAAAAAATACGCATCTCAATACAAATATATTATGGTTGATGAATATCAGGACACGAACTCAACCCAGTACCAGATGATTCGCTATCTTACAAGCGTTCACAATAATCTTTGTGTTGTCGGCGATGATGACCAAAGTATTTATTCGTGGCGCGGTGCAAAAGTTGAAAATATCCTCAATTTTCAGAGAGATTATCCTGGCTGTACTGTTGTAAAACTTGAGGAGAATTACCGCTCAATCGAGCCGATTGTAAATGCGGCAGGACGGCTCATAAGTTTTAACAGAACCAGGGCTGAAAAGAAAGTTTTTACAACAAACGAAGCCTCGCCGGAGGACGGAATTTTTGTTTCCAGCCACATTGACGAGGATGTCGAAGCTGAGTTTGTCGCATCAAAAATTCTTGAACTGAAGGTGCTCGGTGCATCTTTTGGAAGTTCCGCCATATTAGTCAGAGCAAATGCTCAGACAAGACCTTTTGAAATTGCATTTAACAAAGCAAAGGTTCCATACAAAATTATCGGCGGCCAAAAGTTCTTTGAAAACAAGGAGATAAAAGATATTACAGCTTATCTCCGTATTCTTGTAAATTCGCATGATGAAATAAGCCTCCGCAGAATTATCAACTATCCATCTCGCGGAATTGGCGACACAACACTCCAAAAACTTTTTGAAACCTCTGCAGAAAAAAAAATCTCATCACTCAATATGCTCAAAAATATCGGTGATATAGACGGTCTTAAAACTGCGCAGCGGGAATCGCTCTATAAATTCAAGCTGATTTATGATGATCTCATTGAAAACCTAAAAGAGTTTGTGAATTCAGTAGCCTACCATCTTGAAGGTAAAAAAATCACTTCAGGCCGTGATTTTTATTCAGATTTCATCAATTCAATAACACTTATTTCAACAGGCGAAGAGGAATTAAACAATCAGACAGTAAGCATTATTACAGTTCACAGCTCAAAAGGGCTTGAGTTTGAGACAGTTTTTCTTGTCGGATTCTACAACGGCGGATTTCCCAACAAAATGGCAATAGAGGAGGGAAATATTGAGGAAGAACGGCGACTTGCTTATGTTGCAATCACAAGGGCAAAGACAAAACTTTATATAACAATCCCCGAAACAGTCAAAAAAATGGGCAAAACCGAAGTAACAGTAAAGTCTATGTTTCTTGACGAAACAGGGCTGTCTTCCAAGTTTGAGTCTTCAATATCCGAGCCTGGAAGCAGGGCTGAACTAATTGAATTGATGATGGCCAGAATCAGAAAACAGTAGTAGCAGGCAAAGAGCGGGCAGAATTTGTAATAGCCGATTTCCCGGCACTCTACAAAAAAAGTTCTATTTCTAACATTATTAATCGCAGCAATATCATTAAGTTGCGGCAAAGAATCCGGCAGCAACACAATCACATACAAAGATCCGGCGTTTGAGGCTTGTGTCGGAGAAAATTCAATGTTTTATGATGATGAAGGTCCGATAGATATTTATGATCCGGAAGATGTTTTAAGAATGAAAAATTTAAGCTGTTTTAATTCTAAAATGGAAGAAGAAAAAATAACCAGCATAGAAG
>CAZISX010000046.1:3006-3861 GCA_964542005.1 uncultured Spirochaetales bacterium
CAGGGCGCAAGCCGCTGTGACGAAGGGCTCGACGAAAAGACTTTACACTAACAGTAAAAATAACTGGATTGCGACAGCGGATGAGACGCTGAAAAGAACAACTCTTTTTCTTAAATCTGTTCTTAGTGAAACAGAATACAAAACTTATCTTCCAAATGGGAGAGTTTCTATAAAAAAAGATATTGACAGGCTCTCTATTTTTAAAAGAATTATGACAACAAGCGAGCTTAGAGGTCATAGAGACCTTGCCGACAGGATAAATAATATCAATGAGTTAATAAGAGTTGGTGATGAGATTTTCAAGAAAAATTCTATTACTAAATCAGAAACAAAGGAAGAGGTTCAGAAGCTTATTACCTCAAAAGAGAAATGGCTTGATCAGTTGCAGAAACTGAAATATCTCTATAGAGGTTATTTCCACGGGACAAAAACCGGTTATTCGATGTTTTTCAAGGATATGAGTGAAATGAAGCCGCGAGGTGTTAAGGGAAATGTTCCGGAAGAACCTGCTAAAACACAAAATAATTAAGATTTATTATCTTCTGCTTAAATGTTTGTCAAATAAATCAGTTTTCTTCAAATTCAGACATAAGTGTTTCTCTTTGAACCTTTAATTATTCGACCAGTTCAAGATAGCTGGGCTCAAATCCGGTTGTTCCCATGTCTCCGAAAAGATAGATTCTGCTGCCTGATACATAGGCTTGGTCTTCGCTCCAGAAAAGGTTTGTTTCTCCAACATTATTTAGAAGTGTTGTTCCCTCTTCCGTTCCGTTTGAGACGACAAGTTCATAATTAGATGTTTTCTTATCTATTATTTTGAACATAAGAAATCCTTCAAAGATAAAAAACTCATTG